>NZ_SMKR01000190.1 GCF_004348725.1 Kribbella turkmenica
CACCACCCCCGCGGCCTCCGCCACCCGCCGCCTCACCGTCCGCTGGCAGAACGCGTCAGTCACCGCCCACCTGACCGCCATCCCCGGGGTCACCCGCCAGGACGACCGCACAGTCACCGTAGAGGCCGACATGCCCCACCTCTACCGCCTCTTCAACCTCTTCCTCCGAGTAGCCACCGCGGTAACCACCAACCCGCCGTACTGCTGAGACGGGCACCGTCTGGTAGGTGGCCCCACGAGAGTGTGGGTTGGCTAACCGGAATGAGCTTGGACAACCCACTGCCTGGTTGGCTGACCCACCAGACAGGACACGGGAGGACGCCTCGGTCGCGTGCGGTGGAGGTCAAGAACGTACAAGACCGGCTCGCGACGCGGCCGGACGATTGGTCCGTGGATGAGGAGACGATTCGGTTCGATACCAAGATTGCTGTGTTGCTGCGGGACGATCTGGCGGTCTGGCAGCGGTTGAACGTGACGGCGTTCCTGGTGAGTGGGATCGCCGGGACCCATCCGGAGGTCGTCGGGGAGCCGTACGAGGATGCGGACGGTACCCGGTACCTGCCGATGTTCCGGCAGCCGGTGCTGGTGTTCGAGGGGTCCAAGGAGCTCATGGGTACGGCGCACGAGCGGGCGCTGCGGCGGGAGATCGAGCACGCGGTGTTCACGCAGGAGCTGTTTGCTACCGGCAACGACCGGGACAACCGGGCGGCGGTGAAAGCCGTGCCGACCGGTGAGCTGGATCTGGTCGGGATCGCGCTCTACGGACCGAAGAACGCGGTGGACAAGGTGCTGAAGGGCGCGAGGATGCATCACTGAGCGCCCGGGCGGACGCCGGTGGAATGCCGCTCGTCGGTCCGAACGTTTGGTGACGTCGTGTCCGGCGCGACAGGTGATAGGTCGGGGGCTTGGACAACCGGCGGGGACCGTGAACAGGTTATGACGTGTCCACAGTCCCGAGTAGGTGTTCAAACCCCCGAAACCGCCCGACCGGCGACCGCCCGACCGCCGACCGCCGACCGGCGACCGTCGACAGCCGGCCGCCGACCGCCGGGGCCGGTGGAGCGCCCGGCGCGCGGGAACGCCGGGGCCCGGTGGCCGGACGTGGAGCCGCCGCCGAAGGCGGGGTGCTTCGGCGGCGGCGGGTTGGTCAGACGCGGCGGAAGATCAGGGCTCGCTTCACTTCCTGGATGGCCTTGGTGACCTCGATGCCTCGGGGGCAGGCGTCGGTGCAGTTGAAGGTGGTGCGGCAGCGCCAGACGCCTTCCTTGTCGTTCAGGATCTCCAGGCGCTGCTCGGTGCCCTCGTCGCGGCTGTCGAAGATGAACCGGTGGGCGCCGACGATCGCCTGCGGGCCGAAGTACTGGCCGTCGGACCAGAAGACCGGGCAGGACGTCGTGCAGGCGGCGCACAGGATGCATTTGGTGGTGTCGTCGAACCGGTCGCGATCGGCCTGGGACTGGATCCGTTCGCGGGTCGGCTCGTGGCCGCTGGTGACCAGGAACGGCATCACCGAGCGGTACGCGTCGAAGAACGGCTCCATGTCGACGACCAGGTCCTTGAGCACCGGCAGGCCCTTGATGGGCTCGACGGTGATCTCCTTCTCCGGGTTCAGGTCCTTGATCAGCGTCTTGCACGCCAGCCGGTTACGGCCGTTGATCCGCATCGCGTCCGAGCCGCAGACGCCGTGCGCGCAGGAACGTCGGAAGGTGAGCGTGCCGTCCTGGTCCCACTTGATCTTGTGCAGCGCGTCCAGGACGCGGTCGGTCGGCTGCAGGGTGACCGAGTAGGTCTTCCACTCCGCCTCGTCGACGACCTCGGGGTTGTACCGCAGGATCTTGACCTTGACGTCCATCAGTACTTGCGCTCCATCGGCTTGTAGCGGGTCTGGACGACCGGCTTGTAGTCGAGCCGGATGTTCACGTTGCCGTCGGCATCGAGTTCGCGGTACGCCATCGTGTGCCGCATGAAGTTGACGTCGTCGCGCTTGTCGTAGTCCTCGCGGAAGTGCCCGCCACGGGACTCCTTGCGGGCCAGCGCGGACACCACCAGCACCTCGGCCAGGTCGATCAGGAAGCCGAGCTCGACGGCCTCGAGCAGGTCGGTGTTGAATCGCTTGCCCTTGTCCTGCACCGCCACCCGGGAGAAGCGTTCCTTCAGCGTCTCGATGTCGACCAGCGCCTGCTTCAGCGAACCCTCGGTCCGGTACACCTGCGCGTTCAGGTCCATCGTCGCCTGCAGGTCGGCCCGGATCGCGGCCACCCGCTCGTCGCCGGTCGCGTTCCGCAGGCCCTCGACCAGGTCGACCACGAACTTCTCCGGCGCGTCCGGGAACTCCTCGAAGACGGCGGTCTCGGCGTACTCGGCGGCCGCGATCCCCGCCCGCCGGCCGAACACGTTGATGTCGAGCAGCGAGTTCGTGCCCAGCCGGTTCGCGCCGTGCACGGACACGCAGGCGACCTCGCCGGCGGCGTACAGGCCGGGGATGACGTCGTCGTTGCTGGCGAGCGCCTCGCCCTTGACGTTGGTCGGGATGCCGCCCATCGCGTAGTGCGCGGTCGGGAAGACCGGGATCTGCTCGGTGTACGGCTCGACGCCGAGGTACGTCCGGGCGAACTCGGTGATGTCCGGCAGTTTCGCGTCGATGTGCGCCGGCTCGAGGTGGGTCAGGTCGAGCATCACGTACGCGCCGTCCGGCCCGCAGCCGCGGCCCTCGCGGACCTCGTTCGCCATCGCCCGGGCGACCATGTCGCGCGGCGCCAGGTCCTTGACCGTCGGCGCGTAGCGCTCCATGAACCGCTCGTTGTCCTTGTTCCGCAGGATCCCGCCCTCGCCGCGGGCCGCCTCGGACAGCAGTACGCCGAGACCGGCCAGGCCGGTCGGGTGGAACTGGAAGAACTCCATGTCCTCCAGCGGCAGGCCCTTGCGCCAGACGATGCCCATCCCGTCACCGGTCAGCGTGTGCGCGTTCGACGTGGTCCGGAACACCTTGCCGAAGCCGCCGGAGGCGAACACCACCGACTTGGCCGAGAAGATGTGCAGCTCGCCGGTGGCCAGCTCGTACGCGACCACGCCGGTGGAGCGGCCGTCGACCATCAGCAGGTCGAGGACGTAGAACTCGTTGAAGAACTCCACGTTCTGCTTGATGCACTGCTGGTACAGCGTCTGCAGGATCATGTGCCCGGTACGGTCGGCCGCGAAGCAGGAACGGCGTACGACGGCCTCGCCGTGATTGCGCGTGTGACCGCCGAAGAACCGCTGGTCGATCTTGCCCTCGGCGGTCCGGTTGAACGGCAGGCCCATCTTCTCCAGGTCGAGAACCGCGTCGACGGCCTCGCGGCACATCACCTCGGCCGCGTCCTGGTCGACCAGGAAGTCACCGCCCTTGACCGTGTCGAAGGTGTGCCACTCCCAGTTGTCCTCCTCGACGTTGGCCAGCGCGGCGCACATGCCGCCCTGGGCCGCGCCGGTGTGCGACCGGGTCGGGTAGAGCTTGGTGAGGACGGCCGTCCGGGTCCGCTTGCTCGACTCGAGGGCGGCGCGCATCCCCGCTCCACCCGCGCCGACGATGACTACGTCGTACTGATGCCGCTGCATCTGTGAACCTCTCAGAAAATTGCGCAGTCTTACTTGTTGCAGACCGACAGCGTCGAGCTGGGGTCCAGGCAGGGGTCGAAGGTGAAGATCACCAGGGTGCCGAGTACGACGATCACGATCGACGCGGTGATCAGCAGGGACTTCAGCCAGAACCGGGTCTGGTCCTTCTCGGCGTAGTCGTTGATGATCGTGCGCATCCCGTTGGTGCCGTGCAGCATCGCCAGCCACAGCATCAGCAGGTCCCAGACCTGCCACAGCGGGTTGGCCCACTTGCCGGCCACGAACGCGAAGTCCAGCCCGGTGATGCCGTCACCGAGCATCAGGTTCACGAACAGGTGGCCGAGCACCAGGACGACGAGGGCGAGACCCGACAGCCGCATGAACAGCCAGCTGTAGAGCTCGAAGTTGGTCTGGCCGGACCGGTTCCGGCCGCCGCCCTTCAGCGAGCGGGAGCGGGAGCTGGACCGGGGAGCGGCGATGTCCGACATCTCAGCCTCCGAAGACGTGGGTGAGGTGCCGGATCACGAACGGCACGAACAGGACCACCCAGATCGCGCCGACGCCGATCATCAGCTGCCGCTGGTAGCGCGGGCCCTTGGCCCAGAAGTCGACCAGGATGAGCCGGATGCCGTTGAACGCGTGGAACAGGATCGCCGCCACCAGGCCGACTTCGAGCAGGCCGACGATCGGGTTCTTGTAGGTGCCGATGACCTCGTTGTAGGCCTCCGGGGAGACCCGGACCAGGGCGGTGTCCAGCACGTGCACCAGGAGGAAGAAGAAGATGCCCACCCCGGTGATCCGGTGCGCGACCCACGACCACATGCCCTCCCGGCCGCGGTACAGCGTGCCGGCTGGTTTGCTGGGCAAACCGATCCTCCGATTTGATCTCGGACCAGAGCCGTGCGGCTGCCGCGACCGGCTCGGCCGGGCGAAAACCAGGCCGATTTCGATGCTAGTCCTGCTGTCAGACCCAAAATGTCCTGACAGGTGTGAGATCGGTCGCGTCTTGACTTCAACCCGGCTTGACGTCCGAGACTGCGGATGGTCCGGGATGTCGCCCGGGTCACACTGAGGGGAGAACACGGTGAGTTTCTGGATCTGTGCGACCTGCGCGGTCGAGCACTCCGAGCAGGTCGACGTGTGCGCGATCTGCGCCGACGAACGCCAGTGGGTGCCTGCCGACGGTCAGCACTGGACCACGCTCGACGAGCTGGCCGCCGCCGGGACGACGGTGGCGATCGAGGAGGTGGAGCCGCGGCTGTTCGGCATCACCTCGAAGCCGCCGGCCGGGATCGGGCAGCAGTCGATGCTGGTGCAGACCGACGAGGGCAACCTGCTCTGGGACCCGATCGGTTTCGTCGACGACGACGCCGTACGGCGGGTGCGCGAGCTCGGCGGGATCGCGGCGATCGTCGCCAGCCATCCGCACATGTACGGCGTCCAGGTCGAGTGGAGTCACCGGCTGGGCGACGTACCGGTGTACGTCTCGGAGGCGGACGCCGAGTGGGTCGCCCGCCAGGACCCGGTGATCAGGACCTGGTCGGGCAAGCTCACCCCGCTCCCCGGCGTCACCCTGATCCAGCCCGGCGGCCACTTCCCGGGCAGCGCGGTCACCCACTGGGCGGACGGTGCCGACGGCAAGGGTGTCCTGCTGTCCGGCGACACCGTCTTCGCCAACCCCGACCGCACCTCGGTCAGCTTCATGCGCAGCTACCCGAACCGCATCCCACTCTCCGGAGCCGTCGTCGACCGCGTCGCCCGCTCCCTCGAGATCTTCGACTACGACCGCCTCTACAACAACTTCGGCTCGGTCATCCCGGTGGACGCCAAGGCGATCGTCCGCCGCTCCGCCGACCGCCACGCCGCCTGGGTGCGAGGCGACTACGACCACCTGACCTGAGGGGTCCCGAGGGACAGGACGTATACGCCGCAGGGCCGGGCGGAACGATCGGAGCACACTCCGCCGTATCTCGCATTCGGCGACACGTCCTGTCGTTCGGTCCGCTTCCTGCCCGGCGGGTAGCACGTCGCGGCTGCCCCCGCCCGTGATCGCGCGTGTCGTTGCAACTACCTGCAACTGGGTTGCGCCGGAGAGTGTTCGAAGGATAAAAACTCTCTGACTTCGCCGGTGTCGCTCGGGGTGCGCCGGATCCGCCCAGTTTTGGAGTGTCGATGCGCCGCGCCCGCATGTTGCTGACGTCTGCCCTCGTGCTGTCCCTCCCGGCCTCAGTTGCGGTGCCCCTCACAGCGGTGGCCCAACCACGGCATGTCGTGCAGGTCGCCGTACCGCAGGTACAGAAGGCTGCCCTGGGACCGCTTGCACCGCCGGCACCAGCGCGTGTGGGCAAGGTGTCGTCGTCTGTCGTTTCGTCGACCGGAAAGCCGCAGCGTATCCGCGAACTGGAGACGAAGCGGACCGCGTCGTCGACGAGCTATCTGATGTCGGACGGCACCACGCAGACCGTGCTCTCGACGGAGCCCGTGCACTACAAGGATTCCGAGGGCAAGTGGCAGCGCATCGACACGAAGGTCACCCCCGGTGCGGGCGAGGACGCGTTCGAGAACGGCAGGAACAGCTTCCGTTCCCGCTTCGGCAAGTCGACCGACCGTTTGATCAGCTTCGAGGCTGACGGCACGTGGATCCGCCTGGGCGCGGCCGGCGACAAGCGCAAACTGCTGCCGACGGCGAAGGACTCGTCGGTCGTCTTCGCGGATGTCTTCGGCACCGCGGACGTTCGGTACCGGGTGACCAACACCGGCGTGAAGGAGGACGTCGTGCTCGCGAGCGTCGCGGACGCGGCGAGCGAGTACACCTTCGAACTGCAGACCGGCGGGCTCACCGCCAAGGAGCAGTCCGACGGCTCGATCGGCTTCTTCAAGAAGTCCGACGACAAACTGCCGAAGTACGTGATTCCGGCGCCGAACATGTCCGACGCGTCGCCGCAGAACCACCTAGGCCAGCCGGGCTACTCGGACAAAATCACACAGACGGTCACCCAGGAGGGCGGCAAGACCCTCCTCACCTTGAAGCCTGACGTGACCTGGCTCAAGGCCGAGGCGCGCGTGTTCCCGATCGTCATCGACCCGACCATCATCGTCGTACCGGACCCGAACGCCGCCCAGGACACGTCCATCTCCGAGGCTGCCCCGACCACGACCTACGGTTCGCACCCGACGGTGCTGACCGGCGACGATGCCAGTCGCAACACGTGGCGTGGCCTGCTGAGGTTCGACACCTCGATGATTCCGGCCGGTACGGCGATCCGCTCGGCCGACCTGAACATGCACTTCGGTGCGGCGTTCGGCTCGGACACGACGACGGTGCCGTTCGCGGCGGTGAAGGCGACCAAGGCCTGGTCGGAGGCGACCGCCACTTGGTCGTCGATGAGCACGTCGTTCGACGGGACGTACGCGTTCAACAAGGTGACCGTGGACGACCAGGACCTCACGGCCACGTCGTATGAGGGTTTGTGGGAGGACTACGCCCACAACGGCGCGGTCGGTGGCCGGTTCTCGTACGCGCCGCACGGTACGACGCCGGACGCGTTCACCTGGGATGCCCGGGTGCCCAGCGCGGGTGACTATCTCGTGCAGGGCCACTACTTCCAGGCCTCTTACCGTGGCAAGCCGACGGTCAAGATCACCGGTGCGACGCCGACCGGTCAGCCGACGGTGCTGAACACCGTTTGGGACCAGACGACCGGCTCGGCGTCCGGCGCGTGGTACTCGCTGGGTACGGTGCACGCCTTGCCGGGCAAGCCCGCGCAGGTGCGGATGGTCCGGGACACCACGACGGCGACGACGCCGATCGCGGATGCGGTGAGCTGGACCGAGTTCTCCACTCAGACCAAGGCTCCGGGGCAGCGGGATCTGTGGCATTCGTTCGCGCTCGGCTCGTACGTGCAGTCGTGGGTGAACGAGCCGTCGCAGAACTTCGGTGTCATGCTGAAGGCCGTCAACGACTCCGGTACCGGCCCGATCGGCGGCCTGTACTACAACGCGAGCGAGGCCACGGACGGCGGCGAGACCGCCGTCCGCCCGAACCTGGTCATCACCTATGACGAGCCCGGAGTCGCGCTCCAGCCGCCGGCGACGATTCAGGCAAGCGGTCCGGAATTGAAGTGGAGCGCGTACGTCGACCCGACCGCGCGCGAGGACGACAACCTGGTCGAGTACCAGATCTTCCGCGGCTGCCGGACACTTCCCGCGGGTACCTGCACCACGCCGGTCGTGGAGTACTTCAGCTCCAGCGATCCTGCCGGTCTGGAACTGGTCGGCACGGTCGCGTCGGACGTGACCACCTGGACCGATCAGTCGGCGAAGCCGTCGTCTGCGACCGAGCCGGCTACCTACAACTACTGGGTCGTGGCCCGGACGGTCGGTGACGGGGCGCAGAACGGTCGCGCCGCCTCGAACGTCCAGACCGTGACGACACCTCGCGAAGGCCGCGTCATGCGGTCGTTCTCGGGGGACATCTCCGACACCACGCTGAGCTCGGCGCAGCCGGACGTGGTGCTGTCCCGTCCTGACGGCACTTCGGGGAACACGCGCTACTGGATGCAGGTCGGCAACAACCATCCGGTGTACGGGAAAGAACGCGCGGTCTTCGAGTTCGACACCGCCGCGATCACGCAGGGAACCAGGGTCACCGACGCGAGGGTCGAGCTGTTCTCGAACTACGGATCCGGCATCGGCCAGGCCGACTTCGACCTGCACGCCCTCACCCGTGACTTCGTCGAAGGACAGGCCACCTGGAACCAGGCCACGTCCACGATCGACTGGTCCACTCCCGGTGGCGACTACGAGGCGACCAACCTCGGCACGGTGCGCCCCGATGACAATCCGCAGCGACTCACCTTCGGATCGAGCGAGCTGATCGCCGAGGTGCAGTCCTGGGTGAGCAACCCGGGCGACAACCACGGCCTTCTGCTGAAGACCCGCGACGAGACGGTTCCTCAGCAACTGCTCAGCATCACCAACGGCGAGTCCCCGGACAGCCTGTTCAAGCCTCGCCTGTGGGTGGAGTCGTTGGTGAAGAATGAGGCTCAGACCTACGAGGCCGACGAGATCCCCGAGAGGTTCGTTCCCGGCACCACCGTCACGACCCCGGTCACCGTCACGAACACAACCAACGCGACCTGGCCGACCGGCCTGCAGTTGTCGTACCGCTGGACGGAGCCTGGCGACAGCACCGACATCACGGTCTCCGGAGACCGCAACTTCGTGCCACTCGGCAAAGCGCTGGCACCGGGCGAGGCGGTTGTGCTCAACCTCCCGGTGCGCACGCCGATCAACTCCGACACCGGGACGAAGCGGCTCGCCTACGATCTGTACCTGGACCTGTGGACCGGCTCGGGCTGGTTCTCCACGACGACTCCGCCTTCATCGAACACCACCCGGCCGATCCAAGGATGCGCTGTCGTCACCACGGGCTTCCTGTGTGTTGATCGCTACGTCGAGGATCCGACCTCCAACCAATTGGGCCTGGAGAAGTTCCTGTCGTACACCGGCGAAGAGACCGGTGCGGGTTCGCAACTGCTGACGAACCTCTACAGCGGGAACGTGGTCTGGTCGTACGACGCGATGTCCAACCCGTCGATCGGCCCCTCGGCGTTCGTGCGACTGGCCTACAACAGCATGGATGTCACCGACGCTGGTGCCGGCTTCGGCGTCTCCGTGCAGCCGGCGACATTGACCCGACTCGGCAGCCGGCTCTCGGTGCCGAGCGGCGGCAGCGTCAACAACCTGATGACCTTCATCGACGGTGACGGCTCGACGCACACCTACAAGCTCGCGACGCAGTCCGCCGGCCAGCTGACCTACACGAGACCTGCGGGTGTGTCGCTTGATCTGACCCGCGACCTCACCGCCGACGCGGCGCATCAGTGGGTGTTCAGCCGTCCGGACGGTACTCGCTTCTACTTCAATCAGGACACCGGTCGGCAGACCTCGGTCGTCGACCGGAACGGGAACGCGCTGACGTTCAACTACGACACCAACGGTCGGCTCACCTCTGCCACCGATGCATCGTCGCGGGTCGTCATGACGCTGGGGTACGACAGCGCCGGGCTGGTGTGGATCCGGGACCTGTCCGGACGAGCGCTCAAGTTCAGCTACAACGGGTCGCACCAGGTGATCAAGCTTGAGGACGGCGGCTCGTTCGACCCGGCGACGCGGACATTCGGTGCCGGTGCGCCGGTGAAGACGTTCCTGTTCGGCTACACCGACACGTCGGCCAACGGGAATGCGAAACTCAACTCGGTCAAGGACCCGCGCAGCGCGGAGACGAAGGTCCAGTACTACACCTCGACCGAGAACTCCGCCTATGCACTGTGGCCCAAGAACTACACCGACCGCCGTGGCAACAGCACGACCTTCTCGTACGCCGATCCGGACGGGTCGGTGGCGAAGGACATCGTCGCCACGGTGACCGATGTGAACGGCTCCACTCCCTCGGTGACGACGTACCGGATGGACGGCTACGGCCGGACGACGAGCATCCTCGACGCCAATCAGAACGCCTCGGGTGGGACCAAGGCCACGCTGCTCGCGTGGGACAGTGACCACAATGTGATCCGGCTGCAGGAGCCGAACGGCGCGGTGTCGACTTGGGAGTACGACCCGAAGACCGGTTATCCGCTCAAGGTCCGCGACGCGATGGCGGTCAAGAACGGCCTCCCAGGTGTCGTGCTCACCTACCAGACGTTGACCACTGGTGCGCGTCCGACGGTGTTGATATCGAAGACGAGCGCGGCCGGTCGGACCGATACGTTCACCTACGACGCCAACGGCAACGTCGAGACCGTGAAGAACGGCCGCGGTTACGGTCCGACGTACACCTATAACGCGAACGGGACGCTCGCCACGGCCGCTGACGCCCGTAGCAATGTCACGCAGTACCAGGCGTACGACGCGAACGGCTACCCGACGAAGATCATCGACCCGCTGCTCGCGCAGATCGACTTCCTGTACGACGACCGCGGCAACGTGCTCCGCGTCGAGGACGACTTCCCGCGCGTCACAACCGCTGAGTACGACGCGTTCGGCCGGCCGACCAAGGTCACCAAGCCCTACAACGGCACCGAGACCCGGACGACGGCCACCGAGTACGACCTCAACGACAACATCACCAAGGAAACCGCTCCGAACGGCGCGTTCTCGTCGTCCACGTTCGATGCCGCGGACAACGTCTTGACCAAGACCCTGCCGGACAACAACACCACCGGTCGGCAGATCGTTTACACCTACGACGTGCTGGGCCGCAGGACCACCGAGACCGCGCCGAAGGGTGTCGCGTCGACCACGGATCCGAACGACTTCGTGACGAAGTACAGCTATGACCGGATCGGTCAGGTCCTGAAGGTGGAGACGCCGTTCGTCGACACCGACGGATCCACCAAGACCCCGACCACGACGTACGAGTACGACCTGGTCGGTAACCAAATCACGGTGATCGACCCGCTGAAGAACGCGTCGGCGGCGACTGACTACACGTCGAAGATGGTGTACGACCTGAACCACCGGGTGACCGCGGTGACCGATGCGGCCGGTTACACCAGTAAGAAGGTGTACGACGCCGACGGCCTGGTGACGGCGGAGATCAACGCGACGGGTCACACCAAGACCACGGTGTACGACGAGGCCGGTCAGCCGGTCGAGGTCAAGGTCCCGCACACACCGATCGGTGCGCGCCAGGAGATCCGGATCACCAAGCTGACCTACGACGAGGCCGGCAACGTTACCCGGCAGACCCGCCCCAGCGGCCGGTACTCCGAGACTGTCTACGACAAGAACAACCGCCCGGTTCAGAAGAAGGGTGCGTTCGACACCACGGAACCGGGCTACACGACGCCGTCCAGCACGTTCATCCAGTACTACCCGACCGGCGAGATCAAGGCCCAGTCGGAGCCGACGTTCGGCAGCTCGGGCGCGCAGTGGACGAACTTCACCTATTTCGATTCGGGTGAGATCAAGTCCTCGACGGATCCGTGGCAGATCTCCACGAGCTACGGCTACAACCAGCTGGGTCAGCAGACCGATCGCACGATGACCGTGCCCGGGGACGACGCGAAGCGCGTCCAGTCGTGGGGTTACTACCCCGATGGTGCGTTGCAGTCGCGTTCGGACACGGCCGCGCAGCAGCCGGTCGACGTGGTCGACAACGCCGACACCTGGCAAACGGCCGCCACCGGCACCTGGGCGACCATCACCGGTGGCACGAACACCCAGGGAGCGAACTATCGCACCCACGCGGCGGCTGCGGTGGGCTCGCCGGGGGCGAACGACAGTTTCAGTTGGCGGGTGCTGCCGGATGTGGCTGGTTCGTTCGATGTGTACGCGTCGTGTCCGGTGCGCACGGATGCGGCGTCGGCGGCGACGTACACGATCAATCACTCCACGGGGGTGGCGACCAAGACGGTCGATCAAAAGGCGTGTACGGCGGCGAACCCGTGGGTCAGCCTCGGTAACTACTCGTTCCCGAACGGTGTCGCGAAGACGGTGGTGTTGAAGCCGGCCACGTCGGGGGTGGTGGTCGCGGACGCGATCAAGCTGGTGTCGACGAACCCGGTGGCGTCGCGGTCGTTTACCTACAGCTATGACGCCAACGGTGTGCAGACGGAGGTGAAGGACAACACTCCGAGCGCTGCGGCTGACACGTTCAAGGTGACGACCGACGGTCTGGCCCGCACGACGCAGGTCCAGGAGCTGAAGGGCGGGGCGGAGCAGGCGAAGACCGACTACACCTACGACCTGAACTCCAATGTCTTGTCGACGAACGCGCAGCGTCCGCTCGGCAGCAACAACCTGCATGTTTCGCGGTACACCGCTTACACGTGGGATGTGCGGAATCTGGTGGACACGGTGAAGGCGGGTGAGTCGCCGACGTCGTCGTTGGAGACGTGGCAGTACGCCTATGATCCGCGGGGTTGGCGGTCGGCGGTGGACAAGCCGAACGGGAATGTGGCGACGCAGACGTATCACGAGGATGGTCTGGCGCGGGTTTTGGTGGAGAAGACCGATGACGGGCAGTTGGTGTCGTCGCATTCGCTGCGCTACAACCTCGATGGTGATCGTTCGCAGGATGTCGAAAAGGTTCTGAAGGCCGGCACGGCCGACTACCTCGATCAGGCATCGACCTATGCCTACACGCCGGCGCGGCAGTTGAAGTCGGTGGTGAAGACCGGTGTGGAGGCGGGTGACGACGAGTCGTATGTGTATGACGCGGCCGGGAACGTCACGTCGCAGACCATCGGGTCGACGGCCTCGACGATGGCCTATGACCGTAACCGTTTGGTCAGGACGGTGACCGGCGCAACGACGATGAATCACCGCTATGACGTGTTCGGTCGTTCGACCACGGTCGATGTCGGTGCGCGGGTGGTGGAGCAGAACGCCTACGACGGTTATGACCGGCTGGTGCGTCAGCAGAGGTTCGACACCGCCGGGGCCCCGACGTTCACCAGGCTTCAGTCTTTTGATCCGTTTGATCGGGTGGTGTCGCAGGCCGAGAAGGTCGGTACCGCGCAGTCGGTCAGTACCCGGTACACGTTCGTTGGTTTGGCCGATCAGGTCGCGGTTGAGGAGGAACGCGACACTGCCGGGGTCTGGAAGGTGTCCAAGTCGTATGCCTACGGCGCGGGTGGGGAGAACCTGTCGCTGGTTGATTCTCCGGTCAATGGTTCGACGTCGAGCAAGTCGTTCTACGGCACTAATCCGCACGGCGACGTGGAAACCCTCACCGACGCTACGACGGGCTTGACGACGTCGACGTACCGGTACACCGCTTACGGCCAGCCCGACAGGGTCGGCACCACCGGCGACGACGCCATCACCGGCACCCCCGGCCAGGACGCCGATGTGGTCAATCCGTACCGGTTCAACT
>NZ_SMKR01000191.1 GCF_004348725.1 Kribbella turkmenica
GCCTTGTCGACCAGGGACGCGGCGGCCGGTGCGTAGTTGAAGGTGGCACCCGGGGCGGGCCGGGGCCGGGCGAGCAGGCCGGAGTTGAAGATGCCCACGGCAACTACCTGGACGTCGTTCGCCAGGCAGGCCGGGAGTACGTCGTCCAGCCCGTCGGGGTCGATCAGCGTGTAGCGCCCGGCCAGCATGATCACGTCGATGTCGACCTCCCGGACGAACCGGGTCAGCATCTCGGACTGGTTCATGCCGGAGCCGATCGCGCCGATCACACCCTGGTCGCGCAGCTCGATCAGCGTCGGGAACGCGGTCGCGACCGCCTCCTGGTAATGGTCGTCGGGGTCGTGCACGAACACGACGTCGAGCCGGTCGGTGCCGATCCGGCGCAGGGAGTCCTCGATGCTCTGCAGCACCCCGGCACGCGAGAAGTCCCAGCGCCGCCGCCGGGTGGTGCTGAGGTCGAAGCCCTCGTCGTCGGCGGTCGCCGTGTCGGCCGTGTAGATGATCCGGCCGACCTTGCTCGACAGCACGTACTCGTCCCGCGGCTTGCCGTCGAGGCCGCGCCCGAGCCGCTTCTCGGCCAGGCCGAGTCCGTAGTGCGGCGCGGTGTCGAAGTACCGCCAGCCCTCGTCCCAGGCCGCGTTCACGGTGGCGACGGCCTCGGCGTCGCTGACCTCGCCGAGCAGGTTCCCGATCGGTGCGCCGCCGAGCCCCACCCGCTGGTCGTCCGGGAAGAGCTTCATGAGCGGGCCGCCGGGAGTCGCAGGTTCTGCATCCCGCCGTCGACCGC
Source organism: Kribbella turkmenica (assembly GCF_004348725.1). Classification (GTDB taxonomy): domain Bacteria; phylum Actinomycetota; class Actinomycetes; order Propionibacteriales; family Kribbellaceae; genus Kribbella; species Kribbella turkmenica. The sequence goes on from NZ_SMKR01000191.1 coordinate 788, forward strand.
GAGCGCCGTACCGGTGGTCGAACCCGACAACGGGCTGGCCAGGTACGCGATCGCCGCGGCGACCTCCTCCGCGGTGACCAGCCGGCCCATCGGCTGACGCGCCTCCAGGGCGGCCCGTTCGGCCGCCGGGTCGACGGCGGCCTCGAGCAGGCGGCCGACCCACGGCGTGTCCGCGGTACCAGGGTTCACGCAGTTGACCCGGATGCCTTCGCGGACGTGGTCGGCGGCCATCGCCATCGTCAGTGCGAGTACGGCGCCCTTGGAGGCCGAGTACAGCGCCCGATTCGGCAGGCCCGCGACGGCCGCGATCGAGCAGGTGTTCACGATGGCCGCGGCCGGCGACTTGCGCAGGTACGGCAGGGCGGCCCGGGTGACTCGCGCGATCCCGACCACGTTGACGTCGAGGACGCGATGCCACTCCTCGTCGTCGTTGGCCGCGACCGTGCCCTGCGCGCCGATGCCGGCGTTGTTCACCACGATGTCGATGCCGCCGAGCTGGAGCGCGGCCTTGGCGACCGCGTCCCGGACCGAGCTGTCGTCGGCGACGTCCGTGGTGATCCCGGTCAGCGGTTCGGCGACCTCGGGCTTGAGGTCGAACACGACCACCTGCGCACCTCTCGACGCCAGCAGCGAGGCGGCGGCGAGCCCGATCCCGGACGCGCCTCCGGTCACCACGGCCTTCAGGCCGGCGAAGTCGGTCACTTGTGGCTCTCCTTCGAACTAGTGAGGTCCGTCCAGATCTTGCCACCCGGGTACCGGTAGTCCGCCAGTGTCTCGGCATCCATCTCGGCGCCGAACCCTGGCCGCAGCGGCGTGACGTAGTGCCCGTCCTTGATCACCACCGGGTCCAGGAAGTGCTCGTGCAGATGGTCGACGTACTCGATCACGCGGTCCTCGACCGACCCGCTGACCGCGACGTAGTCGAACATCGACAGGTGCTGGACCAGCTCGCACAGCCCGACGCCGCCGGCGTGCGGACACACCGGTACGCCGAACTTCGCCGCCAGCAGCAGGATCGCGATGTTCTCGTTCACCCCGGCCACGCGGGCGGAGTCGAGTTGCAGCACCGACAACGCCCGGGCCTGCAGCAACTGCTTGAAGACGACCCGGTTCTGCACGTGTTCGCCGGTGGCGACCCGGATCGGCGCGATGGCGGCCGCGATCGCCGCATGCCCGAGGATGTCGTCCGGGCTCGTCGGCTCCTCGACCCACCAGACGTCGTACGGCGCCAGCGCCTCGACCCAGGTGATCGCGTCGGCCACGTCCCAGCGCTGGTTGGCGTCGATCGCGATCCGGATGTCCGGGCCGACCGCCTCGCGGGCGAGCCGCATCCGCCGGATGTCGTCGTCCAGGTCGGCACCGACCTTCAGTTTGATCTGCGTGAACCCCTCGGCCACGGCCTCGTGGCAGAGCCGGACGAGCTTGGCGTCGTCGTACCCGAGCCAGCCGGGGGTCGTCGTGTACGCCGGATATCCGCGGTCGTGCAACTGCGCCTCACGCGACGCCCGTCCCGGCGTGGCGGCGCGCAGGATCTCCAGCGCCTCGTCCGGGGTGAGCGCGTCGGTGAGGTAGCGGAAGTCGACCAGGTCGACGATCTGCTCCGGGGTCAGGTCGGACAGCAGTTTCCACAGCGGTACGCCGGCCCGCTTGGCGGCCAGGTCCCAGACCGCGTTGACGACCGCGCCGATCGCCATGTGCATGACGCCCTTCTCCGGGCCGAGCCAGCGCAGTTGCGAGTCGTGCACAAGCGACCGCCAGAATCCGCCGAGGTCGTCGAGGGTCGCGTCCACGTCGAGCCCGATGACGTGGTCGCGGAGCGCCTCGATCGCAGCGGTCTGGATGTCGTTGCCGCGGCCGATGGTGAACGCGAACCCGTGGCCCTCGAGGCCGTCACCGGCGTCGGTCCGCACGATCAGGTACGCCGCGGAGTAGTCCGGGTCGGTGTTCATCGCGTCGGAGCCGTCCAGGTCCAGCGACGTGGGGAAGCGGACGTCGTACGTCTCTAGCTCGGTGAAGCGTGGCATGAGGACCCGATCTGCTGCTGTGGGCGGACTGACGGCATGAATCCTATAGGATATGTGGCAGATTGGGCAGGTTCGGTCACCTGCCGGGGGCGGATCGGTCCGCCGGTTAGAGTCGACCACATGGCGGAGCGCGGTGTACTGCGGCTGGGCGGCCGGTCGTTCGCTGCGGGCGAGTTCGCGCTGATGGCGATCGTCAACCGGACCCCCGACTCTTTCTTCGACCGCGGGGCCACCTTCGCCACCGAGGCGGCGCACCAGGCGATCGACCAGGCGGTCGCCGACGGTGCCGACCTGGTCGACATCGGCGGCGTCAAGGCCGGGTACGGCGAACCCGTCAGCGAGGACGAGGAGCTCCGCCGGACCGTGGACTTCGTCGCCGGCATCCGCGCCCGGCACCCGGAGCTGGTGATCAGCGTGGACACCTACCGCAGCGGCGTCGCCCGCCGGGTGGCCGAGGCCGGCGCCGACCTGATCAACGACACCTGGGCGGGCGCCGACCCGGAGGTGGCCGCGGTGGCCGCCGAGTTCGGCACCGGGCTGGTCTGCAGCCATGTCGGCGGCCTCTCGCCGCGCACGGACCCGCACCGGATGGCGTACGACGACGTGGTCGCCGACGTGATCCGGACGACGACCGCCCTCGCCGACCGCGCGGTCGCGGCCGGCGTCCGGCCGGACGGGATCCTGATCGACCCGACGCACGACTTCGGCAAGAACACGCTGCAGTCGCTCGAGCTCACCCGCCGCCTGGACGAGCTGGCCGCCACCGGCTGGCCGGTCCTGGTCGCGGTGTCGAACAAGGACTTCATCGGCGAGACTCTCGAGCTGCCGCCGGGACAGCGCGGCAACGGCACGCTGGCCGCGCTCACCGTGTCGGCCTGGCTCGGAGCCCGGGTCTTCCGCGTTCACGACGTACCGGCGGCTCGCCAGGCGCTGGACCTGGTCGCCGTACTGCGAGGCACCGCACAGCCCGCCGGAACCCGAAGGAGTCTCGCCTGATGCGTCGCCTGGAAGACCTCACCGACGCCGACCTGGCCGCGGCCTACGAGCAGGCCGACCGGTCGGCGCCGCACCTGCGGGCGAACTTCGTCAGCAGCCTCGACGGCGCGGTCGAGATCGACGGCCGGTCGAAGGCGTTGTCGAGCGACTCGGACAGCCGGCTGTTCAGCCGGATCCGGATGCTGTCCGACGCCGTGATGGTCGGCGCCGGCACGATCCGCGACGAGGGCTACAACCCGCTGCGACTGTCGGCGGCGAGCCGGGAGTGGCGCCGGGCGTCCGGACTGCCGGAGAACCCGACGCTCGTGGTGGTCTCGTCCCGGCTGGAGCTGAGTCCGGTGAACCCGATCTTCCAGTCGGCGGTCCGGCCGATCGTGGTCACCCACTCGGCGTCACCGCCGCATCGGCGCGCGGCGCTGGCCGAGGTCGCCGAGGTGCTTGTCCAGGGGAGGAGTGAAATCGATCTGAAGGCGCTCGTGCGGGAGCTGGGCGAGCGCGGGATGCCGCAGATCCTGTGCGAGGGCGGCCCGCACCTGCTGGGATCCCTCACGGCGGTCGATCTCGTCGACGAGTTGTGCCTGACGCTGGCGCCGGTGCTGGCCGGTCCGGGCTCGGCGCGGATCACAGCCGGCCCGGAGACGGTGACCCGGCGGATGACGCTGACGTCCGTGCTGACCGCGGACGACGGGTACGTGTTCCTCCGCTACGTGCGGGAGGCGTAGGCGTGCCGGTCGTGAGCGCCGCGGTCTGCCCGCACCCGCCCCTGCTCGTCCCCGAGATCGCCTCCGGCGCGGCCCCGGAGCTGGACGATCTCCGCGCGAAGTGCCTTTCCGCGGTCGAGCACCTGTCGGTCGCCGATCGCCTGCTGGTGCTGGGGTCGGGTACGGCCGCGACCTCCTACGACGGGTCGGCCGGTGGTTCGTTCGGCGCGTACGGCGCTCCGGGTGTGCGGCTGGGGACGGGCGCCGCGGTGTTGCCGCTCTCGCTGGCGATGGGCGGTTGGCTCATCGAGCAGACCAAGGCCGCCGGCCTGCCCCGCTCCTATGTCGCTGTGCCCACCGACGCCCGGCCTGCGCGCTGCCTCGAGCTCGGCCGGGAAATCGCCGCAGGCACTGATCGGATCGGTCTGCTCGTGATGGGTGACGGCTCGGCCCGCCGCAGCGAACACTCACCGGTCCACCTGCACCCCCGGGCCGAGATTTTCGACACCACTGTCGCCCGCGCCTTGGACCGCGCGGATTCCGCCGTACTCGCAGCCCTGGACCCGGACTTGGCGGCCGACCTGCACGCCGCCGGCCGCGCACCGTGGCAGATCCTCGCGGGAGTCCTCGAGACCGGCCTCAGCGGCGACCTCACCTACCACGCCGCCCCCTACGGTATCGGCTACTTCGTCGCCAGCTTCACGTAGGAACGGGCGGCCAGCGGTCCGCGGTGGCGGCCAGATCATCACGACCGGCCGACCGCAACTGATCGACGAGCCGCAACCGTGCTTCGTGTACGGCGGTAACCGCGGCGTCGGCGGTGTCGTGTGGGCCCGACCAGTTGCAGACCGCGTCACCTGCGTACCAGTCGCCTGAGGCCGAGCGCCGTACGTGCGAGGCCGCCAGACGCGCGGCCGGGAGCTCGGCGTCGGCCAGCTGGACGACAGCGTCGACGGCGACCACGTCCGCGTCCAGATCGAGAAGCGGCCGCAGTTCGACGGCGTCCGTCAGGACGAACTCGTACCCGGCGGGCGCCCGCTCGCCCAGCCACGCCAGCGCCTTCTCGGCCGTATCCCGCAGGAGTTGTGCGTTCTCCGCATCCGCCAGCGTGTGCACACCGCACAGCCGCGTGTGCGTCGGCCGCAACTCGTTCTGCCACAGCCGCACCTGCAACTCCTCGCGGCCTGACAGCCGTCGGCCGAGGATGCGCGCCAGGCCGACGACGTCGAAGTGCAGCTCGTCCAGGGTTCGGGTCCGGCCCGGCTCACCGGGCCGGCTCCCGCGCGTGGTCCACGGACCGACATGCCACCGCTCCAGAGCCGTCACGCTCCGACCCTACCGACGGGTCAGTCGGCCTTCGCCGGGGCGGGGACTCCGAAGGTCTTGGCCAGGTCGGTGAGGATGTGCCAGGCGCCCTGCAGGCCGACGCCGGTCATCCAGGTGGTGTCGTCGACCTCGTGGACCTTCGGGGCCAGCGGCTTCCACAGCGGGTTGGCCTCGAACTGGGCGGCGGTCTTGGCGCTCAGACCCTTCTCGTCGGCGTAGACGGTGACGAAGATCGCATCCGCGTCGGCGTCCTTGATCCGCTCTGGGCTGATCTCCAGGGCGAAGTCCTCGACGTCCTGCGACTTCGGCCGGGCCAGGCCGGCGTCCTCGAGCACGATGCCGGAGTAGCTCTTCTTCTGGTAGAGGCGGGTCGGGCCGTCGATGAACCGGGTGATCGAGATGGTCGGGTTGCCCGCCTTGGCGTTGATCGCGTCACCGACGGTCCTGGCAGCCTTCTCGTACGCCGCGATCTCCTTCTCGGCCAAGTCCTCCTGGCCGAGCGCCTTCGCCTCCAGCCGGATGTTGTCCTTCCAGGTCGGCCCGGTGGTCTCCGACATCACCGTCGGCGCGATCGCGGACAACTGGTCGTAAAGCTTCTCGTGCCGGACCTTGGCGGTGATGATCAGGTCCGGGTCGAGCTCGGCGATCTTCTCCAGGTTCGGCTCGGCGAGGGTGCCGACCGCCTGCGCGTCGGCGCCGAACGTCGTCCGGTCGTCGCCGAGGTAGTCCGGCAGCTTGCCCTGGATGTTGCGGTACTCGGTGTACCCGAGCACCGGGGTGTCGAGGATCAAGGTGGCGTCGACGAAGCTCGCGTCGAGCGCGACCACGCGCTTCGGCTTGGCCGGGATCTCGGTCTTGCCCATCGCGTGCTCGACGGTTCGCGGGAAGCCTTCGGACGATCCGGCGGCGGCCGGCGACTCCTCGTCCGGCGAGCTGCCGCACCCGGTCAGGGCCAGGGCGGAGACGGCGAGCAGTGTGGTCAGGCGGGTCAGGCGCACGGGTGTTCTCCTGGTCGGACGGGGTCGCAGGTTAAGGTGGCGCTCACCACCTCAGTGAAGTAAGGCAAACCTAACCATATGCGCTCAGCTGCCCCTGCCGCACGTCCGGTCGCCGGACCTCCGGTACGCCGTACCGTCGCGCTGCTGATCCTGGTCGCCGTCGTGGCGCTGGCGTTCGCGGCCAGCCTGGCGCTCGGCTCGCGCTGGGTCGGACCGGGCGCGCTCTGGCACGCGCTCGTCGCCGACAGCGGATCCGACGCCGACGTGATCGTCCGCAACCTGCGGTTCCCGCGGACCGTGGTCGCCGTCCTGATCGGGAGCTGCCTGGGCATCGCGGGTGCGTTGATGCAGGGCCACACCCGGAACGCGCTGGCCGAGCCGGGCATCTTCGGCGTGAGTTCGGGGGCCGCCTTCGCCGTCGTACTCGGTCTGCAGGTCGGTCTGGTCGAGTCGGTGTCGTCCACGGTCTGGGCCGCGCTCGCCGGCGCTCTGCTCGCCACCTTCGGAGTGCAGCGGCTGGCCGAGCGGGGGAGCGGGGCGTCGCCGGTGGGCCTGGCGCTGACCGGTGCGGCGGTCGCGGCGATGCTCGGTGCCGCGACATCGGCGATCGTGCTGCTCGACGCGAACACGCTCGACAGTTACCGCTTCTGGGCGGTCGGCTCGGTGGCTGGTCGCGGTCTGGACGTCGCCGGGCAGGTGCTGCCGTTCGCGGTCGTCGGTCTCCTGCTCGCCTTCGTGAATGCCCGGGACCTGGACCTGCTGGCGCTCGGCGACGACGTGGCCGCCGGCCTCGGACTGTCGATCCGGCGGGCGCGGCTGGTCGGTCTGGCCGCGATCGGGCTGCTGACCGCGGCCGGGGTCGCGGCCTGCGGTCCGATCGGATTCCTGGGGTTGCTGGCGGGTCATGTCGCGCGGCGGATCTTCGGGGCGCGCAACAGTTGGCTGATCCCGGCGGCCGGGCTGATCGGCGCGACGGCGCTGGTGCTGGCGGACCTGGTCGGTCGACTCGTCGGCGGTGCCGGTGAGGTTCAGGCCGGCGTGGTCCTCGGCATCGTCGGGGCGCCGCTGTTCGTCCTCGTCGTCCGTCGCCGGGCGGTGGCGCTGTGATGCTGCAGCGGAGACCGCGCTCGATCAGCTCGCGGACGGTCGTCCTCAGCGTGCTCTTCGGGGCCCTCGCGATCGTGGTCGCGTTGATCTCGCTCAGCGTCGGTACGACGAAACTGCCGGTGGCGGACGTGGTCGAGGTGCTGCTCGGCGGCGGCCGCCGCGGGACCCGGCTCGTCGTCCTCGAGCTCCGCCTGCCCCGGGTCGCGACCGGACTGCTCGTCGGGATCGCCTTCGCGGTCTCGGGCGCGCTGTTGCAGACCCTGTCGCGCAACGCGCTCGCCAGCCCGGACATCGTCGGCGTGAACTCGGGCGCGTCCGCGGGTGCTGTCGCGGTGATCGTGCTGGCAGGCACCGGCGGAGGGAACATCTCGGGTCTCGCGGCCGAGGTGGGCATTCCGCTGGCCGCCGTACTGGGTGGACTGCTCGCGACCCTGATCGTCGGAGCGCTGTCGATCCAGCGCGGCGTGGTCGACGCCGGTCGGGTGGTCCTGATCGGGGTCGGCGTCGCGGCCGCGGCCAACTCGCTCGTCGCCTGGCTGCTGGTGATCGGTGACGTCAACGACGCCGGCCGGGCGGCCGCGTGGCTGGCCGGGTCCCTCAACGCTCGGGCGTGGAGTGACGCCGCACCAGTGCTGCTGGCCGTGCTGTTGCTGGTGCCGGTGGCGATGATGTTCAACCGGGACCTGTCCGCGCTGGTGCTCGGTGACGACGTTGCATCGTCGCTGGGAGTGCGGGTGGCGCGGATCCGGCTGGCGCTACTGGTCATCGCGACCGTACTGGCAGCGATGGCGACTGCGGGCGCCGGGCCGATCGCATTCGTCGCACTGGTCGCACCGCAGGTCGCACAGCGGTTGACCCGGATGGAACGGCCGCCGCTGCTGACGACCGCGATGCTTGGCGCGCTGTTCGTCGTACTGGCGGATCTGCTGGCCCGGAACGGACTCCAGTGGTTGCAGGTCGGGCCGTACGAGCTGCCCGTCGGTGTGGTCACGGCCGCGGCCGGAGCGCCGTACCTGCTTCATCTCATCGGTCGTCAGCAGAAGGGACGCTGAACCGTGCACGTCGAGAACATCACCCTCGGGTACGGCGCCGATGCGCCAGTGGTGACCGGACTGACGCTGGAGGTGCCGGCCGGGCAGCTGACCGCCGTCGTCGGACCGAACGGGTCGGGCAAGTCGACCCTGCTGCGGGGGATGAGCCGTCTGCTGACGCCACACAGCGGTCAGGTGTTGCTGGACGGGAAAGACATCCACAAGCTGCCGGCGCGCGAGCTGGCCAGGAAGCTCGGCGTACTGCCGCAGGGCCCCGTGACACCGGAGGGGATCACGGCAGCTGAGCTGGTCTCGCGCGGACGCCATCCGCACCGTGGTCTGTTCGGTCGGCTGACGTCCGACGACGACACGGCGATCGACGAGGCGTTGGCCGCGGTGGAGCTGACGGAGCTGCGCGAGCGGCCTGTCGATCAGTTGTCGGGCGGTCAGCGGCAGCGGGTGTGGATCGCGATGGTGCTGGCGCAGGGGACTCAGCACCTGCTGCTCGACGAGCCCACGACGTACCTGGACCTGGCGCACGCGGTTGACGTCATGAACGTGGTGCACGCCGCCACTGCGTCCGGTCGGACCGTGGTGGCTGTGCTGCACGACCTCACCCTGGCTGCGCAGTACGCCGACCATCTGGTGGTGATGGCGGAGGGCAGGATCGCGGCTGAAGGGCGGCCGGTCGACGTACTGACCGAGAAGCTGCTGGGCGAGGTGTTCGGGCTGCAGGCCACCGTGGTGGAGGTCCGGGGAGCTCCGGTCGTCGTCCCCGACCGTAGGCTGGCTGGGTGACGTATTCCGTCAGTCGTCTCGCCGCCATGGTGGACGACACGGTGAGCTGGGCCTCCGTACGGGTTGCGGACTCGGTGCCGGGACCCGAGTGGGTGTCGTGCGCAGAAGTGGTCGCGGAGCAGCAGGCCGGCGGCGACCCGACGTACGAGTGGCGGAAAGCGTTGCAGGACGACTACGGGCGTGAGTACGCGACGGAGCCGCCTGTGCAGGTCGCTGCGATGTTCACCCTTATGTGGTACGTCCAGGTGCCCTCACTGGTCGCGGGAGTCACGTCGGCACTGGCAGGAGTGTCACCTGATGTGTCGCCGGGGTCTTTGGCCTTCCGGCGACACCCGACCGCGCACTACCCGTCCGAGATCGCACTGCTGACCGACCGGATCGTCACGATGGGTCAGGCCGCGGTGCAGCTCGACAAGCACACGGCGGCCTTTCTGGACTCGTACCGCCCCGGCGTGAAGATCGGCCCGTTCCAGCGCTTCGGTGCGGTCAAGGACGAGGTGCGGCAGGCGATCCGGCTGCCCGAGGAGGCGCCGTACGCCGACCAGGCGGCGGCCGCCTTCGAGGTGTCGCTGGACCAGCGATTTCGCACGTCGTGCTGTTATCTCTACGCGCTGCCGAACGTCGACGCGTGCAGCACCTGCCCCCGCTTCCGCTGACTCGGAAAAAACTGTCGGTGGGGCCGGGCACGATGTCCGGCATGACTTTTTCCAGGTGTACGACGTCACCGGCAGGTAATCCGCCGTCGGTTGTCCGGCCGATTGTCCGGGGCTAGGTTCGCACCCATGACTGTGCAGATGGCCGCGCCTCCGGCGCGGCGGGACATGGGGCCTTGGTTCCCGGCCTTCCCTCGTCGCTCCAGTCGCTTCGCTCCCTCCGCTCCTCAGTCCAGGCCGGGGGCCCTATGACCGGGTCCGGTGGTGCTCCGGCGACGACTCCGATCGGCTCCCGGGCCGAGGCGGAGGGGTTCGTCGCGATGGTCTGTTTCAAGCACGGTCCTCCGCAACTGCACGGCGTCGAGCTCGAGTGGACGGTGCACCATGCGGACGATCCGCGCCGGCCCCTCGACGCCGATCGACTACGCAAGGCCCTGGGCGTGCATGCGCCCGCCACCCTGGTCCGGGGCAGCCCGCAACTGCCGCTCGGACGGGGTGCCCTGGTCACGGTGGAGCCGGGTGGCCAGGTGGAGATCTCCGGCCCCGCCTCGGCGTCGATCCCGCGGCTGATCGACGACACCGCCGCCGACGCGGCCGAGCTGACCGCCCTTCTTCTCAGTGCGGACCTCGTCCCGGGCGACCACGGCCTGGACGCCTTCCGCACTCCCCGCCGGATCCTGACCGTTCCCCGCTACGCCGCGATGGAGGCCGCCTTCCAGCGGCTCGGCCCGCACGGTCCGCGGATGATGTGCAGTACCGCCGGCCTGCAGATCTGCCTCGACGCCGGCGACCTGGATCAGACCGCTCTGCGCTGGCGTGCCCTGCACGATCTCGGCCCCGCCCTCGTCGCCCTGTTCGCCAACTCCCGACGCCGCGCCGGCGCGGACACCGGCTGGGCGTCGGCACGGACCGAGGCGACCTTCGGCACCTGCGCCCCGTTCACCGAGCCGCCGCCGCTCGGCGGCGACCCCGCCGCCGCGTGGGCCCGGATGGCGATGGAGGCACCGGTGCTGTGCTTCCGCCGCGGTGACACCTGGGACGCGCCGGCCGGGCTGACGTTCGGCGCCTGGGCGGACGGCGAGCTGCCTGGCGACCGACCGACGTACGACGACCTCGAGTACCACCTGTCCACTCTGTTCCCGCCGGTCCGGCCGCGCGGGTACCTCGAGGTGCGCTACCTCGACGCGCAGACCGGTGACGGTTGGATCGCCCCCACCCTGCTGCTCACCGCGCTCATGTCCGGCCCGCTCGACCGGGTGCTCGCGGCCGCGGAGCCCGCGGCCGGCCGCTGGTTCCCGGCTGCCCGCGAAGGTCTCGACGACAAGCTCGTCCTCGAGGCCGCGCGCTCGGTGGTCGAACTCGGCACCGAGCTCCTCGCCCGGACCGGCGTGGACCAGGAACTCAGCGATCAGGTCGCGACCCGGCTGCATCGCATCGTCGAAGACACCCACGGAAGGCGAGCCTCATGACCCACCAACTGTCCGAACTCTCGCCCGAGGGCCTGCGCGCGTACGTCGCCGAGCAGCTCGAGCGGTCGCGGGCACGGACCGTCCAGCTGACCGACGCGGTCGACACCGACGACCTGGTCAAGCAGCACTCCAGGCTGATGTCCCCGCTGATCTGGGACTACGCCCATATCGGCAACCAGGAGGAGCTCTGGCTGGTCCGCGATGTCGGCGGCCGCGAGCCGCTGCGGCAGGACATCGACGAGTTGTACGACGCGTTCATGCACCCACGCGCGGACCGGCCGGCGCTGCCGTTGCTCGGTCCGTCGGAGACCCGGGCGTACGTCGTCGAGGTCCGCGACAAGGTGCTCGACGTCCTCGACCACGTGACGTTCGACGGCGGGCGTGAGCTGGTCGACAACGCGTTCGCGTTCGGGATGATCGTGCAGCACGAGCAGCAGCACGACGAGACCATGCTGGCGACGCACCAGTTGCGCGCCGGAGTCCCGGTGCTCGACGCGCCGCCGCCACCGGCCGGCCGCCGCCTGGCCGCGCCGGAGGTGCTGGTGCCGGGCGGGGTCTTCGAGATGGGTACGTCGGTCGAGCCGTGGGCGCTGGACAACGAACGCCCGGCGCACGCCGTCCGGGTCGCGCCGTACGTGATCGACACCGCGCCGGTGCGCAACGGCGACTACCTGCGCTTCGTGCTGAGCGGCGGGTACGACGATCCACAGTGGTGGTCGGCGGACGGGTGGGCCCATGTGCGGAGCGCGTCGCTGGTCGCGCCGCGGTTCTGGGAGCTCGCGGACGGCGAGTGGTGGCGGCTGCGGTTCGGTCATCGCGAGCGGTTGCCGCTGGACGAGCCGGTGGTGCACGTCTGTTTCTACGAGGCCGAGGCGTACGCGAGGTGGGCCGGGAAGCGGCTGCCGACCGAGGAGGAGTGGGAGTTCGCGGCGCGGTTCGACCCGGCGACCGGGCGGACGCGGCGCTTCCCGTGGGGTGACGAGAACCCCGGGCCCCAGCATGCGAACCTCGGGCAACGGCACCTGCGGCCGGCTCCGGTCGGTGCGTACCCGGCGGGCGCTTCGCCGCTGGGCGTCGAGCAGTTGATCGGCGACGTCTGGGAGTGGACGTCGAGCGACTTCCGGCCGTATCCGGGGTTCCGCGCGTTCCCGTACGACGAGTATTCGCTGGTCTTCTTCGGCACCGACTACAAGGTGCTGCGCGGTGGTTCCTTCGGCGCCGACGAGGTCGTGGCTCGCAGTACCTTCCGCAACTGGGACTACCCGGTCCGCCGGCAGATCTTCGCCGGGTTCCGCTGTGCTCGGGACCCGCGGCCAGAGGAGCTCGCCTAGTGTGCCGCCATTTGGCCTACCTGGGGCCGCCGGTCACCCTGGCCGCACTCGTCCTGGAACCATCGCACTCGCTCTACGAGCAGAGCTGGGCCCCCGACGACATGCGCGGCGGCGGCACCGTCAACGCCGACGGCTTCGGCCTCGCCTGGTATGCCGACCTCACACCGGT
>NZ_SMKR01000192.1 GCF_004348725.1 Kribbella turkmenica
TACTCACCCATGCCCCGGCCACCGCGGCCCCCACGACCTACGAGGCCGAAGCAGCCGCCCTGTCCGGCGGCGCCGCTGCCGAAACCGACCACCCGGGCTACTCCGGTACGGCGTACGTCGGCGGCTTCACCGACCCGCACAAGGGCACGGCTGCCGTCACGCTCACGGTCACCACGCCAGCCGCCGGCACCAGCACCCTCACCCTCCGCTACGCCAACGGCACCGGCTCCGACAAGACCCTCTCGCTGTACGTTGGCGGCTCGCGCATCCGTCAGCTCCTGTTGCCCGCAACTGGATCCTGGGAGTCGTGGACCGATTTCACCACACAGGTCACCCTGCCCGCCGGATCAAGCGCAGTCTCCTACCGTTTCGACACCACGGACTCGGGCAACGTCAACCTCGACCGCGTGATGGTGGACGCAGCGCCTGCTTCGGCGGACGGGGCGTACGAGGCAGAGAACGCCGCCCTGTCGGGTGGAGCTGTGGTGGCGAATGACCACAGCGGCTTCACCGGGGCCGGATTCGTCGGCGGATACGTCGACGGCAACAAGGGCCGCGCGGCAACGGCCTTCACAGTCACCTCCGCAGCTGCCGGAACCGCGACCGCGGCTCTGCGCTACGCCAACGGCACCGGCGTCGCGATGACGCTCTCGCTGTACGTCGGCGGCACAAAGCTCCGGCAGATCAGCCTGCGCCCGACAGCGAACTGGGACACGTGGGAAACGGTGTCCGAGACCGTCACACTGGTTGCCGGAAGCAACACGATCGCGTACAGGTTCGACAGCACCGACTCCGGCAACGTCAACCTCGACAACCTGGTCGTCGGAGCCGGGGTCGGCGACGCCCCGCCGAATGCGCTCGAACGCGGCTTCCTCTCCGGCGGGACCTCGGTCGGGACGTCGATCGCCGGCTTCACCGGCGGCGGATACGTCACCGGGTTCACGGCACCAGGCAGCCGGGTGATCCGCACCGTCAACGTCGCGACTGCCGGAAGTACTGCGCTGACGCTTCGCTACCGCAACGACTCCGGCAGCACGAAGACACTCAGCCTGTACGTCAACGGAATCCAGGCCGGCCAGGCCTCGCTTCCCGCGAACAGCGGCTGGACCACCGCCCAGCAGACCGCAGAACTGAGGTCCGGGCTGAACCTCGTCGGTTACCAGTACGACGCCGGCGACAGCGGCGACGTCGCGCTGGACGACCTCACTGTCGGCGGCTCCACGTCTCTCGCCGCCCGCGGTGCGACGGTCCCGTACACCGAGTACGAAGCTGAGGACGCCGGCACGAACGGCGTCGTACTCGGCCCCGACCGCACCTACCGGACTGTCCCGTCCGAGTCCTCCGGCCGCCGCGCCGTACGGCTCGACAACGCCGGCAAGTACCTCGACTTCCTCCTCACCGAACCGACCAACTCCCTCGTCGTCCGCTACTCGATCCCGGACAACGCCGCGGGCACCGGAATCACCGCACCGCTGGGTGTGTACGTCGGCGGCGCCAAGGTCAAGGACGTCACGCTCACGTCGGCGTACAGCTGGGTCTACGGCAACTACCCGTTCCCGAACGATCCGGGGCTCGGCGGCGGACACCGCTTCTACGACGAAGCCCGTACCACCCTGCCGAGCTATCCGGCAGGCACCACGCTGCGGCTGCAGAACGACACGTCGACGCCGATCACCGTCGACCTGATCAACGCCGAGGTCGTCGCACCGGCGTACTCGATGCCGGCCAACTCGATCGACGTCACGTCGTACGGTGCCGTGTCCGGATCTGGTGACGACACGGCCGCGTTCAACTCTGCCATCAGCGCGGCGAAGGCGGCGGGCAGGACCCTGTGGGTCCCCTCCGGAACCTTCGACCTGACCGCTCGGTTGAACGTCGACAACGTGACGGTCCGCGGCGCGGGCATGTGGCACTCCACGATCCGTGGCAATGCCGGCCGCGGTGGGTTCTTCGCCGTCGGCGGCAACGTCCAGCTCGCCGACTTCACCTTCGCGGGCGACGTCCGGTACCGCGATCCCGACGGCGTCGTCACCACGGACTCCGCGCTCGAGGGCAACTTCGGCACCGGATCGCTCATCCACAACGTCTGGATCGAGCACGCGAAGACCGGCATCTGGGCCAACAGCGGCACCGACGGCCTGTACGTCGTCGGCGTCCGGATCCGCGACACGTTCGCCGACGGGCTGAACCTCAACACCTTCAGCGGCGACGGCAGCCCGGTCCGCAACAGCCGCGTCGACCAGAGTGTCTTCCGCAACACCGGCGACGACGCGATGGCGATGTGGTCCTTCAGCAGCTCGGTCGCCAACTGCGCGTTCACCTTCAACACCGCGGCCTTGCCCGCCCTGGCGAACACGGCCGCGATCTACGGCGGCGAGAGCAACCGCATCGAGGACAACCTGCTGTCCGACACCGTCTACACCGCCTCCGGCATCACAGTCAGCACCTGGCACTCGGCACAGCCCTTCAGCGGCACCACCGCCGTACAGCGCAACACCATTACCCGGGCCGGCGGCTTCAACACCGACTGGAACAGCAGCCAGGGCGGTCTTTGGGTGTACGCCGAAGCACGCGAGATCACCGCACCCGTTCTCGTCAAGGACGTCGACATCATCGACAGCACCTACCAAGGCATCCTGATGAGCTGGCAGAAGACCGTTGCCAACATCACCTTCGACCACGTCAGGATCCAGAACACCGGCACCTACGGCATCGACCTCCAGGTTCCCGGCAGCGGCACCTTCGACTACGTCACCGTGACCGGCGCCACCTCCGGCGGCCTCAACAACACCCAGGGCTTCACCCTCACCCGAGGCCCCGGCAACTCAGGCTTCTGACCCACCGAACCCCGGTCCCGCGGCCCCTGCCCGCCGCGGGACCGGCTCCCGGGTGCGCCCACCGTTTCGAGTGCTCGGCACCAGGAGCGGCCTGGCCACCACCTGATCCAGGACCTCGGTGAGAAACCGCGCCGGACCCGGGCAGAACCGACGGATGACGGACAGTTGGTCGATGGGCTTTCAGTAGACGCGAGAAGGCACTGCTGCACGAAATGTGTGGCGCAGAACCAGTGGGCTGCTCAGACCAAGATGTTCGAGCCGGGCCGCCCCCAAAAGTTATTCACGCCACCGGCAACTACCCGGAACGGTCTCCGGCGCACGGGAGCTGCTCGCTCGCTCACTCACCGGTAGGGGCCTAGGTCGCACGCGGTGATCACTGGAAAAAAATTCCGCGAAGTGTTCACAAGCTCGGGGTCAGCTGGAACTATCTTCCCATGTCTACCAGTGGGCCGGATCACCTCACCACGCTCGGACTCCTCGGTCGCCTCCGCAGTGAGCTGGCCGCCTTGCCGACCGCACTGCAGGACGTCGCGGCGTACGTCGTCGAGTTTCCGGAGCTGGCGGCCAGAGCGACGATCGCTGAACTGGCGGCCACCACCGGCACCTCGGTAGGCACCGTGAACCGCCTCTGCCACGCTCTGGGCCTGCGTGGGTACTCCGACCTGAAGCTCGCACTCGCCACCGAGATCGGTCGTGAGGAACAGGCTTCGAAGAACCTTGACCTCGGGGTCGAGATCGGCCCGACCACACCGCTGGAACAGGTCGCGACGACTTTGGCCGCGATCGACGCCCGGGCGATGCAGGAGACGGCTGCCCGGATCGATCCGTCAACCGTCGGCCGGATCGCCACCACGCTGCTGTCCGCGCGGCGGATCGAGGTGTTCGGGATCGGTGGCAGCTCGTTCGCCGCCCAGGAACTGGTCTTCCGGCTGCGCCGGCTAGGACTGGCCGCGTGGGCATCCACCGAAGTGCACTCCGGGTTGACGAGTGCCGCCCTGCTCGGGCCGGACGACGTGGTGCTGGTCATCTCCCACAGCGGACGAACCACCGAGGCGGTCGAAGTCCTGGCGGCCGCCGCGGTTCGGGGTACACCGACGGTCGCCCTCACCAACACGGCCGACTCGCCGGTCGGTGTCCAAGCCGGCCAGGTCCTGACGACCACGGTGCAGGAGACAGGGTTCCGCTCCGAGGCTCTGGCGGCCAGGCACTCGCAGCTCCTGCTCATCGACCTTCTCTTCGTCGCCGTCGCCCAGCACGGCGGCGACGACGCGGCGCAGGCTCTGAGCACCACCACCTCCGCCGTCTCCGGGCACCTCACCCCGCCCGAGGTACCGAACCGCTCCAAGCGACGCCGCCGCGCCGCGAATCCGCCTGAAGGAGATCCCGCATGATCAAACATCGGCGATTACTCGCCGCGCTCCTGGTGTGCCTGGGCCTCGCCGCCCTGCTGACACCGATTGCGACCGCCACCGCGACACCCGTGGCGATCGCGGCCGCCAAGCCGGTCACCATCCCCGCTCTGCAGGAGTGGACGGCCGGGGGCAGGCCGTACACCTTCGGCGCCTCGAGCCGGATCCTGGTCGAGCCCGACCACGCCGGCGCGTTGTCGGCCGACGCCACCACCTTCGCCGAGGACATCGCCGACCTGACCGGCCGCCGTCCAGCGGTCCTGGCCGCAAGTCGTCACAGCGCACGAGCCGGGGACATCGTCCTCACCCTCGGCTCGCCGGACGCCGCACTGGGCGAGCAGGGTTACACGATGACCGTCGACGCAACGGTGGTGCTGGCGGCGCGGACCGCGACGGGAGCCTTCCACGGCACCCGGTCGGTCCTCCAGCTGCTGCGGACGTCGACGACGATCCCCGGCGGCACGGCGCGCGACTGGTCGCAGTACCCCGAGCGCGGCGTCCTGATCGACACCGTTCCCCGCGGCTACTCGAAGGACTGGTGGCACAACCTCATCCGTGAGCTGTCCTACCTGAAGATGAACCAGCTGGACGTGGCCCTCCTCGGGCCGCGTGGTCTGACGAAGGCCGAGATTCTGGACTTGACCGCCTTCTCGGAGAAGTACCACGTCAACCTGACGCCGTGGCTGAGCATGCCCTCCCACGCCTTCGACACGCTCCGGCGCCATCCGGAGTACCGGCTCGCCAACGACCCGGACAACCCGCTGACCCGCGAGGCGTTCGACTTCACCAAGCCCGGCGCCCTCGAGATCGTGAGGTCGGAGATCGAGCGCTGGATCGACCTGTTCCCGGGCCGCACCTGGAGCACCGGCGCCGACGAGTACATGAAGTTCCCGTATTGGCTCGCACCAACCTTCGACGACTTCCCGCAGTTCAAGCGGTTCGCTCAGGAAAAGACCGGCAATCCGGCCGCCACCAGCTACGACGCGTACGTGTGGTTCCTGAACTACGTCAACAGCATCGTCAAGGAGCACGGCAAGACCCTGCGGGCCTGGAACGACACGCTGCAGTCGACCGGCGTGCTGCGGCTGGACAAGGACATCGAGATCGAGTTCTGGATCCGCCCGTACCCGGTCGAGAAGACCCTGACCCCCCAGGACCACACGGACCCGGCCAGCTCGTTCGGCGGGCACAAGCTGCTCAACGCCTCGATGGGTGAGTTGTACTACGACAGCGGTCTGAACCTGCTGGACCCGCGCGGTCTCTACAACACCTTCGACGTGACCCGGTTCAACGCCCTGAACGGGCGCGACGTCGTCACCGGGGAGGCGACCAAGAACCTGCTCGGGGCCCGGCTGCAGGCGTGGATGTACTCGGCACCGGGCAAGCCGGACGACACCAACGAGGAACTGGCCGCCAACCTCGAGCGGCCGCTGCGTTCACTGGCCCAGAAGGTCTGGGGATCACCCAAGCTGACCGGATCGTACGACGAGTTCATCACGATGATGGAAGATGTCGGTCAGGCTCCGGGCTGGGTACGGACCTCCAAGAGCGACGCGGTCGGTACTCCGGTCACGGCCCTGGATGCCGACCGCCGGCTCAACTCGCTGGTCACGACGGCCTCCGGGCGGCTGCTGCAGTCGCGCCAGACCGAACCAGGCAGCTTCGGCTGGACCTCGCCGCAAGTGATCGGCACCAAGATCACGGGCACGCCCGCACTCCGGCGCGATGTCACCGGCCGCCTGGTCTTCGTGGCCCGGACCACGGACGGCCGGCTGGTCACCGGACGGCAAGGCGCCGACGGATCCTGGTCGGCGGGCGCCACCACCATTCGTACCGGAGTCACCGGTGATCCGGTTCTCCTGGCCGACTCCTTGCAGCGTCTCGCAGTCGTCGCCCCGACGGCGGGCGCCGTCTGGTACGGCGTACAGACCGCTCCGGCCGGCCACTGGTCGGGGTCCGACCTTGCCACCTCGACCACGAGTACGCCGAGCGCTGTGGTGGCCGCGTCCGGCAAGGTGACCGTCCTCGCCGTCGACCCGGACGGACGAGTGGTCGCCGTCGAGGAATCCGCAGCCGGAAGCGGCCGATTCGGTTCGCCCGTCGTCCTGACCGACGGGGCCTCCGGAGACCTGGTGGTTGCCCTGGACAACGATAAGAAGGTGACGTACTTCGTCCGGCGCGAGAACGGCCAACTGGTCCACGGCTGGCAGCGCGAGCCCGGCGGCCCATGGGATCCCGCCACCGCCGTACTGGTCGAGGACTCCGCCGGCAGGCCCGCGGTCGCCCTCGATGCCGATGGGCGGCTGACGCTGCTGGTCCGAACCACGGCCCAACAACTGATCCATCGCCGGCAAGCTGTCGCAGGCGGCGGCTGGGTCCCAGGCCAAGAGGTGCTCTACGGCGATCTCGGCGGCGATCCCGTTGTGACAACGGACGCCCAGGACAAGCTGACCCTGGTGGTCCGCCGCAACGACGGCCTGCTGATCCACAAGCAGCAGACAGCGCTCGGCGGCGCCTGGAGCCCGGGCGCGGCCTTCCTGGCGACCAACCTCGTCCCGAACGCCGCTCCGGCTCTGACGCTCGACGGAACCGGCCGGCTCACCAGCCAGGCGACGGCCACGTTCGGCTACGTATTCAACGCCTACCAGAAGGAGCCGTCCGGCAGCTTCTCACGCAGCCTGGTGGTAGGCGCACTGGAGTCCTGACTTACCTGACGGCGGCACCGCGCCTCACTCACCCGGTGCCGCCGTCACCTGTTCCAGCGGCTGCCAGCCGAGCCTTCGGCGTCTGATTCCTCGACGCGCGTGAAGATCCGGCGAGTCCAGCTAGGGACGGCGTGGGTTACCTGACTTCTGTGCTGTACGACGTCAGCACCTTGTACTTCGAGGACCGACGCCCTTGTCCTTCGACGAGTCGTCCGGCGGCTCGGCGGTCTTTGAAGGGTGAGCCGCGTTCCTTGTCATCGAGAACCGCACCGGCTGGTCGATCAAGAAGCTCGTCACCACAGCCCGCCGCTACGGCACCGCTCAAATCCGCGCCGGCCAGCAACTGTTCACCGCGGAGGACACGTTGCATCGAATTCGAAGCAATCATGACCACGCCCGCCAGTCAGGCTGCTTGACCGAAACTGTCACCTACTCGTCCAGCAGACTCAAGGCTAGGTCAGGGCGTACCCCAGCCGGAACTCGTTGATGTGGCCTTCACAGTCCGAGAACTGTGACACGAAGTGATCGCCGGTTGCCCTCAGACATCGGTAGATGGCCACGTTGGGCTCTGCTGGAGGCGACGTATGAATCCATCCTTCGGTGTTGAGAATGGCATTCGTCACGCCTTCACAGCTCGGATCGGTGGAGACGAACTGGTCCCAGCTCGCCTGACAGCTGTAGAGCGCTCGAGTGCCGCTCTGAACCGTTGACAGCAGATACCAGGCGCTGCCCTCCAGGGAGTAGTCGGACGGAGGAGACACTGTGCTGACCCAGTGATCGGTGCCGTTGAAATACCGCTTGAGATTGACGCCCTCGGCGGCCAACCCCGAGGTGCAGACCGCCTTCCTCCGCAGGAGTTTGGTCGTCGACCATCCTTCGCCGTCGACGACTTGGATGTAGTAGAGCCAGAACGAGCGGAGCGGTAGGTCGGGATGGGTGTCGGCGGTGCCGACGATCGTGGGATACATGTTCCGCCGGCCCGGATCACGGAACAGCGGAACTCGCGGCGCCCAGGTGATCGCGTCGGACGATGCGGATAGCGCCATCTCTTGCCACGAGCTGACAGCGTTCTGGTGTGGAGTTGCCATCAGGTACGTATTCAGCGCGTCACTTCGCACCACATTCGGATGCTGTGTCGGCCTACCCACATCGATATCGGCAGATGCCCCGCCGAGCCCCGGCTGCACCCATACTCCGTTGTGGTATTTCGACCAGGTGGTGACCGTGCCCTTCTGTGCGGCTGCGATCACTGCGCTCACGGGCGCCCGGGCAACCGATAGCGAGGTGCGTCTGATTTGACCTGACACCCACAGGAGGTCGACGTAATGCAGATAGAAGTAGTCCGTGCCGCCATCATTGATGATCGTCCCCAGTGATCCGCCGATGTCGTGGCCCCGCCCTGCCGAGTCAGCCTCAGCGTAGGTAACTTGTGGCCGGATGATGGCACCGAGATCGGTGACCGTCCCTGCAGCCTCGTTGACGATGCCGAGATGTAGCTCGCTCCAGAAGGAACTTCCTGAGCTGAGGTCCCGCTCCTCGTGTAGCAGCTGCACTATCGTTCCGGACCCTGGGTCTTGGTAAACCTCCACTCCGCCGATATAGGTGAACTCGCCTCCGGCGTTGAGCACCGAATGCCGGGTTGCGCCACCGCTGACGGGGTTCTCGAGCGTGCCCGCTGTCACGGTCGG
This sequence comes from Kribbella turkmenica, assembly GCF_004348725.1. Lineage (GTDB taxonomy): Bacteria > Actinomycetota > Actinomycetes > Propionibacteriales > Kribbellaceae > Kribbella > Kribbella turkmenica. The sequence goes on from NZ_SMKR01000192.1 coordinate 8,640, forward strand.
ACGCTGGTCCAAAGCGCCGGTGCCGCCAAGTGCGTCAACGGCGAAGAACTTGTAGGTTCCACTGGTGTCGGGAAGAACACCCATCGTTCCATCAGGCCACGCCTGCAGGTCCAGAGACTGACGAGTCGCGGCCGAGACGACCTCCTCCGCGGGACCTGTCCAGACCCCCTTGCAGTTTCCGGTATCGGCCGCGTACGCCGACGTCACCGGGCCCGATGCCACACTGGCCGCGGCTGCGAACACGGTCAGCCAGGCGGTCGTTCCGGCGAGCCAGCGATCGCGGGATCGGCGGGCGCTTCGTGCGCTGTCATGCAGTGTCATGGCGGTCCTCCGGGTCGGCCTTCGGATCAGCTTGCTGGCGACTTGTCCATGGCTAGACTTGGCCATCCGCAATGTGAAAGCTTGATGCAAATGATAGCGAGACGCAACACCTCCTGGAAGTTGAATGATGCTGAACATGGCCGCAGCCGACGTTGGCTCCGCCGTGGTCGAGGATCTGGTGGTTTTCGAGTACCAGCCAACCTCGGTGCAGATCGGACGTGCGGTCCTGGCGAGCCCACTCGACATCCGGCAGGACGGCATCGGTGTTCCGTCTGGCCGTGGCCTCGGCGTCGAGATCGATGCCGGGGCTATCCGTTCGCTGGCGGAGGAGTTCTGGTGTCGCCCACTGTCGAGGGATTGGTTCCGATCCTGGCCACACCTGTTCGGCCCGACGGTGGCCTGGATCTGTGCACCCTGCGCCGACTGACCGAGTTCGGACTTGCGAGCGGCGTGAGCGAGATCGCGGTGCTTGGCATGGCGAGCGAGGCGTTCGCGCTGACCGCGGCCGAACGTCGGGTGGTTACCGAGGAGGTGGCACGGGTGGTGAGCGGCGCCCGCATTGGTGATTGCCGGCGTAGCAGCGACCTCAGCCGGCACCGCCGTGCAGCAAGCAGCCGACGCGATCGATGCCGGCGCTGACGTTCTCATGGTTCTTCCACCCTCCTGGTGCCGGCCAGCGTCGCCGAGTTGCCGGAGTTCTATGCGGCGGTGGCCGCTACAGGCACCGAGGTGATGGTGCAGGACGCGCTCGGCGCCACCGGGGTGGCGATCTCGCGGCAGCAAATCATCCAGCTGAGCCAGATCCCAGGCGTCACCCTCCGTCAAGGTCGAGGCGCCGCCGACGGCAGCGAAAGTCGCAGCCGTCGTTGACAAGATGGACGAGCCCGGATTCGTGCTGCCGGGAGGTCAGAACGCCCTGTTCCTGCCGGACGAGCCGTCGGCCGGTGCGGTCGGCAAAATGCCCGCTTGCGAGGCGCCGGCCCTGCGGCGCGATCCTCGCCGGTTATCAGGCCGGTCGGCAGGACGACGCCAAAGCACGGGTTCGATGCCCTGTTGCCGCTGCTGGTGTTCGGCCTGCAGCCCGAGATTGCCTGGGCTGTTAACAAGGAGGTAATGGTGGGCCGTGGCCTGATCGATCACGCCACTGTCCGGCTGGTCTCGACACGCGCAGCCGGGCGGGCTGACTGCAATCCTCGACCAGCTGGAACTCACACCGGGGCCCCACCTCGCTGAGCGTGACCCTCTGATGCCGGCCATTGCCGAGACCAGACCTCCGTATGCAACTCGGCGATCCGGCCGGTCACGTGCACAGGGGGCGCTTCATGAGCCGCTGCGCGCTCGTGATGGCGCGACGACGCCGATCGGCGCGGCCATCGTGAGCGCGCTGATCGCTAACGGCCGGCCGGGTCGCCGGTGTGTCGCTGGACGATGAGCCGGTCGCGGGAGTCGAGCTGCACCTTGCTGCGGACTGTGCAACCCCAAACGCGCAGCGACTGCAGTCGACCATGTCGCGACGCGGCCCGGCGGGATCGGCGTCCTGGTCACGTCTGCCGGCCGGATGCCGATCGCGCCAGCCCATCGAACCACCGACGCCCAGTGGCGCGATGCGATGGCGACGCTCGACACCTGCTTCTTCGCGGTCAGGGCCACCTTGCGGCGCCCGCCCGCGGGATCGAGCGTCGTTGCAGTGTCCTCCCTTCAACTCGTTCCTCGCGCCCTGGGTGCCGGCGTACGCCGCGGCCAAAGGCGGGGTCGACGCACTCGTCCGCCAGTTCGCGGTGGACTACGGGATTCGCGGTATTCGGGTGAACGTGGTGGCGCCCCGGGATGGTGGGCGGCGACACGTTGCCGGACGCTGCCGGCGGATACCCGCTGGGCCGGAGGATCCGCGCGGAGGAGGTCGCCGCGGCGGTCGCATTCCTGGCCAGACCAGCCTCCTCGGCGATCACCTGGGTGGTCCTCCCGGTCGACGGCGGACTGTCGGCGCTGTCGCCCGCCGCGGTCGGACGGGCGGATCTGCGAGCGCGGCTCGCCAGTGAGGACTGAGCAGTGGGATCGGGCCGGACCGCCCGCGAGTGCTGGCGCGCCGGTTCGGGGCGAACCCGGCCTACCGCTGCCCGAGGCGGACACCTGGGCACAGGCCACCGTCGCCGTCACCAGGCGGAACGGCGTACGTCGAGGAGTCCTGCCGCGGCCGCCAGCCCAGGTCGCGTTCCGCCGTCCCGGGTCCGAACGGCGTGGTGGTGTTGGCAGACACCCCGGCGTAGACGCCGTACCGCAGATCGGCACCGAGCGCGGCCTCGACCAGGCTGGTCAGGTCGTCGACCCCGATCCAGGTTGGTGCCCAGGAAGAGGTCGGTGGCGCCGGACGGCACCCGCCGAGGCGCAGACAGACAACCGTGGTTCGGGTGGAGGATGCCGTGGCCGCACCTGCTGCTTCGGCGAAAGCCTTGCTCGCGCCGTACCGGCAGCACGGCCTCGGCGGCCCCTGCGGGTCGATGAGTTCACCGTCCGTGGTCCGACCGCCGAGCGCGTGGACCGAGCTGGCGAGCACCACCCGGCGAACGCCCGCAGCGGCCGCCGCGTCGAGAAGGGCAGCCGTCGCCGCCAGGTTCGGACCGAGCAACTCGTCCCAGCTCGCGCCGGCCCCCGGGTTGCCGGCCAGGTGCAGGACCGCGTCAACCCCAGCCACCGCGGCGGCCGCCACGGCGGGATCGGCGAGATCACCCCAGACCGCGTCGATGTCGCCCCAGCCCGCGATTGCGCCACTCCGGTCCCCGCCAGCCGCGGCGGAGCGGGTCAGCGGGCGGCGGTCCACCAGCCGAACGGTCCGGTCCGCCAGTGCCGGACGCAGCAGGGTCGCGACTCCACCCGCGGCGCCGGTGACCGCGATCCTCGTCACCTGAACGCTCCGTGGCTGGTTGCCGGGGCGGCACGCGTCACCAGTTCGTCACCGAACCATCGCGTCGGCGAAGCTGCGGAATCTGCCCGGTTTCCAATGCCACCGCCAGGGATAGGTCCGCGGTGATGCCGAGGCCGGGCGCGTCCGACGCCGTGAGCGTGCCCGGACCGGCCACGACGGTCGAGGTGAACGCACCGAGCGGTGAAGCCACTCGCTGTGCCTGCTCCTGGATACTGACGTTCGATGCCGAGGTACTGAAGTGGGTGGACGCTGCGGTGCATACCGGACCGAGCGAGTTGTGCAGCGCCAGTTGCACGTGGTGCGCCTCGCAGAGGGCGGCGATCTTCCGGCCCTCCGTGATTCCGGTGTGTGCGAGGTCGATCCGGGCGTGGTCGATGAGGTTGTTGTCGAGCAGTTGCCTGAACTCCCATTTCGTGCACAGCTGCTCGCCGGCTGCCAGCGGCACTCCGGTTCGCCGCCGTAACGAGCTGTACGCCGCGAGGTGCTCGCTCCGCAGCGGGTCCTCGACGAAGAAGGGCCGCAGCGGCTCGACCTCCCGGCACAGCTGGACGGCCTCGGCCAGGTCGAGACGGGTATGGACGTCGATGATCAGCTCGACCTCGTCGCCGAGCCCGGCCCGGAGCTCACGCAACAGGTCGACGGTGGCCCGGAGTGCCCTGCGCGGCTCGAACTCGGGTTCACGCGGATCCCACACACCGATCCGTAGATGACGCCACCCCTGGCTGGCCAGCTCCACCGCGCGTGCAAGCACCTCGTTCGGTCGGCCCTTCGGGAGGTGCGCATAGCTCGGCACGTAGTCGCGGGTACGACCGCCGAGCAGCGCGTGGACTGGGACCGCGAGCGCTTGACCACGCAGGTCCCACAACGCGGTGTCGATGCCGCCGAGCACAGCGGCCTGGTGCCGGTCGGAGGGGAAGAACACGGCCCTGTAGGCCAGTTGCCAGAGCTGCTCGATCCGGGTCGCATCCGCTCCGATCAGTAACGACTGCAGGTCTTCGACCAGCCCGGCGGCAGCCTGTTCGCGGCCCCGCATCCCAACCTCACCCAGCCCCGTGAGCCCCTCCTCGGTCCGGACGACGACGACCATGGCGGGCCAGTCGTCTGCGGCGGGCAGGGCAACGAGGTCGGCGGCGTGGATCCTCACCGTGCCACCACCTGCTCCGCGTTGTGCCGCGGGCACGCTTCGGCTGTCCCGGCCTCTGTCACCACGCAGCCTCCTGATAGCTAGATGATGGATACCGCCATCCACAATATGGCATCGTCACACATATGACAGATCCCGTCTAGCAGGGGACGAGCCGCTCGCGACGGACAACTGGCCCCTACATGCGCAATTAGGGGCAACTGGTCCGGCAAGATGTCGCGATGTAATATCTGTAATCCAGAAACATAATCCGCCTGTGGGGTAGCGAATGGGCCGGACTGCGA
>NZ_SMKR01000193.1 GCF_004348725.1 Kribbella turkmenica
ACCTCCACCACCCGCAACTCCCCCGGTCCACCCAAACTCTCCAGCACCAAGGCCCGCACAGCTCCTCCTTCGATCCCCATCAAACTTCGACAGGCATCGTACAACTTCCCCAGCAGCGCGCACCCACGCCGGCGAGCCGGCCGGGACCAGGAGCGCACGCCGAGAGCCGAACGCGGCGAGAAACCCGCGCCGGCACCTGAACCGCGCGGACAACCCGAGCCGGGGAGCCGCCACGAGCATCAACCAGGACCGGACCCCCGACCACGGCGACCAACCCACCCGCCAACACACCCGCGGCGATCAACCCACGTCAATCAGCCGACCGCGGCGGGCAACCACGCCAGTCAGCCGACCGTGGCGGGCAACCCACGCCGGCAACTGAACCGCGACGACCAGCCCCAGCCGCCGAGCGAAGCGAAGGCCCACAGGGGGTGCGGGGGGCGAAGCCGCCGCTCGCGGCAAGCGCAGCACAGCCGCACAAACGACGAAGGCGACCCGCTCCGCGCTCTCCGCGGACACGAGTCGCCCATCGCCTTCGTGGACGATACTGGGATCGAACCAGTGACCTCTTCCGTGTCAGGGAAGCGCGCTACCGCTGCGCCAATCGTCCAACAGCTGTGAAACCCGTACGAGGGGTTTCGAGGTGGAGACGGGATTCGAACCCGTGTACACGGCTTTGCAGGCCGTTGCCTCGCCTCTCGGCCACTCCACCAGTGAGAAAGCTGGCCTGCCGAACCCTCTCCGAGCGGACGACCGGGTTCGAACCGGCGACCTCAACCTTGGCAAGGTTGCGCTCTACCAACTGAGCTACGTCCGCATCGCTCCGGCGACTGTTCCGCTCGGTGCGAGAGCAGAACAGTAGCGCACTTTCCGCGTCTGTAAAAACCGGATTCCGGGGGGTCGAGATCCGGACCGCACGAGCGCGATGCTCACCTCACCGGTAACATCAGCCCCACCTGTTCCATCTCCCCGGAAACCGCAGAACGCGGGACCTCAGGGTTCGAGGGGCACGAGGTGCACGTCCGCCAGGTAGTCGGCGTTGCCGAGGAGGGCGATGGCGGTGATGCGGCCATCGACGACGGTGAAGTCGAAGGCGACCTGTGGTTCGCCGTGGCGAGACCACACGGCGCCGGCGAGGCCGTCGATCAGCGTGAGGCGAGCTGCCTTGGCATGCCCGGAGAAGCGCTCGGCCACCGCTGTCGCGCCGAGCACGACCGCCTTCGCACCGCGCGCCACGACCGCCTCGTCCGCCCGCAGTACGACGTCGGGATCGAGCAGTTCGAGCAGCGCCTCGAAGTCCCCGCTCCGGGACGCCGCCAGGAACGCGGTCACGATCTCCTTCTGCCGGTGCGCGTCGGTACCAGGCGGCTCCGGCGTACCCTGCACCCGCCGCCGCGCCCGCGAAGCGAGCTGCCGCGCGGCCGCCGGCGACTTCCCGAGGATCGGCGCGATCTCCTCGAACGGCACGGCGAACATGTCGTGCAGCACGAACGCCAACCGCTCGGCCGGCGTCAACGTCTCGAGTACGACGAGCAGCGCGAGACCGACCGAGTCCGCCTGCAGCGCTTCGAGCTCCGGATCGGGTACGGCGGCGTCCTCGAGGACGGGGGAGTGGTCGCCGATCGGCTGCTCGGGCCGGCCGCGCCGTGTCCGCAGCATGTCGAGGCAGATCCGCCCGACGACCGTGGTCAGCCAGCCGCCGAGGTTCTCGATCGTGTCCGCGTCGGACCGGCTGAGCCGGATCCAGGTCTCCTGGACGGCGTCCTCGGCCTCGGATGCGGAGCCGAGGATCCGGAACGCGACCGCGCGCAGGTGTTCACGGTTCTCCTCGAACCGGTCCGCCAGCCAGTCGTGTTCGCTCATCTCCACCATGTCCCTCTTCACCTGTCACCTTCCCGGCCGGGCGCCGTCATGGGTGTGACGTGCGATCCGCCGTACATGTGACACTGCAGAGCCCATCACCTCGGAGGAGTTCCACCATGACAGAGCCGGCGCGCCCGCTGTCCGTACGCAAGCAGGACACTCTGTACCGCCTGGAGCATGACGTCGACCTGTGGGTCGCGACCGTGTCGGCGGACGGCGCGCCGTACCTGATGCCGCTCTCCTTCCTCTGGGACGGTAAGACCCTGCTCCTCTCGACCGCGCGCAACAACCCCACCGCTCGCAATCTTCGTGCGAACTCCGCCGTCCAGTTGACCCTCGGCCACACCCGGGACGTCGTCCACATCGCCGGCACCTCGGAGACCATGCGGTCGCAGGACCTGCCCCACTCCGAAGCAGAAGCCTTCGCCGCCAAAGCAGGCTTCGACCCCCGCAGGTCTGCCTACCCCTACTTCCGCATCACTCCGACAAAGATTCAGTCCTGGCGCGAAGTCGACGAACTGTCCAACCGCGTCCTCATGCAAGACGGCACCTGGCTCGTCTAGACAGATGAGCAAGGCACCGGGTTCTGAAAGCGCGAGCATTCTCTGGATAGGTGGCCCCGCGGCGGCCGGGAAGACGACGGTCGGCCGCCTGCTCGCGCGAAAGCACGGACTTCTCTGGTACAGCGTGGATGCGCATGCATTCGACCACGAGAAGCGCGCGGCTGCGGCCGGGCTTCACGTCCTGGGAACCGGTCCCGGCGACTTCGATCGCAGACCCATGATCATGGAAGACGTTCAGTCTCTATCCGTGCGAACGTCGGTGGTGGTCGAAGGCGCACAGGTCACTCCCAGGATGGCCGGCGTTGCCGGGAATGCGGTGTGGCTCATGCCCTCCCGAGAAGAACAGCTCGCAAGGCTGGAACGCCGGCACCCCGAAGGTGTGCACAAGGACTACGTCTGGGGATGGGAGCTGGTGCAGAGCCAGGTGGAGGGGACCGGCGCAAGCGTTGTCGTGGTCGACGGTCAGACTGTCGAGCAAACCGTCAGGGCCGTCGAGCAGAGGTTCAGCGCGATCCTGGCATCTTGCCCCGCGGCACGTACGACCGCGGAGCGGCAGTCCTTGCTTCGGGTCAGCAATCGCCGCCTCGCGGACCAGGCCACCGAAAGACTCCGCCTGGGACACCACCGCCGACGTGGCAACCATGCCGTCCAGGCCTTCGATTGCGAGTGCGGGCGAACAGATTGCACTGCGGTCGTCGAGCTCGCCATCGAGGAGGCCACGCCTGCACTCGCGCAGAGCCCTCCGTCGATCTTCGCGCCCGAACACTCCTGAAAAATCGCCACCCGGCCGGACCGTGGTCGCGACCCGCGGACAGGCCTCCGGCCCCACGATCTCGAGCCGGCGGACCGCCTGACGAGGTCCGGAAACGACAAGAGCGGGACCCGGCTGGTGCTGGGTTCCGCTCTCAGTGGGTGCTCCGGTGGGCGATACTGGGTTCGAACCAGTGACCTCTTCGGTGTGAAGGCGGATCCTGCGTCGCATGCAGCGCGCTGCCGTCCCGCGAGGCGCTGGAACCGCGACACCAGAGCGTCTTGACCACGTCGCAGATCAAGGCTCTCGCTGCCTACCTGCTGCCTCCAGACGCCCCGACTCCGGCCTTCCAAGGAACCGAAGCTCACTACTCCGGATGGCGCGCACAGGTGACGCGGAGGAGCTCCTGCGAACGGAGACAGACGTCCCGTTCGAAGTTCTTCCCGCCCAGATCTTGCCCCTCGGCATCGGTTGCTTAGAGTAAGGACTCGAACCGACGCGGTGTCGAGAACCGCGATAGCAGGGGGATGCAGGGGGGACATGAGTACGACAGCGCCGCGCTACGTGCGGGGATCCGAGTGGCGGAAGTGGGATCTTCACATCCACGCTCCCGGCACGAAGATGAGCGACGGATATAAGCCGCTCGATTGGGACCGCTTTTGTGACACATTAGAGGCGTCAGACGTAGCTGTATTTGGAATCGCAGACTATTTCAACCTCGACAGCTTCTTCGAGGTGGTCAAGGAGCACCAGGACCGCTATCCCGCAAGCGATAAGGTCTTCTTTCCTAATCTGGAACTCCGCCTGAATGATGTCGTAAATGGCAAGCAGGAGTCAGTTGAGTTGCATCTGATATTCCGCCCAGACATCACGCAAGAGAAGATCCGCCACTTCCTATCGGTGCTGAAGACTCAACTGACCGATGATAATGACCGGCAGTTGCCCTGCTCAGAGTTGAAGGCGAGAGGCAACTTCGAGTCCGCCACGGTGACGCGGTCGGACCTCAAGACAGCAATCGAGGATACATTCGGATCTCGGCGGCCTTGGAAGGAGAACCTTCTCATTATCGTGCCGTCAAATAATGGCGGCATTCGGGCCGAGTCCGGTAAACAACGCAAGGCCAACATTGCGGACCAAATCGATAAGTTGTCAGATGCTGTGTTCGGCAACAGTGCCAATGTAGATTGGTTTCTTTCGCGTAAGAGATACGAAGATCCGGAGCAGGTATCGACTCCTAAACCTGTCTTTGCCGGGAGTGACGCGCACTCGTACGAGCAGCTTGAACAGCGCTTAGGGAAGCCCGTCGAGTCCGATGGGGAATTTAATGAGATAACGTGGATAAAGGCCGATCCGACCTACGAAGGCCTCCTTCAAACGCTGATTGAGCCCGCCGAGCGTGTCCGCATACAGACACTGAAGCCCGATGTGAAGGAGCCGTACAAGTACATCTCGAGGGTGCATTTCGCCGGAACGACCGAATTTCCCGACAGTATCGACTTCAATTCCAACCTCGTCTCGATAATCGGGAGTCGCTCGTCAGGCAAGTCAACCCTGTTAGCCCACATCGCGCATGCCGTCGATCCCGACTACACGGTCAAGCAGCAGGAGATGAGCGGCATGGCCGAGGCTGGGAAGGCAGGGCCGGCGGCGGGACTGACGTGGCAGGATGTCGCGCACATAAGGTGCAGCGTCGAATGGGGCGATCCGACCGTCAAGACGGGAAAGATTGTCTACATTCCGCAGAATTCCCTGTTTGCAATCAGTGATAGGCCGAACGAAGTAAACGCCAAGATTCAACCTGCGCTATATCGCTTGAACCCTGGATTCGAACAGTTCCATCAGAAAGTTGACGCGGACGTCCACGCTTCAAATCTCGCTATTCGCCAACTCGTGCAAGAGTGGTTCGATGTGGCGGAAGTGATCGAGGATTTGCGCTCCGAACTGCGCGACCTTGGCGACCGTGAGGCTATAGTCGTAACTAGAGACACGATCGCGGCTCGGGTAAAGGCGCTGCGTGAATCGTCCTCGCTCAATGAAGACGAGGTGTTGAAATATCAGGGGATCGTCGAGCGCTCCTCGGAGATTAGGGCGCGTGTCGAAGACATCACGAATGAGATCGCGGTCCTTGAGCCATATGTGACCTCTGATAACGGCAGTTACGCTGCCGCCCCGGAGATAGCCCCCTCGATCAACATGCATCCGTCGCTAACTGCGATTCCGCCCGACCTGGCCGCCAAGGTTAACCCAGTCCTCAGTAGTCATTTGGAGATTCTGCGGTCGGCGATAGGGCAAGCGTTCGTTGACTATCGGTCAGCGCTTGATGTCGAGCAGAGAGCCCTGACGGAAGAACTTGAATCGCTCGAACGAGATAACGCTGAGCTAATACGAAAAAACCGCGAGAATACCGAACTTGAGGCTCTTGTTGCCAGCCAGAATCATCAGGTCGAGCTGCTGAAGGTGATCGATGCGAAGATCGACGCCGTAGAAGCTGCCAAGAAGACCCAAGCAGGCCGGATCGAGGCGATCGAGAAGCAACGTGCTTTGAAGGAATCCTGTTTCGAAAAGCTCAAGAACGAGTTCGTCACCCTGACCACGACGCTGGATGGAATGCAGTTCGATATCGAAACTCGGATGACAGCGGAGGCTCTGTCTGCTGTCTCAAGCGTCTACAACCGGCAGGAGAACACGCTCTACTTTGACCGCTCGCAGGGTGAGATTATCAGGCACGACTTCGTGATGGCCGATATCGCGCGCTTTCTCGAGGCGGTGCGCTCAGGTTCCCAGAAGTTGAGGCGAGGCGAGTCTCCTGCCGTTGTAGCAAGCAGCACCATCACGCTGACGCCTGAAAGCCGGTTCTTCGCCACATTAGACGGAGACCGCATCGGCGGCTTCGCGGTTTCTTCGATGACGCCGGGTAAGCAGGCTCTGTTCGCGTTGACTCTAATCATGAATGAATCATCGGAGCCTTGGCCTCTACTGATCGATCAGCCGGAGGACGATCTAGACAGCCGCTCGATCTACCAGACAATCGTTCCCTATCTGTCGAAGCGGAAGAAGGATCGCCAGATCCTAATGGTGACGCACGATGCCAATTTGGCTATCGGAGCGGACTCAGAACAGATCGTCGTGGCCAACCGACATGGCGACGATCGGCGCAACCGGGACGGGCTGATGTTCAAGTATCTGACTGGTTCCCTCGAACACAGTTCGGAAAAGAATGACTCTGAATTCATCCTTGAATCCTGCGGAATGCGAGAACATGCGTGTGAAATCCTTGACGGCGGCGAGGACGCGTTCAAGAAACGCAGTGCGAAGTACAAGGTGTGAATAGCGATTGCGGCGCCACGCGCCCGGTTTCCTTCGCGCTCAATGTGAGAAATTCGGGGCGGTGCCACGACCGTCACTCTGCAGGGTTCAGGTGATGGAATACCCACTCCCAGCGAAACCCGTTGGCTACGGTCTCGCCGGTCCCGGAGGTTATCGGAGCGACGGTGTTTTCCGCTCCGTCGTGAGGGTCAGCCAGAATCACCCCGGCGTAGCGGAGCACAGCCAGAGAAGCGAGCCACGCGGGGTGCCCCGCAAGGTCGTGCTTCGCAAAGGGCACCGCGACAGTTGGTGTGTGCGAGCCGAGGGCTGCGCAAAGCGTCGTAAGTGGGTACGTGTTGGCGTTGCCGTTGGCCCAGGCGTTGAGAGTGTTGAAGGTGATGGGGACGACGGCTACGGCGTCAGCCGGTGGGGTGCGCTTCGGCTGGTCTGGGGTGCGGTTGCCGGTGATGACGGGGGCATTCCCTAGGTCCTGGTCTGCCAGCCAGGGCATGGCCGCTTCGGTGGGGATGACGTAGGGGTCCCAGCCGTTGGCTCGGGCGGCCTTGACGCCGTCTGCGGTGCGGGAAGCGAGCGGCGCGCCGCAGACGACGATGTAGAGGGTTCGGTTGGTCACGCGAGGACTCCTGCGCGGGTCGCGATTGCGGTTAGGGCTGGGGTGGGTTTGCGGGAACGCTTGAGGAGTTCGCGGACCAGCTCGCGGGCGATGGTGTGGTAGCGGATCGACTCGGGAGCGACGCGCTCAGCCTGTTTGAGGTGGAGGATCGCTTCCATGTCGTTCTTGGCCTGAGCCTGAGCCCAAGCGAGGTCGAGATGTAGGCGTGAGCGGCGGCCTTGCAGACCGGCCGGCATAGCTTCGGTGTCGATTTCGGTTGCCACTCGCAGTACGCCGGACGGATCGCCGAACTCGGCTGCGACCGACGCTCGATGGATCAGGACGTTGGTCGGGCCGAAGGCAGTCCACCAGTGGTTGCCGTCGTGCGCCAGGAGGTCGGCGAGCTGCGTAGCCGTATCGAGTCGAGCGGTGGACGTCGCGCGATCGGAGCGGCGAGCGGCGATGACGGACGAGATGAGCCACAGCGACCCGGCGAGCGACACGGCGTCGGGTGCATCCGAGCCAGCGAGGCACATAAGACCTTCTGCCGACCGAACGGCGACGCGTTCGGCATCGTCGGTTCGCTGGCTGCGGAGTAGAGCGATGACCACCTGATAGGCGGCCATCCCTTGCGCGGCCTTCGACTCGGCGGCCAAAGCCGCGTGGGTGGCGCGGTCTGCGGCCAGCCAGCCGAGCTGGTGCTCGCCGACCTTGGTCAGGAGCTTCGCGGCCGCCGTGTAGACCGAGCAGCGGGCAAGGTGTGTCTCCCGACCGTCGCGGCCTTGGTAGCCGTCGTACGCGTCTGCGGCCTGAATGAGGTTTGGCAGCATCGCGGTCGCCCTCTGGTACTGCGCTGCCTGGTAAGCCTGGTTAACCTGCACAGCGCCGTTGCGGAGCTGCGGAAGAGGCCACGGTGACGTCGGCTCACCAAGCAGGTGGTGATAGCCCGCGAGTTGGCTGCGTACGGCGTCGACCGCCGTCACTTGCTCGGATGCGTCCGGCGCGAGAATCCAGTCGCGACCGATCAGGTCCGCCACGTCGATGCGGAGGACGGTTGCTAGGTCGTTCAGGGTGGACAGTCGATCGACACCACGAATGCCGCGCTCGACCTGCGAGAGCCAAGAGCGCGACATTCCGATGAGGCCAGCCAGGGCGTCCTGCGACATGCCGCGCCGCTTGCGGTACGCCCCGATGCGCTCACCTACGTGCATCTGCACTTCCCCTCGGTTGATGTAGTCCCTCTAGTGAACCGGCTGCCAGCCCGAACAATGCGCACAAAAGTGCGCAGCCTGCCGAGTGCACATCAATCGCTCGTTTGGCCTCGACGCTGGACGCATGAACGAGCCGACCACTCAGGAGCTCACCCGCTTCGGTCCCGGTGCCGCTGGCGGGACACCCTCCGCGCGGGCAACTCTCCGGATGTACGCCGCCGTGAACGGCGACAGCCGCTCGACCTCAGTAGGCGGCACACCGCCACGGAGCGCCGCTAGGACAGCCGCCAGCATCTCCGTCCGAGATTGCTCGTGGGCAGCCTCAGTCTCTCGGTACCGCCGCGTGGCCGAGGTCAACTCTTCGCGTAGATCACTCACCTATCCAGGGTATCGCACCTTGCTTGCGCAACAGTCGCAGAAGCGCTACCGTGGTGCGCACCTTAGTATCGCTTCATGTTCTGGTCAGGCGCCAAAAGGTGACGCCCCGGCGGTTGCAGCCGCCGAGGCGTCCGGGCCGCACCAGTCCCTTCACGAACAGGAGCTAAACCCAATGAGCATCATCCACCTGTCGGCCGTCGGTAGCCAGGAACCATCGGCTGCGGACTTGGCCGGTATCGAGCAGGAATGGCCGTTGATCGCGGCCGAGCTGGACCTGTTGGACGCGCAGATCGCGTTCATCAATGCGGGTCCGTACGCGTCCGAGCTGGAGACGCGTCGCGTCCGGCGCGCCTCGCGTCGGGTCCTGGAGGTTGGTCGCGAGCTGGTCGACCGCGAGATTGCCACGGACGGTGCCGCATGAGCCGCCGTCGCGTGTTGACGCTGGAGCAGAGCTGGGCTGACCGGCTTGGCATCGATAGCGCCGACGCTGTGCGGGACGAGCTGGCCGCGCGGTTCGAGCACTTGTCGCGGTTCGTGCTGGCCGGTGAGATGCCCCGCCGCGACGCGGTGTCGGCGGAGGCTGCGACGGCGTATGGCGATCTGTGGGTGTTGGCCGGGTTCCTGGCCGACGCTCGTCAGGTCATGGCTGGCAAGGGGGTGGAGTGGTGAGCACTCCGCTGCGTACGTCGTACCCGGTGCCGGTGGCCGAGCTGATCCCGGCCGCGCGCAATCTGGCGGCCGAGTTGGGTGAGCTGCCGTCGCAGAACCGGTTGATGAAGCACCTGCGGGTGGGCAAGGACAAGGCCAAGGCGGTCCATGCCGCGCTGGCCGCTGAGCGGCACCTGCACTCGGTGCCGGACCCGGACGAGACCACGGCAGACGCCACGACTCCAGACACTGCTGTCGAGACCGCCGATGAGACGTTCGTGCAGGTCACGCCGCCTGTAGACCCGGTCCCGGAGGCCACGCCGACGGCTGTCGCGGTGGTCCCCGCGGAATCGGAGGAGAGGGGCATCTCCAAGACCGACGACGAGACCACGGACACCGCCGCCGATACCGGGGACAAGGAACGGCCGGTGCGGTCGTGGCCGATGCTGCTGCTGGCGCTGCCCGCGTTCGTCGCGGTCTGGTCGGGCTGGGTCGGGCTCGGTGAGCTGACCGGCTTCGGGGTCGTGCACCCGCTGCCCGGTATCGCGGACGGCTTCACCATCAACTCCGCAATCACCCTGCCAATCGGTGTCGAGACCTACGCCGCGTTCGCGCTGCGGGTGTGGCTGTCCGGCCGCGTCCCCGCAAAGGCGCGCCGGTTCGCCAAGTGGTCGGCGCTGTCTGCGCTCGGTCTGGGCGCGCTGGGGCAGGTCGCCTATCACCTGCTGGAGGCCGCTGGCGTCACAGCCGCGCCGTGGCCGATCACCACTGCCGTTGCCTGCCTGCCCGTTGCCGTGCTCGGCATGGGCGCCGCGCTGGCCCACCTGATCCACACCCGCGAGAACGGGAGCCACTGACATGACCGAGCCGATGAACAACGAGCTGCCGAACGACCTCGCACAGCCGATCGACCTGGAGGCGCGCCGCGCCCGCCGCGACGAGTCCCCGCAGGACCGAGACGGATCGGCCGGCGCAGTGGTGCCGCTGTCGCCGTCCGAGGTCGAGCGAATGGACACCGCCTACGAAATCGCCCTGGACGACGCCGACGACGACCCGGCGACCGGGAACGTGCTGGTGCCGGTGGACACGCCGGGACTGGCGCTGCCGGTGCAGGAGGGCGCGCGGATCCCGATCATCCCTGTGCACCTGCGGCCGGGGAACCTTCGCGGCACGATCCGCCGCGCGCTGGCGCGGACCGGTCACGTGGCCGCGTTCCACGCGGTCCGCTCGCCCTGGTACACAGCCAAGTTCGGCTGGTTCGCCGGTCGCGGCCTGACCCGCCTGGTCGGCAACCAGCTGAGGTGGTGGTGGGTGCCGAACTCGTTCGTGCTGGAGCAGAAGGCCGCCGACGCGGGCGAGCTGAAGGAGTGGGAGAAGATCCACCGCCAGCTCAAGGCGACCCGGATGTGGCGCGGTGGCGTGCTGGCGGTCCAGAACCTAGGTCTGCTGATCGGCGCACCGATCCTCTACAGCTCCGCTCCGGGCGCGGCCCTGGTCGCGGCTGGCGCGCTGGCGACGGCGGGTCTTGCGCACTACGGCCGCCCGGCCGGGCAGACCATCGTGGGCACGGCCGTGGTCGCGCCCCGGTACCGCAAGCTCACCGCCGACATCGTCCTGCGCGCCTACTACGCGGCCGGTCTCGGCAACCCCGACCGCCAAGACCAGCAGGTCACGTTCGGGTCGATCATGTCCCGCGACGCCTCCGATACCGGTACTCAGGTCGTGATCGATCTGCCGTGGGGCAAGTCCTGGTCGGACGTGCTGAAGTCGCGGGAGAAGATCGCCTCAGGCCTGGACGTGCACATGCGGCAGGTGTTCCTGACCGAGGACGACTCATCCAGCCGCCGTCACGTGCTGTTCGTCGCCGACAAGGACCCGCTCGCGATCCCGGCCGGTCGCACGGACATGCTGGATGCCAAGCCGCGCTCGATCTGGGAGCCGATGAAGCTCGGCAAGGACGAGCGCGACCGCCTGGTCGAGCTGTCGCTGATGTGGTTCTCGGTCCTGGTCGGTGCCCAGCCGCGCAAGGGCAAGACGTTCACCGCGCGCCTAATCGCGCTGCACGCCGCGCTGGACCCGTGGGTGAAGCTGATCGTTGTCGACGGCAAGAAGTCGCCGGACTGGCTCGGGTTCCGCAAGGTCGCGCACCGGATGGTGTTCGGTGAGCTGCCCAACCCGCTCGATGACGACCCGATCGGGCACCTGCTCGCGGTCCTGGACGAGGTTCTCGACCACATCGACAAGGTCAACGCCAAGCTCACGTCCCTGCCGGTGGACGAGTGCCCGGACGGCAAGCTCACCCCCCAGCTCGCCCGGGACCGCCGCTACCCGGAGCTGCGGGTGATGGTGCTGGTGATGGAGGAGTTCCAGGTGTACTTCGAGACCGCCAGCCAGGAGGTGAACAAGCAGGTCGCGGACAAGCTGTCCAAGATTCTCGCGATTGGGCCGAGCGCTGGCGTGATCTTGGTGTCCAGCTCGCAGAAGCCTTCCGGTGTCGGCGCGGGTGACGTGCAGCGGCTGTTCAACCGCTACCGCGACAACCACACCATCCGGTTCGCGCTCAAGTGCGGCAACCGCGACGTGTCCATGGCCGTGCTCGGTGGCGACGCCTACGCCGAAGGCTACGACGCCTCCTCGCTGCCGGTCGGGGACAAGTTCCGAGGTGTCGGGTATCTGTACGGGGCGAGCGACTACACCCCGACCGTGCGCGGGTTCCTTGCCGACGGCAAGGACGCGGACAAGATCCTCGACGCCGCCCGCAAGCACCGCGAACGGCTCGGCACGCTGTCCGGCGCGGCCGTGGGCGAGGAGCTGGAGCGCGCCAGCCGGGACGTGCTGGCCGACATCCTCACCGTGCTCGGTGCCGACACCGCCGCGCACTGGGAGGCGATCGCTGGACGGCTCGCGGAGCAGATGCCTGAGCAGTACAACGGCACCACCCCGGACGCGATCAGCGCGCAGGCCCGCGCCCTGCACGTCCCGAGCCGCGATGTGAAGCGCGACGGCGTGAACCGCAAGGGCTGCCGCGCCGACGACATCCGCGCCGCGATCGACCGCCGCGACACCGCCGGCCACTAGGCCGCGGGCAACACAGAGTAACCAACTGCATGAGGGGTGCGGGACGGCCGAAGTAGCGGCCGGACCGCTACCGGTAGCGGCAACGCTACCCGTCCCGCTACCCCGCAACCCTGATCTGACCAGGCCGTTCATCACCGCGTAGCGGGTAGCGGCCACGGTCCCTCACGCCCAAAAACAGCCCTCTGGAGGCTTCCAGTGCTGAACCACGCCGCTACCTCTACCCTCACCGCCGCTACCCACAGTAGCTATCTGGGTAGCGCCCCGCTCGACCTCGCCGCGACCGCGCAGACGGCCGGACAGGTCGCCACGGTGACACTCATCGTGACCATCGCCGTTGGTATCTACCTGCTGGGCTGCCTGATCTGGCCGTTCGGCAAGTGCCGCCGCTGCAAGGGCGCGGGCAAGTTCAAGTCCCCGTTCGGCCGCGCGTATCGCTACTGCGGCAAGTGCGACGGTTCCGGGCTGCGGGTCCGGCTCGGCCGCCACGTCGTCAACCACATCCGCGCCGTCCGCGGCGCCGGAGACAACACCACCAGCAAGGGCAAGCGCTGATGCCCGCGCCGATCGACCGCGCCAGCCTGCACCCGGCCGCGTCGCGCTGGATCGAGCTGTGGAACGGCCAGCAAGCCCTCGGCTGGGACCTGCACGGCACCCCGGTGTTCCGGTTCCGGTGGGCACCCGCAGGACTCGCCACCCGCCGCCAGCTCCGCTCCCTGCGGATGTGCCCGGGCGGCCGGGAGCCCTGTGCGCTGCTGGTCTGGCGCAACGGCACACGCTGGGCCTGGCTGTACCGGCTCGACCTCGCCCGCCCGTCCCGCGTCCCGTCACCCGCCCAGCTCAACGCGCTCGACAA
>NZ_SMKR01000194.1 GCF_004348725.1 Kribbella turkmenica
GGCCGACCCCTCGTCGGCCGGTGAGCCGGGCCGCGCCTCGGCGGTCGCGTCGGTGGGCTCCGCGGAGGTCGACTGCTCCACGGCCGGCTGTTCTGTGGTGTCCGACTCCGGGAACTCGCCGCCGACGAGAATCGGTTTCTGGATCCCGGTGTCGTCGAAGTCGGACGGGTCGTAGTCGGCCCCCGAGGCGAAACCCGGGCCGTCGATGATCGGCGAGACCGCGCGTTCGAGGTCGGCGATCCGGCGGTCGCGCTCGGCGACCTCGCGGGCGATCCGCTCGAGCAGCGAGTCGACCTCGTCCATCCGGTAGCCGCGCAGGCCGACGCCGAACCGGGCCGACTCGATGTCGGTGGCCGAGAGTGTCTGCCGGGCCGGGACGCTCAGGTCGGGCCGGTCGTCGTACGCCGTACTCATGGCACCCCAACGACCCGAGGCCACGACTGCGACAGCCCCGATCAACAGCACCACGATCAGCCCGAAGAACCACATCACGGGACCGATCGTGCCATGCCGACGAAGTCACCCGCACAATCGGAGCCCGATTCGGCCCTCCGCGAACCCTGGGTCAGCTCCCGTCGGAGCCCAGCCGGTGCGCCTCTCGCCGCTCGCGCGCCTCGGGGCTGTCCGCCTCGGCCACGTCCCGGGCGGCCGCGGCCGCTGCCTCCTCGGCCGCCGCGTCGGCCAGTTCACCGGCCTTGACGATGTAGCTGATCGCCTCGTCGACGTCGTCGGTGACCACGAACATGTCCAGGTCGGCCGCGGAGATCTTCCCGTCCGCGAGCATGGTCTCCCGCAGCCAGTCGACCAGGCCGCTCCAGTACGACGTCCCGAACAGCACCACCGGGAACGACGTGACCTTCCGGGTCTGCGCCAGCGTGAGCGCCTCGAACAGCTCGTCCAGCGTGCCGAACCCGCCCGGCATCACCACAAACCCCTGGGCGTACTTGACGAACATCGTCTTCCGCGTGAAGAAGTAGCGGAAGTTCATCCCGATGTCGACCCACTCGTTCACGCCGTTCTCGAAGGGCAGTTCGATCCCGAGCCCGACCGACACGCCGCCGGCCTCGGACGCGCCCTTGTTCGCCGCCTCCATCACGCCCGGGCCACCACCGGTGATCACCGCGTAACCGGCCGCGACCAGCTTGCGGCCGAGCTCCTCGGCGGCGGCGTACATCAGGTCGTCCGGCTTGGTCCGGGCCGAGCCGAACACGCTGATCGCGGCCCCGAGCTCGGCGAGCATGCCGAACCCCTCGATGAACTCCGACTGGATCCGCAGCACGCGCCAGGGGTCGGTGTGCACCCAGTCCGAGGGGCCTCGGCTGTCCAGCAGCCGCTGCTCCGAGGTCGAGTTCTGGACCTGGTTGCGCCGCATCACGACCGGGCCGCGCTGCTGCCGGCCGACCGGCCGGTCGGGGTGGATGGAGGGTTCTGCCATGCCTCCACAGTAGTGCGGACAGTGACAACGGGCCCGCCGGCGCGGGACCGGCCACGAGGAGTACCTACGCCGTCAACCAGGCTCTCAGCCGCTGTTCACACCGCTCGATCTCGGCCTCCGGGACGAACTCGTCCTGCTTGTGCGCATACAGCGGGTCACCGGGCCCGTAGTTCACCGCCGGTACGCCGAGCAGCGTGAACCGGGCCACGTCGGTCCACCCGAACTTCGGCTGCGGCTCACCCCCGACCACCTCGAGGAAGGCGGCCGCGGCCGGCCGCTCCAGCCCCGGCAGACCGCCCGGCGCCGAGTCGGTCACGACCACGTCGTAGCCCTCGAACACCGCCCGCAGGTGCGCCTCGGCCTCCGCCTCCGACCGGTTGGGCGCGAACCGGTAGTTGATCTCGACCGTGCACAGATCTGGTACGACGTTGCCGGCGACGCCACCGTGGATGCCGACCGCGTTCAGGCCCTCGCGGTACTCGAGCCCGTCGATCGGCACCCGGCGCGGTTCGTACGCCGCCAGCCGGGCGAGGATCCCGCCCGCCGCGTGGATCGCGTTCGACCCCATCCAGGACCGGGCCGAGTGCGCCCGTTCACCGCGGGTGGTGATCTCGACCCGCATCGTGCCCTGGCAGCCTGCCTCGACGACCGCGTTGGACGGCTCCATCACGACCGCGAAGACCCCTTCGAGGAGCTCCGGGTTCGACCGGGTCAGCTTGAGCAGCCCGTTCCGCTCGGCCTCGACCTCTTCGCAGTCGTA
Organism: Kribbella turkmenica; assembly: GCF_004348725.1. Classification (GTDB taxonomy): domain Bacteria; phylum Actinomycetota; class Actinomycetes; order Propionibacteriales; family Kribbellaceae; genus Kribbella; species Kribbella turkmenica. The sequence continues at coordinate 2,196 of NZ_SMKR01000194.1, forward strand.
GAAGACGTAGGTGACGTCCCGGTTCGGCTCGGTCAGGGTCGCCGCCAGCCGGAGCCCGACCGCGAGGCCGCCCTTCATGTCACAGGCGCCGAGCCCGTGGATCAGGCCGTCGGCGCGCCGGGCCGGGAGGTTGTCGTTCGACGGGACGGTGTCCAGGTGCCCGGCGATCACGATCCGCTCGTCCCGGCCGATGTCGGTCCGCGCGACCACGGTGTTGCCGTGCCGGAACACCTTCAGGTGGCCGAACGCCGACAGCGCCTTCTCGATCTTGTCCGCCAGTTTCTCCTCGGCGCCGCTGACCGAGGAGATGTTCACCAGCGCCTCGGTCAGGTCCGGGCTGGACTGGGTCAGGTTCAGCTTGGTCATGGGGCCTCCCGGCCTGGACTGAGGAGCGTAGGGAGCGGAGCGACTGGAGCGACGAGGGAGGGCCGGGAGCCAAGGCCCCGGGACCCTCCCCGCCGGCGCGGCGTCACTACCGTAGGAACACGCAGAACTCGTTGCCTTCGGGGTCGGCGCAGACGTGCCAGCCGATCTCGTCGTCCTTGGGCCGCAGCAGTGTCGCACCCGCGTCCAGGACCGGCTGCAGGGCGGGCGCGGTGACGTCCCAGTGGATCCGGTTCTTCACCGTCTTCGGCTCCGGCACCGGGACGAACACCCAGTACGGGAACGGCAGGCCGGGGACGTTCTCCAGCCAGTAGTACGGCGTACCCGGCCGGCTCCTGACGTCGCCGCCGACCAGCCCGGCCCACCAGCGCGCCTGCGCCTGCGGACCGGCGGAGTCGACGATCAGCTCCAGCAGACGGTACGCCGGGACGGAGTCGCGGACGAACCCGCAGAACTCCCCGCCCTCCGGGTCCTCCATCACGGTCCAGGACTGCTCGTCCGTCGCGGGCGACCGGATCGTGGCACCCGCGCGCAGCAGGTTGTCGATCGACCCGGTGTGCACGTCCAGGTGGACGCGTTGCTTGACCGTCCGCGGCTCGTCGACCCTGTTGATCCAAATGGTCTTCTCCGGCACGTCGCCGACCAGCACGTCCGGATTGTCGGCCGGCGAGGTCAGCCCGAGCACCCGGCCCCAGAACGCCACCATCGCACTCGGGCACGACACGTCCACGCACAAGTCCTTGAACCGCGCCACGCTCATGGCGCCAACACTAATCGGCGCGACCGACAAACACTTGCCTGGTTAGGGTGACGGCCATGCGCGACATCCGGCCTGAGGTCACAGCAACTGCCCAACGCGTCAACGCCACGGTAGCCACGGTCGGCGAGGCCGCCGTACGGGCGCCGTCCGCCTTGCCCGGCTGGTCACGCGGGCACGTCATCACGCATATCGCGAACTTCGCCGAGGCGATGACCCGGCAGGTCGAGGAGGCGCTCGCCGGCCGGCTGGTCGACGTGTACGACGGCGGCCGCGCGGCGCGCGACGCCGCCATCGAGGCCGGCGCGGGCCGTCCCGCCGCCGAGCTCGCCGAGCACCTCCGGGTGGCGACCGGCGCGCTGATCGCCGCCTGGGACAAGGTCGGCCCGGGCGACTGGGAGCGTCCGATCCGGCACCGCGACAGCTTCCTCGCGGCCGGGCTCTACGCCACCTGGCGCGAGCTCGCCGTGCACGCCGTCGACCTGGATCTCGCGCCGACGGCGGGTGACTGGCCGAAGGAGTTCTGCCTGCACCTCCTGGACTTCCTCCGCCCGCGCACGCCCGAAGGCGTCCAGCTGGTCCTCCGGGCGGACGACGGAACCACCTGGGAGAACGGCACCGGCGACCCCACGGTCCTCACCGGCGAACTCACCGACCTCACCGCCTGGTACGCCGGCAGAGTCGCCCCGGGGCCGGTGAACGGCCCGGCCCCGGAGCTCCTCCCCTGGCCCTGAGGCACAGCTCCTCAGCTGACGGTGAAGTCGTCGACCTGGATCCAGGTGTCGACGTTCGGGGCGTCGAAACCCGCGTAGACCGTCAGTTCGTGCACACCGGCGGGTACGGTCACGGTCACCTCGTGGTGGACGTAGCCGTTCGAGGCCCCGAAGGTCTTGGACGCGAGGTCCTTGGTGCCGTGACGGACACCGAAGCGGCCCTCATCGGCAGGCAGGCCGGCGGAGGCGTTCACCCAGGCGCCGAAGGTGTACGTCGTTCCCGGGGTGACGGGCACGGTCTGGTAGAGGGCGCTCCAGCCGGTGCAGGTGCAGCGGATCCAGCCGTTGTTGGCGCCGGAGTGCGCGAACCCGAGTCCACGGTCGACACCGTTGGCCGCCGTACCCTCGAACAGCCAGGCCGGCTTGCCGCCGCCGGTGCCTTCGAATCCACCGTCGGCGAGCTGGGCGACGTACCGGACCGCCAACTCGGAGACCGAGGTGTGGCTGCGCGTGCCGCCCGGCAGGCCGATCACCCGCACGCCGTCGGTCTCCTGCACCGGGAACGTGATCGTGTACGTCTTGTTGGCGCCCGCCGAGGCGTCACCCGGGTACGCCGGTGAGACCGTCTGCGCGGCGACCTCGACCCACGAGCCGTCGACCTTCACCTGGACCCGCGGGCGTCCGGTGAAGTAGCCGCCCTCCGCCGACACCGCGCCGGACGTGAACTCGACCCGGTTGACCTTGTGCTTGCCGGGCCACGTGTACCCCCACCAGGACGCGCCCTTCACCTCGTCGTCGAAGTCGGTCTCGCTCCCGGTCAGCGCACCGTCGTTCATCAGCGCGAGGCTGCCCGACCGGCTCGACTTGGAGATCGCGACCGCGCCGGTCGAGGGAGCGGCCAGGTTGGCGTCCGCCGGCAGGTTGTCCGCCGCACCCGGGTCCGACGGTGTCAGCACGAGTTTGCGCAGGTTGAAGTTGTAGACCGACGTCCCGATCCCGCCACCACCGCAGGGGCAGACGTTCGCCTGCAGATACATCGTCCTGCCGTCCGGCTGGACGAACTTCGACGGGATCGTCACGCCGTACCCGCCGTACTTCGAGGTCGACCACGGATACCCGCCGAAGTCCTTGCTGAGGAAGTGCTTCCACGGCCCCCACGGCGTCGGCGACTCGTAGAATTCGAAGGTGTACTCGGTCCACGACGTGTAGACATATCGCTTCTGCTTCTCCAGGTACGTGACGCCGCCCTGACTGATCACGCTCAGGTTCGACGCGTTCGTCCCGTACGTCTGGGCGTACAGCCGCCGCTGGTCGGTCAGCACCGGCTTGCGGTCGGCGATCTTCGACGTCCACGACGGCTTGCCGCGCTCGGTGCTGCCGGCATAGAACTCCCAGGCACCCCGGTTCTGCACCTTGCCCTTGGGCACCCGCGCCATGAATACGCTCTGCGGGTCGGTCACGGTGTCGTCGAAGGAGTCCCGCCAGTTCCCGTCCAGGCCGTAGGCATAGACGTATCCGTCGGGCGCCAGCGCCCCGCCCCTGCCGAAGTCGGCGAACCAGATCGTGGTGAAGACGTGGTCGGCGAACATCGGCTCGCTCTTGTCCCACGTCCAGGTCCGGCCGTGGTCGGCCGACTTCAGGATCGTCGCCGCCGGTACGTCGTTGAAGTCGAGCGCCAGGTCCTGGACCGCCAGGTACAGCGTGTCCCCGACGCACACCATGCCGGTGGGCTTGCGGTTGTACCCACCGCCGCTCCAGATCGACCCGGCCTGGTCGCCCTTGGAGATCGTCGTCCCGGTCAGGTTGCCGGGGGTGCCGTCGATCTCGTTGACCGCGATGTCGGCGAAGTCGCCGTCGAGGCTGAACCCCTTGCCGTCGCCGTTGGCGGCGTACAGCTTGTCGTTGCCGGCCCAGCAGGACGGCCACAGGTCACCGTCGCTCTGGCTCGGCATGCCCTTGGACTCGACCGCGGCAGTCCCGACATAGGTGCTGCCGGCAACCGCAGGCGGCGCCGCGGAGTCCTCGGACGTCGTCAGCAACGCCGCCGAGCCGAAAACCAGCGGCAGGACGGCCAGTAGTGCCCCACGTTTCATGCGCTACCCCTTCAGGGTCTGGTACCAGTACGCGACCGACGACCAGTCGTCGCTGCGCTTGTTGGCGTGACCGTGCTCGATGGTCACGCGGATGGAGGTGAAGAAGGTGATCGGGTCCTCGATGTGGAAGCGGTACAGCGAGATCTCGCCGCTCCAGTTCGGCCCGCCGGGCAGGGTGATGCCGTGGTACGGCGCCGAGTACGCCTCGCCCGGGCACCACGCGGTATTGAAGTAGTCCTCGGTCCCGGTGCCGTGCAACGACGGCGGGAACGGTTCGCCGTCGATGAAGATCATGTCGTCGCCCTCGCCGTACCAGTTCCACTCGGCCGAGTCGCGCAGGTTGCGGATGCTGACGACGCACCCGACGTAGTGCCCCTTGCCCTCGGTGTCGAGGACGACGTAGTTGCCGGCGCCGTCGAGGTTCGTACCCTCGACCTGGTGCTGCCGCAGCGTCTGGCTACCCTGCTCGACCCCGTCGGTGGGGTTCTGCCGGTTGTACGACGCGTGGAAGTACCCGAGGCCGTCCTGGGCGCCGTCGAACAGTTCGTAGTCGATGTAGTAGTAGAAGAACACCGGAGAGGCGGTCAGCTCGGAGCTGATCTCCAGCCGGGCCTTGGACGCGAACGGCATGTGGAACCAGCAGTTGAACCCCTTGCCGTCCTGCGGGCTCATCTGCAGCGGGGCGCTGACGAAGTTCACCGTCCGGCCGTGGCCGACGCCGAAGAAGTCACCGAGCGGCACCAGCACGCTGGGCTGCGCGGAGTCCTCCCAGGTGACCTTCAGGATCAGCTTCCGCAGGTAGTCGCCGTCGGCTTCGTCCGGTCCCCACGGGCTGTCCCGGGCGACCGTGCACCAGATGTGGTTGATGGAGCCCGGCCCGTCGAGGTCGGCCAGCACCGCGGACTCCCCCGGCCGGATCGTGAGCCGGTCGTCGTTGCCGCCCGACCGGTCCCAGCTCGACGCGCGCCGCCGCTTGGAGTTCCTCAGCCGGGGCAGATCGCGCAGACTGCTGCCGTAGTCGCCGTACATTCCAGCCTTTCCGTTACTTGAGACCGGTGGTCTTCATCGCGTCGACCAGGCGGCGCTGGCCGGCGACGAAGACGACGACGGTCGGGATGGCCGCGATCACGGCGGCCGCGAGGATCAGGTTCCACGCCGAGGCGTACTGCCCCTGCATGCCGGAGACACCGAGCTGGATGACGCGCAGGTCCGGGTTCCGGGTGATGGTCAGCGGCCAGAGGAACGCGTTCCAGTTGGCCAGGAAGAACAGCACCGACAGCGAGGCCAGGACCGGCCGGCTGAGCGGCAGGATGACACTCCAGTACCGGCGCCAGTAGCCGCAGCCGTCCAGGTCGGCGGCCTCCTCCAGCTCGCGCGGGATGTTCAGGTAGTACTGCCGGAGCAGGAACACCCCGAACGCGTGGAAGATGCTCGGCACGATCAGGCCGGCGTAGCTGTCCAGCAGGCCGAGCTGCTTGGCGACCAGGAACAGGGGCACCAGGATCACCGGCAGCGACACGAGCAGCGTCGACATGATGCCGGAGAAGATCAGCCCGCGGCCCGGGAACCGCAGCCGGGCCAGCGCGTACGCCGCCATCGAGTGGAAGAACAGCGCCACCACGGTGACCACGATCGACACGATCGCGCTGTTCAGCAGGAAGGTCGGCATGGGGATCTTGAACAGCACGTACTGCAGGTTGTCCAGCGTCCAGCGCGTCGGCCAGCCGAAGTCGAACACGTCCTCGACCGGCTTCAGCGCGCTGATCACGATCCACAGCAGCGGGGCGACCGCGATGATCGCCAGGACGTGGGCCAGGGCCGGGAGGAGGAATCCTCTAGTCCTCATCGAACCGGCCTCCCTTCGTGAACGCGAACATCAGGCCGGTGCAGGCCACCAGGATCGCCACCACCACGGTGGTCAGGGCGGCGGCGTACCCCATGTTGTTGAAGGTGAATGCCTGTTCGTAGATGTAGAGCACGACGGTGCTGGTGGCCCGGGCCGGACCGCCCTTGGTCAGCACGTAGACGAGGTCGAAGGCCTGCAGGCCGGTGACCGCGCCGATCGTCGAGTTCACCACCACGAAGAAGCTGGTCGGGCGCATCAGCGGCCAGATCACGAACCGGAACCGCTGCAAGGTGCTCGCACCGTCGATCTCGGCGGCGTCCTCGAGTTCCTTCGGGACATCCTTCAGCCCGGCCAGCAGCACCAGCATCTGGTAGCCCATCACGAACCAGACGCTGATCACGACATAGGTGCCGAGAGCAAGCGACGGTGTGCCGAGGAAGGACACGTCGCTCAGGCCGAACGGCGCCAGCAACTTGGAGAGCGCACCGCGCTTGTCCACCAGCAGGAACTGCCAGATCAGGCCGACGACGACCAGGCTGACCACGTGCGGCAGGAAGAACGCCGACCGGACCCAGCCGATGCCGCGGAAGTGGTTGCGGACCAGCATCGCCAGCGCGAAGCTCACCACGAAGGCGATCGGCACGAACGTGACGACGTACGTCGCGGTGACCTTGAGCGACGCCCAGAGCTGGTCGTCGCCGGCCATCAGCATGTAGTTGTCCAGGCCGACGTACTGGTAGTTGCCGAAGCCGTCGACCTTGAAGAACGCGACGCCGAAGGCGAGCACCATCGGCAGCGCGACGAAGATCAGCAGACCGAGGGAGTCCGGCGCGAGGAAGGCGTACGCCGCCAGGGCCTCGCGCCGTTTGCGGCTCAGGCCGGCTTTCGGCCGCTGGGCCGGAACCTTCGCCGACGGCTTGGACGGAGGGGCTGTGGTGGTCACCATCAGCTGATCGGCGCACCCTGGTAGGTCTTCAGGAACGTGTCGATGCGGGCCGCCGCGTCAGCCGCCGCCTTCCCTGGGTCGGCCGCGTTCAGCTGGCACGCCTGGATGGCGTCGGCGATCGGCTGGTACACCTCCGGTGGGAACCGCGGCTCCGGCTTCCCGGTCGGTGCGATCTCGCTGACGAACTCCTTCAGCACGCCCTCGGCGAACGCACCCTTCGCGTCCGCGGCGGCCTGCACCGACTTGCGCGGCGGCACGTTGGTCTTCACCACGGTGTTCCACTGCCGCTGCCGTTCGACGCCGGCGGCATCGGTCGACCCGAGCGCCCAGGCGATGAACTTGGCCGCGGCCTCGGGGTTCTTGCCCTTGGCGTTCGCGACGAACGCCCAGCCGCCGAGGTCGGTGGCGGGTTTGCCGCCCTCCGGGGTCGGGTGCGGGATGATGCCGTACTTGAAGTTCTTCTTCCTCGCCCGCATGTCCGCGACAGCCCAGATCCCGCTCTGCTGCATCGCGGTCGCGCCGGAGCCCAGGTTGGACACCACGTCTCCGCCGCCGTCGCCGAGCGCCTTGCGCGGAGCCACCTTGTTCTGGATGGTGTCCTGCCAGAACTTCAGCGCCTGGACGGCGGCCGGCGAGTCGAACGCGACCTTGCCGTCCTTGATCGGCGTGCCGTCGCCCTGCCAGAGGAAGGGGTACCAGGTGAAGTTCTGGTAGTAGCCCGGCAGCGTCTCGAACATCACGCCGTACCGGTCTTTGCCGGTGAGCTTCTCGGCGACCGCGAGGGTCTGGTCCCAGGTCTTCGGCAGGTCGGCCTCGGACAGGCCGGCCTTCTCGAACGCGGCCTCGCTGTAGTACATCGCGAGCGGCTCGATCTCCATCGGCAGGCCGTACACCTTGCCGTCCACGCTGCGCGCCTCGAGCAGGCCTGGCAGGTAGTCGTTCTTCGACTCCTCCGACAGGGCCGGGCCGAGGTCCTGCAGGACACCGCCGTTGTAGTAGCGGAGGAAGTCACCGGGGCTGATCAGGAAGATGTCCGGGCCCTGACCAGATTGGAACGCGGTCTGCAGGGTGGTTCCGTTCAGGTAGTCCTTGCCCGGGATGTAGCGCAGCTTGACCTTGACGTCGTTGTTCTTGTTCCACTCGTCGACGAGTGAGATGAACCACTTGCTCTGCGGGCCCTGGTCGTCGGACGGGCCGTAGAAGTTCCAGAACGACATCTCCTTGGCGTTGCCGCCGGACTCGTCACCACCACAGGCGGTCAGCAGCGGACCGCCGACCGCCGAGGCGGCGACGGCGCCGAGTCCGCCGCGCAGGATCGTCCGCCGGCTGACCGGCGTGGCAGGAAAGGATGTTGCGGCCATCAGTGCTCCAGGGGTGTGTCGAACGGCCGACCGTGTGGAACCGTTTTCGGGGCAATCGATTTCTCGCAATCTACGAGTACCGACCTGAGCGGTCAAGGCCCGAGTCGGTCTCGATGTGGTCAATCCGGCCGATTCTCTCGTGCAGCCGAGGAATCGAGCTCGGTGCAGACGTTGACACTGTGCGACCTGGCTGCCTAGTCTGCGGAAATCGATTTCTGAGATGAGAGGGCTCTGGGATGCCAGTTGTGCCGAATCGTGGCGATGTCGAGGCACCCCGGGATCTGGTCGCTTTGGGCCTGCAGGCGGCGCGGAACGCGATCGAGACCGAGGCCGCGGCCGTGTCGGCGCTGGCGGACCGGCTGGACGGGGTCTTCCTGGACGTGCTGATCGCGGTCGCCGGCTGCGAGGGTCACCTGGTGGTGACCGGTCTCGGCAAGTCCGGGCTGGTCGGCCGCAAGATCGCCGCCACCCTGGCCAGCACCGGAACGCCGGCCACCTTCATCCACTCCGGCGACGCGCTGCACGGCGACTCCGGTGCGGTGACGTCCCGCGACCTCGTGCTGGCCCTGTCCGCGTCCGGCGAGACCGCCGAGGTCTGCGCGTTCGCCCGGATGCTGCGTGAACGCGACATCCCGGTGATCGCGATGACCGGCAACGAGGAGTCCACGCTCGCCCGGCTGGCGACGTACACGCTGGACACGATGGTGCTGCGGGAGGCCGATCCGCTGAACCTCGCGCCGACCGCGTCGACCACGGCCTCGCTGGCCATGGGTGACGCACTGGCCTGCGCCCTCGTCGTACTGCGGGACTTCAGCCACCACGACTTCGCCCGGTTCCATCCGTCCGGTGCGCTCGGCCGGCGGCTGCTGGGGGAAGACGCATGAACGAACGGAAAGGCTTCATCATCGAGCGCAGTGCCCGTTGTGTCTCGTCGGCGCCCGGGGCGAAGCGAGGACGTCGATGAGCGCGTACGACGTGTGCGTGCTGGGCTCGTTCATGAAGGATTTGGTGGCAACGGCGGAACGCCGGCCGCTGCCCGGCGAGACGTTGCACGGGACCGGGTTCGCGGAGTTCCTCGGCGGCAAGGGCGTCAACCAGGCGATCGCCGCCGCGCGGATGGGCGCCCGGACCGCCATCGTCGGCACGATCGGCGAGGACCGGTACGGCGCGGAGTTCCTCGAGCTGCTCGAGTCCGACGGGGTCGACACCGCCTGGGTGGTCCGGCACCCTTCGCTGGGGACCGGAGTCGGGCTTCCGCTGGTTCTCCCGGACGGCGGCAACTCGATCATCATCGTGTCCCGCGCGAACGCCGCGATCACTCCCGCCGACGTCGAGGCGGCGGCCGACGTACTCACCGCGAGCCGGGTGCTCAGCGTGCAACTGGAACTCCCGGTCGAGGCGAGCCGAACTGCCCTCCGGCTCGCCTCGGCCGCGGGTGTCACCACGATCCTCACCCCGGCTCCGGTCGGGCCCGTCGATCCCACGTTGGCTCGATTCGTCGACATCCTGGTGCCGAACGAGGTCGAGGCCGCCGCACTGACCGGGCTCGACTGCGACGATGAGTCGCAGGTGCCGGTGATCGCGCGCAAGCTCGCCGACGAGTGGGACCTGCGCGGTTGTGTGGTGACGCTCGGGTCGCGGGGCGCTTTCGTCGTCGACCGCGACTCCGGTGCGGAGGTGTGGATCGAGCCGCACCAGGTGGCGACGGTGGACACGGTCGGTGCCGGTGACGCCTTCTGTGGGTCGCTGGCCGCTTCGCTGGCATCAGGCGCGCCGCTCGTGGACGCCGTCCGACTGGCCAACGCGGCCGGTGCCTTGTCGACCACCGTGAACGGCGCGGCCGACTCCGCACCCGATCGGGCGGCCGCCCTTGCGCTGCTCGACGGGGCGGCCTTCAGCGTGGGTCCGCCGTCGCCGTGAGATCCTTTTCCCCGGATCGGAGTTAGAGTGCGATCCAGACGATCTACTGGACTCCAGCGGGGAGCGGGCATGACGACGATCTACGACGTCGCGCGGCGATCCGGTGTGTCTCCGGCGACGGTGTCCCGGGTGCTCAGCGGCCGGCGGAACGTGGATCCGGAGCTGTCGGAGAAGGTGCGCGCCGCGGTGGCCGAGCTCGGCTACCGGCCCAACGGCGTCGCCAGGAACCTCCGCAAGTCCAGTACGAATCTGTGGGCCGTCGTCATCTCCGACATCGAGAACCCGTTCTTCACCTCACTCGTCCGCGGGCTCGAGGACGTCGCCCAGACCGAGGGGTACCACGTCGTCCTGTGCAACTCCGACGAGGACCCGGCGAAGGAGGCGGCGTATGCCTCGGCCGTGCTGACCGAGCAGATGGCCGGCGTGGTCATCTCCCCCACCAGTACGGCCGAAGGCGTGCAGCAACTCGCGGACGCGAAACTGCCGATGGTGCTGATCGACCGGCGCGTCGACGGGGTCGAGGCGGACACCGTGCTGGTCGACAACGAGCACGGCGCGCACGAGGCGGTGAAGCATCTGATCGACGGTGGTTACCAGCGGATCGGGTGCATCACCGGTCCCCGGAAGGTCAGTACTGCGATGGACCGGCTCGCGGGTTACCGGTCGGCGTTGCGCGCCGGCGGGATCCGGTACGACAAGGAGCTGGTCCGGCACGCTGACTTCCGCGAGGCCGGTGGGTACGCCGCGATGGAGAACCTGCTCGAGATGCCCGAGCCGCCCGAGGCGCTGTTCGTCACGAACAACCTGATGACGGTCGGTGCGCTGGAATGCCTGGCGAAGAAGGGCGTCCGGGCCCCGGACGACATCGCCGTCGTCGGCTTCGACGACATCCCGTGGGCGGACCTCGTCGTCCCCAGCCTCACCACGGTCGCCCAGCCGACGTACGAGCTCGGCCGCACCGCGGGCCTGCTGCTCAAGGACCGCATCGCCTCCCCCGGCCGCCCACCCTCCACC
>NZ_SMKR01000195.1 GCF_004348725.1 Kribbella turkmenica
GTCCGCGGCCGGGCCGCCAGCGGGCGGAGCGCCCGCGTCGCCTCGGTGATGATGCCCAGCGTGCCCTCGCTGCCGACGATCAGCTTGGTCAGGTCGTACCCGGCGACGCCCTTGACGGTACGACGGCCGGTCCGCAGCACCCGGCCGTCGGCCAGCACCACTTCCAGCCCGAGCACGTAGTCCGTGGTCACGCCGTACTTCACGCAGCACAGGCCGCCCGAGTTCGTCGACAGGTTGCCGCCGATCGAGCAGAACTCCCAGCTGGACGGGTCCGGCGGGTAGAAGAGCCCCTGTTCCTCGACCGCGCGCGAGAGGACGGCGTTGTACACCCCGGGCTGGGTGACGACGTACCGGTCGACCGGCTCGATCTCCAGGATCCGGTCCATCTTCTCCAGCGAGACCACGATGCAACCGTCGAGCGCGTTCGCGGCACCGGACAGCCCCGAGCGGGCGCCCTGCGGCACGACCGGCACACCCGCCTCGGCCGCGATCCGCACCGCCGCCTGCACGTGCGCCGTCTCCCGCGCCAGTACGACGGCGAGCGGCATCCCGGCCGGGCAGAACATCGCCCGGTCGTACCGGAAACTCTCCATCCGATCCGGGTCCGTCACCAGCGCGTCCGGTGGCAACGCCTGCCGCAACTGCTCGACAACGTCACTCATACGGTCGAGCCTAGTTGGGACCGAGCAGTAGCGCGCAGGAGTGTGTGTCCGGATCAGGACAGCTCTCAGCGGGTGCGGGAGGTCGCGTTCTCCGAGATCTCCCGGTAGCCGGCGCCGTAGTTGTGAAACTCGCGGCCGATCGCGACGAAAGTGATGCTGCCGGCGGTCGCCCGCACCTTCGGCGTCCGGCAGGTCCGCTGGCCCTTCACCACTGCGCCGTTGCCGCCGCTGCTGTCACAACTGAGCACGCGGCCGTTGTTCGCGCCGCCGTACTGCACCAGGTAGGCGTTGGCCTTCGCGTTCGCCGGCATCGGCGAGGTCATCGTCACTTCGGCCCAGTACCGGTAGCAGTTGTCCCGGACGAGTCGGACCGTGCCCCAACTGGGTGGTTTGTGGTCGCGCAGCATCGGCGCCGACGTGATGGACTTCGCACCCGAGCAGGCGGCGGCTTCGGCCGCCTGGGCCGGCAGTGCGGTGAGGGCGATCGCGCCCACCCCGGCCAGGCCCGCGGTGCTGAGCAGAATGCCCAGTGTCTTCATGACAAAACCCTTCCTGAATGTACGCCCCGACGCACACTCACCGGGCACATTACGCGAACAGACCCTGCCCCGACAGTCATTCCGGTAATCGGACGGCGACACGCCGTAGCCAAGTGCAGCTGGCGACCGGTTCAGCGGTTAACCGCCCAGTGCAACAAGAACGGAGATCCCCTGCGGTTGCCGGTTGTCCACCCTCATACGAGGGGGAGAACCGGCAACTCGCGGGGTTATCCGCTCGAATGCTCCTGGGGCTCAGAGGTTGCCGCGGCGCTCCTGTTCGCGCTCGATCGCCTCGAACAGGGCCTTGAAGTTGCCCTTGCCGAAGCCCAGCGAACCGTGCCGCTCGATCAGTTCGTAGAACACCGTCGGCCGGTCGCCGATCGGCTTGGTGAAGATCTGCAGCAGGTAGCCGTCCTCGTCCCGGTCGACCAGGATGCCGCGGGTCTTCAGTTCCTCGATCGGCACCCGCACCTGGCCGATCCGGCCGCGCAGCTCCGGGTCGTCGTAGTACGAGTCCGGCGTGCTGAGGAACTCCACGCCGTTGGCCCGCATGATGTCGACGGTGCGCAGGATGTCGTTGGTCGCCAGCGCGATGTGCTGGGCGCCGGCGCCGTCGTAGAACTCCAGGAACTCGTCGATCTGCGACTTCTTCTTCGCGATCGCCGGCTCGTTCAGCGGGAACTTCACCCGGTGATTGCCGTTGGCCACCACCTTGCTCATCAGCGCGGAGTAGTCGGTGGCGATGTCGTCGCCGATGAACTCCGCCATGTTCACGAAGCCCATCACCTTGTTGTAGAACCCGACCCACTCGTCCATCCGGCCGAGCTCGACGTTCCCGACGACGTGGTCGACGGCCTGGAACAGCCGCTTCGGGTGACCCTCCGGCCGGGTCACCTGCGTGGTCGCGGCGACGAAGCCGGGCAGGTACGGTCCGTGGTACCCGCCCCGATCGATCAGCGTGTGCCGGGTGTCGCCGTACGCCGCGATCGCGGCCCGGCGGATCGTGCCGTGCTCGTCGCTGACGTCGTTCGGCTCCTCCAGGACGACTGCTCCCTGCTTGCGGGCGTGCTCGATGCACTTGTCCACGTCCGGGACCTCGAGCGCGAGGTCGGCGACGCCGTCGCCGTGCTTGCGGTGGTGGTCGAGCAGCGGGCTCTGCGGGCTGACGCCGCCGGAGATCACGAAGCGGGCCGACCCCGCCTTGAGCACGAACGCCTTGCCGTCCTTGTTGCCCGTCTCGGGCCCGGAGTACGCGACCAGGTCCATCCCGAAGGCGAGCTGGTAGTACTTCGCGGTCTGGGTGGCGTTGCCGACCACGAAGACAACCGCGTCCATCGCGGTGACCGGGAACGGGTCGGTGCTCTCGTCGTACGGCACCAGGCCGACGAGCTGCTTCAACTGGTCGAGGTCCAGATCGGCGTCGAGCTCTGCGGGGGTGAGGTCGGTGCTGGTCATCGTGGTCCTCCCGGTGTCAGGTTCGTGCCCCCGAGCCTTCCGGGAGTGGGACAGGTTGCGCAACAGTTCCTTGTTTCAGTGGTCAGGTTGTGCAGTATCGTTCGCTTGTTGCTGGACTGTTTGGTCAGGCTGACCACCTCAGGAGGTAGGTATGGCGGTGGACGCGCTGGACGCCCGGATCCTCGGGCTGTTCGCGGCCGAGCCGCGGGTCGGCGTGCTGGAGGCGTCGCGGCGGCTGGGAGTCGCGCGCGGCACGGTGCAGGCCCGGCTCGACCGGTTGCAGCGCGACGGGGTCGTCCGCGGGTGGGGACCGGATATCGACACGACCGCGATCGGCTACCCGGTGACGGCGTTCGCCACGCTGCAGATCGAGCAGGGCTCCGGCCATACGGCGGTCGCCGAGGCGCTGGCCCGCATCCCGGAGGTTCTGGAGGTCCACACGATCACCGGTGCCGAAGACCTCTGGTGCCGCATCGTCGCCCGCTCGAACGCCGACCTCCAGCGGGTGATCGACCAGGTCGTGACAGTCCGAGGCATCCAACGTGCCTCCACCGTCATCGCCCTGGCCGAACAGATCCCCCACCGGGTCCTACCCCTGGTAGAAGCAGCCACCAAGAGCTAGGCGAGCCGTTTGGCCACTTCTACTGCGGCGCGGGCGACTCGGGGGCCGACGAAGTCCCGGTCGAGTTTGCCGAGGACGACGACGCCGATGGAGGCTTCCACCCCGGGAACGCCGAGGACCGGGGAGGAGACACCCTGGGCGCCGGCCTGGAGCTCGCCGGAGGTGACCACGAACGGGCGGCCGGCCGGGTCTGGTTTGCGGCGGCCGGCCAGGATCGCCTTCCCGGCGGCCCCCTGGTCGAGCGCGTGCCGGGAGCCCATCCGGTAGGAGACGTGGAAGTCCGTCCAGCTCGGCTCGATCACCGCGATCGCGAGGGCTTCGTCGCCATCCGCGACGGTCAGGTGGGCGGTGGCGCCGGTGTCCTCGGCGAGTGACCGCAGCACCGGCAACGCTGCGTCACGGAGGGTCGGCTGAACGCGGCGGCTGTAGTGCAGCACCGCGAGACCGAGACGGGCCCGGCCCTCACTGTCACGCCGGACGAGCCGGTGCAGTTCCAGCGTGTTCACCAGGCGGTAGACCACGGTCCGGCTGACCCCGAGAGCGGCGGCCAGCTCGGTGATGGACAGACCGTCCGGGGCGTCCGCGAGCAACTCGAGGACGGTGAGTCCCCGGTCGAGGGTCTGGGACGTCTCTGCGGGCACCTCCGAAGGGTATCCGTTTTTCGGGCGCGGCCCGATGGCCCCGTATCTTGCTGCCGTGCGAAATTACTGGGCGCTCCTCCCCGCCATCGCCGTGATCATCGGGCTGATCCTGCTCTACGCGATCCCCACGCTGATCAATCCGCAGTGGACCAGCTCGATCCTCGGCCTGTTCCGGCAGTTCCCGGAGGATTCGCAGCCGGCCCAAAACCCGGCCCAGAACCACGCCCAGAACCAGGCTCAGAACCAGGCCGGCCGGCCGGCGCAGCGCCCGGCCGGTGTACTCGGTCCGCAGCAGGTCAGGTCGCGACGGATGCTCGCCGTCACCCTGGTGGTCGCGGCATTCGGGCTGCTCTGGTTCAACGTCAGCCTGAACCGGGAGGCGAACGCCTGCTACCAGGCGGCCAAGGCGTGGGGCGCGGTCGACGGCACAGCGGCCGAGGACCCGTGCATCAACATGATCTACGGCAGCTTCTTCGGCGACGGCAAGGGTTCGACGTCCGCGGACACCGCGCAGCCCGTCGAGTCCTACCAGGTGGTGCACAAGAAGAAACCGACGTACCTGCGCTGGATCCAGAACGCACCGTCGTACGACGAGGCCGACCTGCTGGTCGGGACCGGGCTGAAGTGCAACCTCGACCTGCGGATCGCCGAGGAGGACGACAAGGTCGTGGTCACGGTCGACGCCAACCAGCCGTGTCCTCAGGAGGACAACGTCTCGCTGACGTCGGTCAAGCTGAAGAAGCCGCTCGGCGACCGGCCGGTGGTCACGGTCGACGGCAGGCCGATGCAGCGGATCAATCCCGACGTCGACTCCTGGCCGACCGTGGTGAAGAAGCTGCTCACCGGCGGCTGAGCCTCAGCTGAGCGCGCGGGTGCTGGAGTCGTAGGCCCGGAACGGCCGGTTCCGGGCGAGCAGGATCAGCAGGCCGGCGATGCAGACGGCCGCGCCGCCGACGAGCGCGATCGTCGGGGTGGTCAACGACGCGGACGTGCCGGCGACGAAGTCACCCAGGCGCGGGCCGCCGGCCACGACGACGATGAAGACCCCCTGGAGCCGTCCGCGCATCGCGTCCGGTGCGGCCGACTGCAGGACGGTGTTCCGGTACGCCGAGCTGACCATGTCGGCCGCCCCCGACAAGGCGAGCAGCGCGACGCCCAGCCAGATCGTCCGCGACAGCCCGAACAGTCCGACCGCGGCGGCGTACACCGTGATCGCGACCACGATCGCCACACCCTGGCGCCGGACCCGGCTCACCCAGCCGGAGAACACCACGCCGAGCAGCGCGCCGATCGCCGGCGCCGCCTGCAGCAGGCCGACGGTCCGGACGCCGCCACCGAAGAACGCGCCCGCGACCGCCGGGAACAGCGCCCGCGGCTGGGCGAACACCATCGCCAGGATGTCCGCGAGGAACGTCGCCAGCAGCGCCGGCGCGGTCCGCAGGAAGGTGAACCCTTCGAGCACCGATCGCAGCCCGGCCCGCCGGACCTCCCCGGTCGGCGGCACCGACGGCAACCGGAACAACGCGTAGAGCGCCGCCGTGAAGGTCAGTACGTCGATCAGGTACGCCGCGGCGAACCCGTGCCAGGCGATCACCGCCGCACCCAGCAGCGGGCCGGCGGTAAAGCCCAGGTTGAACGCGGCCTGGCTGAGCGTGTTCGCGGCCGGCAGCAGCTCGGGCCGGATCAGCCGCGGGATGATCGCGGACCGGGCCGGGTTGTTGACGGCGAAGCACGCCGACTGGCAGGCGACCACGGCGTACAGGACCCACACCTGGTTCCAGTGCAGCTGGGACTGCAACACCAGCACCATCGACAGCAGCCAGAGCCCGGCCGACGAGACGAGGGCGAGCGTACGGCGGTCGATCGCGTCGGCCATCGCCCCGCCGTACAGCCCGAAGACGATCAGCGGGACCAGCGAGCACAGCCCGACCAGCCCGACCGCGAACGTGGACTGCGACACGGCGTACACCTGGATCGACACGGTCACCGCGGTCATCTGCTGGCCGAGCTGCGACACCGTCGATCCGATCCACAACCTGCGAAAGTCCGGTGACTCCCGCAGCGGACGGACATCGGTGAGCAGACGCACTCCTGCAACTTATGTCATCGCATGAATCTATTCAGACCCGAGGGAACAGTTCGTGGTCGAGGCGTTGGCCGGCCTCCAGCCCGAGACCGTCGGTGACCACGTGGCCGGCGCCGGTGTACGTCGTCTCGGCGTCGATGTAGATCGCCACGTGCGCGATCCTCGGGTCGTCGGTCAGGTTCGGCGTCGCCGAGTGCGCCAGGTAGGCGTTGTGGAACGTGCAGTCGCCGGCCCGCAGCGGGATCGTCCTCCGCTCCTCCCAGCGCAGGTCCGGCGACGCCCGGAACAGGTCGTCGGAGTCGGACAGGTCCTGGCTGCGCAGGTCCTGGTGGTCCTGCGACCCCGGGATGAACGTCATGCACCCGCGCTCAACCGGTACGTCGACCAGCGCCACCCAGATCGAGAGCGAGTGCCGCGACCCACTGTGCGGCCAGTACGGCGCGTCCTGGTGGAACTCGGTGGCCGCGCCGTTGTGCGGCGGCTTGATCAGCAACTGGTCGTGCCAGATCCGCAACGGGATCCCGGCCAGCGCGGTCGCCGCGGCGGCCAGCCTCGGGTCCAGCGTGAGCTCGCGGAGGACGTCGTCCCGCCGCCAGATGTTGACGTACTGGTTGAAGATCGGCGAGCCGGTCGCGTTGTCCTCGGCGATCCCGCTCGCGGCCGCGGCCGCGTCCCGGAACCGGGCCGCCTCGCCGGCGCTGATGATGTTCCGGATCCGGACGACGCCGTCGCGGCGATAGGCCGAAATGGTCTCGTCGTCCAGCGTGCGGGCTGTCGTAGGGTCGGTGGTGGTCATCGGTCGGCTCCTCGGGATCCGTTGCCAAGTTGGTGCTTCAAGCCTCGCCCGCGGCGGTCCGGGAGGACAGGCGATCGTTGACCGATCCTTGACCGATCCTGACCTGATCCGACCCGATGGAGCCGGCCCGTGCATGAGATCCTGAGCAGCGACGTGTTCCCGGACCAGCGCCTCCCGGTCGCCGGCGAACGGATCGCGGTGTCCGCCGACGTTGCCCCGCACAGCCACGCGTTCTTCGAGATCGCCGTCGTCCTGACCGGCACCGGCACGCACGTATCGGCCGCCGGCGAGGTCCCGCTCGAGCGCGACTCGGTCGTCGTCCTCCGCCCGGGCGAGTGGCACGGGTACGCCGACTGCGACGGCCTGGTCGTCCGCAACGCCTACCTCGGTGCGGACATCTTCAGCTTCCTGTCCGGCGCGCTCTCCTCCGGCGGCAACCGGGCCCGGCCGGCGCACCCGGCCGTCCAGCACGCGATGAGATTGCTGGAGGCAAGCATCGACGACCCCTGGACGCTGGACCGGCTGGCCGCCTCGGTCAACCTCGCTCCCGGCTACCTGATCCGGCTGTTCGGCCGGACCGCCGGGATCTCCCCGATGGCCTATCTCAACCGCCTCCGCGCCGAGCGCGCCGCCGGCCTGCTGATCGAGACCGACCTCCCGATCGCCACCATCGGCGCCATGGTCGGCTGGCACGACCCCAGCCACGCGACCCGCCGCTTCCAGGCCCACTACGGCCGGCCGCCGACTGGCTACCGGGCCGCCTTCCGGCCGTGACCCGGCCGCCGGACGGTGGCGACGCGCGGGCGTGGACCTGACCGGACGCGGGGTGGAGCGGGTGGGCAAAGATGGTCACCATGAGTTCCCTTCGTACTCCTGACCCGAACCCCGGCTGGCTCTCCGAGTTCGCGCTCGAGGAGACCCGCTCCCGGGTGCCGATCCTGTACGTCGAGGCCGTGCCGGCGCGGGTCGACGACGCCGGACAGATCGAGCACGTCGGGGTGCTGCTGCGCGGGTCGGCCGCGACCGGACAGATCACCCGGACCCTGGTGTCGGGTCGCGTCCTGCACGGAGAGTCGATCCGGGGCGCGCTGCTGCGGAACATCGAGAAGGACCTCGGCCCGGCCGCGTTCCCCCGCCTGCCCGTCAGCCCGACGCCGTTCACGGTCGCCGAGTACTTCCCGCTGCCCGGTGTCACGCCGCTGCACGACCCGCGTCAGCACGCCGTCGCCCTCGTCTTCGTCGTACCGGTGACCGGGGACTGCGACCCGCGCCAGGACGCTCTCGAGCTCACCTGGCTCACCCCGAAGGAAGCCCTCGAGCCGAGCCTGCTCGCCGACCTCGAAGGCGGCCGCGGGCAACTCCTCAAGCAGGCCCTTGCCTGGTCGGGCGCCCTGATCTGACCGCGGCCCTGATCTCAGCGGGGCCGGCTACCAGGGCAGCCGGCCCGCCTCGGCGTGCACCTCGCCGGTCGGGCCGTCGGCCCCCAGCGTCGCCAGCCGCACCGCAACAGCCGCACCCTGTTGCGGTGTTCGCGCCGCGTCCCAGCCACCCATGTCGGTCGCGCAGTTCCCGGGGTCCGCCGCGTTCACCAGGATCCCGGTCCCGCGCAGCTCGGTGGCGAGCATCACCGTCACCATGTTCACGGCGGCCTTCGACGCGTTGTACCCGAGGGTGAGCACCGTCGACATCCCCGATTCCGGGTCCCCGACGAGCTCGAACGACGCCAGCATGGTCGACAGGTTCACGATCCGCGCCCGCTCCGCCTTCCGCAGCAACGGCAGCATGGCCTGTGTCACCCCGACGAGCCCGATCACGTTGGTCTCGAAAGCCGCCCGCAGTACGTCGCCGCGCACCCGGGAGACCGCGTCGTCGCCGTCCGGGATGACCGCCGCGTTGTTCACCAGGACGTCGAGCCGCCCGTACTCCGCCTCGACCCGGCCGGCCGCATCCCGCACCGAGGTCTCGTCCGTCACCTCCAGCTGAACCGCCGCCGCTTCATGGCCTTCGGCAACCAGTTCCGCGGCCGCCGCCTCCCCGCGGGCGAGGTTCCGCGAGCCGGTCAGGACGGTGAACCCGGCCTGCCCGAGCTGCCGCGCGATCTCCTTGCCGATGCCTTTGTTGGCGCCCGTGACGAGCGCGATCCTGTTCGTGGTCATGCGGTCCAGGCTGCGGCCGTTCGCCGGACCCAGGCAGAGCGAGCCGAGCCGAGGACCGGCAGTCCCTGGCTGCGGTCGGCAGTGGCTGGAATCCTGGGTCCATGGACCGGGGACAGCTCGCGGAGTTCTTGCGGCTGCGGCGGGAGGCGCTGCAGCCCGCCGACGTCGGCCTGCCCGCGGGTGTGCGGCGGCGCACGCCCGGGCTGCGCCGCGAAGAGGTCGCGAGCCTGGCCACCATGTCGGCCGACTACTACACCCGGCTCGAGCAGGGACGCGGCCCTCGCCCGTCCCGCCCGGTGCTCACCGGTCTCGCGCGGGCACTGCGGCTGAACGACGACCAGCGCGACCACCTGTTCCGGCTCGCCGGTGAACAGCCCGGTCCGTCGCCCGGACCACCCCGCGAGGTTCGGATCGGCGTCCTGCGGATGCTGGAGCGGCTCGACGTCCCGGGTCTCGTGCTGGACGCGAAGTACGACGTCCTCGCCTGGAACCCGATGGCGGCGGCGCTGCTCACCGACTTCTCCGCGCTGCCGGTGAAGGAGCGGAACCTGCTCCGGCTGCGGTTCCTGCACGGCGACCGGCAGGCCGACCGGTTCGGCGAGTCCGCGACCCGCGACTTCGCCTTCGAAACCGCGGCGGACCTGCGGGCGGCGACCGCGAAGTACCCGAACGACCCGGCGCTCGCGCTGCTGGTGTCCGAGCTCCTGGCCGGGAGTCCGGAGTTCGCGGAGATCTGGTCGCTGCACGAGGTCAGCCGGCAGCAGAGCATGTGCCAGACGATCTTCCATCCCGAGGTCGGACGGATCGACGTGATCTGCGAGGTGCTGGTCGTGCCCGAACGGGACCAGCGCGTCATCCTCTACACCGCGGAGCCCGGCTCACCCTCCGACCAGGCGGTGCGCCTGCTCGGCGTGATCGGCACCCAGTCGATGTCCTGACCGGTGGAGTCCCCGCACCGGGATCGGGAGGGTGCGGGGACTCCGTTCACCGGGAGGGCTACTGACCGGTGAAGGTGAACGTCGAGCCGGGTTCCTTCACGATGTCGCCGTCGCGGGAGTTCGTGACGGTGACGTTGCTCAGGACGGCGCTGCCGCGGGCCCCGCCCATCGCGAGGATGCCGGAGCCGTTGTTCGACCTGTCGATCCGGACGTTGGTGAGCCGCACGTCCGGCATCTCACCGCCGCCGGTCTTGAACTGGATCCCGTCGTACGTCGAGTCGTGGATCTCGGTGTCCCGGATCGTCACGCCGGTGATCGGCAGGTTCGCCGGGAACAGCGTGATCGCGCCGAACTCCTGCGCCTCGCCCCAGAACACCCCGCCACAGCGGTGGAGCGCGTTGTTGGCGATCAGCGTCGTCCCCGTGAAGGGCAGCGGGTCGTGGTCGGTCGCCAGCATGATGCCGGGGTAGTTCATCGTGTCGTAGATCAGGTTGTTCTCGATCCTGTTGCCGTACCCGCCGTAGACCGCGACTCCGTTGGCGCGCCACGGCAGCTGGATGGTGTTGTTCGTGAACGCGTTGTCGTGGCCGACGTCGACCGACTGGTCCTTGACGTACTTGCTCGCCCACACCGCCAGCGCGTCGTCACCCGTCGTCCGGAACGACGAGTTGAACACCTTCGAGTTGCGGGTGCCGTTGGTGAAGTTGATCCCGTCGGCGTAGGTGTCGCGGATCCGCATCCCGCTGAACTCCAGCCCGTCGCCCGGTCCCCACAACTCGGGGATGTTGGTGTAGTCCCGTCCGACCCAGACGCCGACGTTGGCGTGCTCGATCCAGACGTTGCTGACCTTCGTGCCGGTGCCGAACCGGCCGTTCAGCCCGACTCCGCCCTCGGCGTTCCCGTCACCCCCGCGGATCCGGCCGGAGCCGAAGATCGCCAGGTCCGACAACTGCACGAACTGGTCGATGTCGAAGCCGAAGTTGCCCTCGTGCGGGTGGTTGATGCCGCCGGCGTTCTGCGGCTCGATGGTCGAGTAGAGCTGGGAGTGCCACATGCCCGCACCGCGGATGGTCGCGTTGCTGATCCCGACCTGGTTGAACTGCCCGCGGTTCAGCGGGTCGTCGGTGAGGATCTTCTTCTCCTGCCGCCACTGGCCCGGCGGGATCCACACGCAGCTGATCACGCCGTTCTGGTCGTCGGTGACCGCCCGCTGGATGGCGTCGGCGTCGTCGATCCCGTCGTCCGGCACCGCGCCGTACTGCGTGATCGACGTACAGCCGGCCGGCTGCGTGAGCGGCGGGGCGACCTGCTCCAGGTCGATCATGTCGATGATGTAGAACGACGCCGAGTCACCGGAGTCGCGCTGCAACTTGAACTTCGTGCCGGCCGGGTACGACGTACCCAGCAGTGCGTGGGACTCGTCGAAGAGCCGGCGGGCGTCGCCACCCGGGGTGTTGGTGAGTGACTCCGGTCCGTCGCTGTTGCCGTAGAGCCAGCTGTGCCGCGACGACAGGGTCAGCTTCTGCTGGTAGGCACCGTCGACGTACAGGCTGATGGTCGCCTCGAGCCCCTGCCCGTCGGCCGAGTCCGGGATCGAGTTGCGGACCACGATCGAGTTGGTCGGGACGGTCGAGGTGAACTCGACGAACTGGCCGGTCGAGTTCAGCCGGACCGACTGCCGGCCGGACGACTCGGTGGCGAAATTCGTGTGCCCGAAGGTCCGCTCCGCATCGGCGACCAGCAACGTGCCGTTGTGGTTCGCCGCCTCCGCCTCGTACGACGTGTACGGCACCGCGGCGCCCCGGCCGACCACGATCGATCGGCTCAGCGTGTTGTTGGTCTCGTTGGTCTCGGCCACGGTGTTCGTCGCGTCGGCGATGCCGGTCAGGGTGGCGCCGCCGTTCGTCGCCGTCCAGGTGCCGGTCACCGCGACGTTCACGGTCGCACCCGCCGCGACGGCGGGGGTGTTCGTGTTCAGGGTGGTGCTGCCCACGGTCAGCCAGGTGACGCCGGCTCCGGAGGCTGTCGTGCCGCGGTTGTTGACGGCGACGGTGAACGAGACCTGTGCGCCGGGCGCCGGGTTGGCCGGGTTCGAGGTGATCGCGGTGACCTGGAGATCCGGGCCGGGCGCCTGGCCGACGGCCAGCTGGGTCGGTGACTGGAAGGTGTTGTTGCTGTCGTCCTGCTCGACGACGACGTTCGCGGGATCGGCGACCGCGGCGACCGTGTAGTTGCCTTGGGCCCGTGTTCCGGCGGTGGCGGTGACCGTGGCCGAGGCTCCGGCGGCGAGCGTACCGACCGACGCCGTGCCGGCGATCGTGCCGCCGAGAAGGAAGTCCAGGCTGCTCGCCGGCGCGGGCGCGGAGCCGGAGTTCCGGACGGTGGCCGACAAGGTGATCGGCGTGGTCTCGGTCGGGTCGGCCGGGCTCCACGTGGCCGAGGTGACCACGAGGTCCGGGTTCGGCGCCGCCGTACCGAGGACCTGGAAGTCGGCGACCTGACCGCCGGGCGCGCCGGTGTTGCCGAAGAACTGCAGCCGTACGTCGGCGTACCGGCCGGTGACCGGGATCGTGATCGAGTTCTGGTTGCCGGACGCGCTGAACTGGTAGTCGGTGCGGGCCGCCAGCGACGTGAAGCCGGTGGCGGACTGCTCCCGGCCGAGGACCTGGATGCTCTGGGTCCGTGGTCCCCAGATCGGGTCCGGGTTGAGCCTGACCACGACCGCGCTGAGGTCGGCGTTCGCGCCGAGCTTGACGGTCAGCGTTGCCGGGAAGCCGCTGGACTCCCAGTAGGTGACGATGCTGGTGTCGTTCGCGTTGCCGGCGACGAAGTCGAACACCGAGGACGACGCCTCGATCGGCTTGCCGGTGGCGAGATTGGTCCCGGGCGGCGGCTCGACCGGCCCGCCACCAGGCCCGGCCAGGTCGAACTCCGACAACTGCGCGGCCGGCCAGCCGGTGTTCGCAGTCACGACCAGCCGGACGTACCGGGCCGACGTGGTGGCGAAGTCGATGGTGACCGTGTTGGTGCCGCTGAAGGCGAACGCCGTACTGGCGACGATCGTGCTGAACGACGAGCCGTTCGTGCTGCCCTGGACGGTCAGGGTCTGGGTGCGGGCACCCCACGACGAGGGGAGTTTCAGCGTCACCTGGTTGACCTCGGTGGTGGCACCGAGGTCGGCCTGGATCCACTGCGGGAGCGCGTTGTTGGCGCTTTCCCAGTACGAGTTCTGGTTGCCGTCGGCGGCGTTGCCGCTCGGGTA
>NZ_SMKR01000196.1 GCF_004348725.1 Kribbella turkmenica
CGGATGAGTAGCGGCGTGTTAGCGGATCCGTTAGCAAAACCCCGGTCGGAGGGCTCCGGACCGGGGTTTTGTGCTGCTCCCCCGCCTGGTTTCGATCCAGGTCTTCGAGATTCAAAGTCTCGCGGGCTGCCGAGTACCCCACGGGGGATCGTGGTCGCCGGGACAGTTTGCCATGGAGTGGGGTGCGGAACACGCTCAGGGGTTCCTTACCTACGGCTCCGTAGGTTACGGTAGCGTAGGTAAGCAGTCCTCCAGCCGAGGGAATTCACGTTATGACTCCTCCCGCCGTTGCCGCACCGGAGGCGCCCACCCGCGCCCAACAGGCCGACGACTTCGACGTCGACACCGGAACGCTCGGGGGTGAGCAGAAGCGCCCGTGGGAGCAGGTGGCGCTGGCGTTGTTCATCGGTGTTCCGTTCCTCGCCGTGCTGGCCGCCGTACCGATCGCCTGGGGCGGGTTCCTGGGCTGGCGCGACGTGGTGCTGGCGGTGGTGTTCTACACGATCGCGGGCCACGGGATCTCGATCGGTTTCCACCGGCTGTTCACGCACAAGTCGTTCAAGCCGAACCGGCCGATGAAGTACGCGCTGGCGATCGCCGGCTCGCTCGCGATCGAGGGCCCGGTGATCCGCTGGGTGGCCGACCACCGCAAGCACCACAAGTTCTCCGACCGCGACGGCGATCCGCACAGCCCGTGGAAGTACGGCACCAGCCTCGGCGCGCTGACCAGGGGTTTCCTGCACGCGCACGTCGGCTGGCTGTTCGACACCGAGCAGACCCCACAGCGGCAGTACGCGCCGGATCTGCTGAAGGACAAGGACATCGTCCGGGTGTCCCGGATGTTCCCGCTGCTGGTAGCGGTCTCGCTACTGGCCCCGGCGGTCATCGGTGGGTTGTGGTCGTGGTCGATCGAGGGCGCGCTGACCGCGTTCTTCTGGGCCAGCCTGGTCCGGATCGCGCTGCTGCACCACGTCACCTGGTCGATCAACTCGATCTGCCACACGATCGGCGACCGGCCGTTCAAGAGCCGGGACAAGTCCGGCAACGTGTGGTGGCTGGCGATCCTGAGCCAGGGCGAGTCGTGGCACAACCTGCACCACTCGGACCCGACCTGCGCGCGGCACGGCGTGCTCAAGGGCCAGCTCGACACGTCGGCGCGCTGCATCTGGTTCTTCGAGAAGCGCGGCTGGGTGACCGATGTCCGCTGGCCGGTGCGCGAGCGGCTCGAGGCCCGGCGGGTCGACGCGAACTCCCGGACCCCGCTGAAAGCGGCCGCATGAGGCACCCTCAGAAGTAAATCACCCTCCGGCAACACCGAAGTACGGCATGATGCTGACGTGATCTCGACGTGACGGAACCCAAACCGCGGCGGTCCGGCCGGATCCGGATGACGAGTGCCGAACGTCGCGAACAACTCATCACCATCGCCCGCGGCCTGTTCGCCCAGAGGGGGTACGAGGCGACGTCGGTGGAGGAGATCGCGGCCCGGGCCGAGGTCTCCAAGCCGGTCGTCTACGAGCACTTCGGCGGCAAGGAGGGCCTGTACGCCGTCGTCGTGGACCGCGAGGTCCGCGCGCTGCTCGACGGGATCACCCAGTCGCTGACGGCCGGACGCGCGCACGAGCTCGTCGAGCAGGCCGCGCTCGCGCTGCTGGACTACATCGAGAACAACTCCGACGGTTTCCGGATCCTGGTCCGGGACTCGCCGGTCGGGTCGTCGAGCGGCTCGTTCATCTCGATCCTGAGCGACGTCGGCACCCGGGTCGAGCACATCCTGGCGGAGGAGTTCAAGCGCCGCGGACTGGACCCGAAGAACGCGCCGATGTACGCGCAGATGCTGGTCGGCATGGTCGCGCTGACCGGCCAGTGGTGGCTGGACGCCCGCAAGCCGAAGAAGCCGGACGTCGCCGCCCACCTGGTCAACCTCGCCTGGAACGGCCTGTCCGGCCTCGAGGCCAAGCCCACGCTGTCGACCCGCCCGCACAAGTAGCCAGACCCCGGTCGTACCCGGCAGTCCGCCCGTGGCATGACACTTTGCGGGGCCCGTTCCCCGTACCCTGGCCCGCATGACGGGGATCCTGACCGCGCGGCCCGTGCCTGCCCGCGGCAAGGCGTTCGACCTGCTGCTCGCCGGCGGCCTGTGCATGACCGCGGGCCTGCTGGGCATCGCCCAGACCGGGATCGCGGGCGTCCTCGGTTTCGGCATGCTGGTCCCGCTCGTCTGGCGCCGTACCCATCCCGAGCTCGTCCTCTTCGGCGTCTCCGCGGTCGCCACGTTCCAGTGGCTGGTCGGGGCGGACCTGATGCCGGCCAACGTCGGCCTACTGGTCGCCCTCTACGCGATCTCCGTGTACGGCGAGGTCCGCTACAGCCGGATCGCGCTGGGCATCGGCGGCCTCGGTGTGCTGATGGCGGTCTCGCGCTACTGGTCGAACACCGACTGGAAGCAGCAGATCACCATGATGGTCGCCCTGGGCGCGCTGGTCTTCGGCGTCTGGGCGATCGGCGAACGCCGCCGGGCCAGGGGCCTGTACGTCGCTCAGCTCGAGGAGCGGGCCGCCCAGCTCGAGCGCGACCGCGACCGGGAGGCCAAGCTGGCGGTCTCGAACGAGCGTACCCGGATTGCCCGGGAGATCCACGACGTGGTGGCCCACGGCCTGTCGATCATGATCGTCCAGGCGGACGGCGGGCTGTACGCCGCGGACCAGTCGCCGGAGCAGGCGAAGAAGGCGCTGGCCACCATAGGTGACACCGGCCGGGCGAGCCTGACCGAGATGCGCAAGATGCTCGGCCTGCTCAAGCAGGACGAGCAGCTCGAGCTCGACCCGAACCAGCCGCGACCGCAACCCGGGGTCTCCAGCCTGCCCGAGCTCGTCGACAACGTCCGCGACGCCGGGCTGACGGTCGACTACGAGGTGACCGGCGAACCGCGCGACCTACCTGCGTTGCTCGGCCTGACGGCGTACCGGATCGTGCAGGAGGGGCTGACGAACACGCTGAAACACGCCGGGCCGGGAGCGCGCACCTGCGTCCGGCTGGACTTCGGCCGCGAGATGCTGACCGTGGTGGTCAGCGACGACGGCCGGGGTGCCGGGGTCGCGCCGAGCTCGGATCCGGGGCACGGCCTGGTGGGGATGCGGCAACGAGCCTCGATCTCCGGCGGTACGGTGAACGCCGGACCGAAGGCGGGCGGCGGTTACGAGGTGATCGCCAGACTCCCGTACCACCTGCCGACTGGAGGACACGTGAGCGAGCGTAGCGAGTGAACAGGAAGCACAGCCATCGTGTCATTCACGCTGGAACCGGGCGAAGCGAGGTGAAAGCGTGCAGGACGAGATGATCAGGGTCTTCCTGGTGGACGACCAGGAGCTCGTGAGAGCGGGCTTCACGATGCTGGTGGACTCTCAGCCGGACATGCGGGTGGTCGGCCAGGCCGGCGACGGCGGCGAGGCGATCGAGAAGATCCAGGTCACCGGCTGCGACGTCGTCCTGATGGATGTCCGGATGCCGCGGCTGGACGGTGTCGAGGCCACCCGCCGGCTCCAGTCGTTGCCCCAGGCCCCGAAGGTGATCGTGCTGACCACCTTCGACCTGGACGAGTACGCGTTCGCCGCGATCAAGGCCGGCGCGGCCGGCTTCCTGCTCAAGAACACTCCCCCGGCCGACCTGCTGTCGGCGATCCGCCAGGTGTACTCCGGTGACGCCGTGGTCTCCCCGAGTACGACGAAGCGCCTGCTGGAGCACTTCGCCGGAGCCCTCCCGGACGGCGAGGTGGAGCGCCCGGACCTGGCCGAGCTGACCGCCCGGGAGCGCGAGGTCCTGGTGGAGGTCGCCCGCGGCCTGTCGAACACCGAGATCGCCCAGCTGTTCACGTTGTCGGAGGCAACGGTCAAGACGCACATCGGCCGGATCCTGGCCAAGACGGGCCTGCGTGACCGGGTCGCCCTGGTCGTGCTGGGGTACGAGACCGGCCTGGTGAAGCCGACCAGGTAATACCCAGGTACTACGCCGACTGCAGTCTGCGGTCCGACGAGAAACCGGGGCGCGATCACTAACTTCTTGACCGACGAGAGTTCCGTTGAGTTGAGGAGTGACATGAGTTTGCAGACCGGGGATCTCGCGGTGGGCCGACTGCCGCAGGACGGCGTGCCGCGGACGGCGATCCGGGCGCACGAGCTGCGCAAGGTGTACGGGCAGGGTGACACCGCGGTGGCCGCCCTCGACGGTGTGTCGGTGGACTTCGGGGTCGGCCGGTTCACCGCGATCATGGGTCCGTCGGGTTCGGGCAAGTCGACGCTGATGCACTGCCTCGCGGGCCTGGACACGCCGACAAGTGGGCAGGTGCTGCTCGGCGAAACCGAGCTGACCCAGCTTCCGGACGCCGAGCTGACCAGGATCCGCCGGGACCGGGTCGGTTTCGTGTTCCAGTCGTTCAACCTGCTGCCGATGCTGTCGGCCAGGGACAACATCCTGCTGCCGCTCGAGCTCGGCAACCGCAAGCCGGACCAGCAGTGGCTGACGACGCTGGTCGACGTACTCGGGCTGCAGGACCGGCTCACGCACCGCCCGTCGGAGCTGTCCGGTGGTCAGCAGCAGCGGGTCGCGGTCGCCCGGGCGCTCGTCGGCCGGCCCGAGGTGGTGTTCGCGGACGAGCCGACCGGCAACCTCGACTCCCGGTCGGGCGCTGAGGTGCTCGGCTTCCTGCGCCGGTCGGTCCGCGAGTTCGGCCAGACGGTCGTCATGGTCACCCACGACCCGCTCGCGGCGTCGTACGCCGACCGCGTCGTGATGCTTGCCGACGGCGAGCTCGCGGGCGAGCTGCTCGAGCCGACCCCGGAGACCGTCCTCGACGCGCTGCGGCAGCTGGGGGCCTGAGGTGCGACGCTCCATCCTCTCCTCACTGCGAGCCCACCTGGGCCGCCTGGTCGCCGCCTGCCTGGCGATCGTCCTCGGCGTCGGTTTCGGCACCCTCGCGCTGACCGCGCACTCCTCCGCGTCGAACGGCGTCGACACGACGATCGGCGCGCAGTACCGCGGCGTCGACGCCGCCGTCTACCCGCGGGACACCCAGATCACCGCGGCCGACGTGGCGAAGCTGCAGAAGCTGCCTCAGGCCGCCTCGGTGGTCACGCTCTCGACCGCGTACATGACGGCGTCGTTCCCCGATTTGGTCCGTCCGGCCGGGCTCGCCGTGGACGCGCTCTACGACACCTCGCGGATCGCCGGCCCCGGGACGGCGTCCGGCCGGTTGCCGACCACAACGAACGAGCTCGCGCTGCCGGCCAAGGTCGCGGCCAAGCACGGTGTGGCGGTCGGTCAGACGCTGCGGATCACGGCGTACACGGGGAAGTCGTGGACCGTGACCGTGGTCGGTCTGCTGGACGACAGGAACCAGCTCGGCACGGCGTCCGCGGTCGTCACTCCGGCGGCGCTGAAGACCTTCGAACCGGACGCCTTCGTCAACGCGGTGGTGCTCGCCGCCAAGCCCGGTGTCGACCAGCAGACGCTCGCGTCCGCGGCTCAGGCGGTCCTGCCTGGTGACCTCCAGGTCTTCACCGGCGAGGGCTGGATAGACCACCGGGTGAAGGACTACACGAACGGGATCGACGTCCTCGGCGGTGTGTTCGGCATGTTCGCGGTGATCGCGCTGTTCGTGGCCTGCCTGGTGATCGGCAACACGTTCACGATCGTGATCGCCCAGCGGACCCGCGAGATGGCGTTGCTGCGCTGCGTCGGCGCGTCCCGCAAGCAGGTGTTCTCGTCGGTCCTCGGGGAGGCGTCCGTGGTCGGTGCGGTCGCGTCCGCGATCGGCGTGGTCTTCGGCGTCGCACTGTCGGCACTCGTCCTCGCACTGGCTCGCGAGTTCGACTGGGGCCTTCCGCCGGTGCCGTTGCACCTGGACCTGTGGTCGGTGTTCATCCCGCTGACGCTGGGGACCGTGGCCACGATCGCGGCGGCCGTCATCCCTGCCCGCCGGGCGACCAGAGTCGCTCCGCTGGCCGCGCTCCGGCCGGAGGCCGCACCGGCGGCGGCGTCAAAGGCCGGCATCGTGCGACTGGTCCTGGGCTTCCTCCTGCTGGCCGGTGGCGCGTTGCTGCTGGTCGCCGGCGCCTCGTCCCACCGGGTGCTGATCGGCGTCGCGGGCGGTGTGATCTCGTTCCTCGGCGTACTGGCGATCGGCTCGCTGCTGGTGCCGGCCCTGATCCGCCTGCTCGGCGCGTTGCCGGTCCGCGGCGGCGGTGTCCCGGCGCGGATCGCGGTCGCGAACGCAGTACGGAATCCGAAGCGGACGGCGGCCACGACGTCCGCACTGTTGATCGGCGTCACGCTGATCAGCCTGACGTGTGTCGGCATCGGGTCGGTGCGCAAGACCTTCGACGTGTCGATGGACGGGCAGTACCCGGTCGACATCATGGTTGCCGCCTACAACGAGAAGATGCCGGCCGGCGCCGAGCGGCAACTGCGGGACATCAACGGCATCACCCAGGTCGTCCCGGTGAGCCAGGTGACCGTGCAGGCCGGCGGCCAGGAGGTGCCGGTGACCGGCATCGACCAGGCCGAGGCCGGATCCGTGATCCACAACCAGTCGCTGGCCGCTCAGCTCACGCCGGGCGCCGCGCTGCTGGACCCGCAGACGATGAACATGCTCAGCCTGGAGAACGGCAGCCCGGTGACGGTCGTCTCCGGCGGCCAGAAGCTGACGCTGACCGCGCACCGGGCGGTCGGGCTGGATCCGATCACGATCACGTCGGCCGACCTGCGCAAGCTGTCCGCGGCCGCCCCGACCACCGGTTTCTGGCTGGCATCGGATCCGAAGGCGGACGGCTCGGACGTGATCGACGCGGTCGAGCAGTCCATCCCGTCGGTCAAGGAACTCTCGGTCGACGGCGGGCTGCCCGAGCGGAGCAGCTACACGGAAGTCTTCGACGTCCTGCTGATCATCGGCGTCGGCCTGCTCGGGGTCTCGGTCTTGATCGCGCTCGTCGGCGTCGGCAACACGCTCAGCCTGTCGGTGCTCGAACGCACCCGGGAGAACGCGTTGCTCCGGGCGATGGGGCTGACCCGCCGCCAGTTGCGCGGCATGCTCGCGATCGAGTCGCTGCTGATGGCTCTGGTCGCGGCCGGTCTCGGGATCGCGCTCGGCCTGATCTACGGCTGGACCGGGACGAGTGCGCTGATGGGCGGCCAGACGGTCGACGGCAGCGTCGAGTACGCCGTACCGGTGAGCCTGCTGCTGATCATCGCCGCGGTCGCCGCCGTGGCCGGTCTGCTGGCCTCGGTGCTGCCGGCCCGGCGAGCAGCCAAGGTGGCGCCCGCCGGAGCCCTCGCGACGGAGTAGGCCAGACACGGCCTGGGTCAGACGATCTCGACCCTGTTCCCGTGGCCGTCGGCGGTGTGGAACCGCCGGCGGCCCGGGATCGTCTCGTTGTCCCACGTCACCGGATAACCGAGTCTGTTCAGCTTTCCGGCCAGTTCGTCCAGATCGTCGACCGCGAACGCCGGGTGCGCCTTCTTCGCCGGCCGGAAGTCCCGCTCGACGCCGATGTGGATCTCCGCCGCGCCCGCTCGGAACCAGCAGCCGCCACGGACCCGCAGCAGCGGCGGCTTCTCGATCTCGGTCATCCCGAGCGCGTCGCGGTAGAACGCCCGGGCGATCTCCTCGCCGCCCGGCGGACAGGACACCTGCACGTGGTCGAGTCGCATCATGCCTCCTTGTGGGCCACGGCGAAGATCCGCCGGAACGGCAGCAGCGTCCCGTAGTCGCGTTGCCGGTAGACCTCCGCGAGCCGAGCGCCGTACTCGTCCTCGAACTGCTGCCGCAGGTCGTCCGGCAGCGACTGCAGCACCGGCCGCGCTCCGGTCCCCTTCACCCATTCCAGTACGGCGTTGTCGCCCCGCAACAGGTGGTAGTACGTCGTCTCCCACGCGTCGACGACACACCCCTCGGCGCTGAGCGCGTCGACGTACGTGTCCGGGGCCGGGACCTCGGCGCGCAGGGACGCGTTCCTCGCGTACTGCGCGTACGGCTCGGTCGCGGCCAGGTCGCGCAGGATCGAGTGCGACGGGGCATTGCCGTTGCCGGGGATCTGGATCGCCAGCCAGCCGCCGGGCTTCAGCGCCCGGACCAACCCGGGCAGCAGGTCGAGCTGTCCCGGGATCCACTGCAGGACGGCGTTCGTCACGATCACGTCCAGCGACCCGGGCTCGGCGGTCCACTCCCGCAGGTCGCCGATCTCGAACGTGAGCTTGTCGTCGGCATACCGCTGGGCGGCCTCGATCATCGGCGGCGAACTGTCGATCCCGCGGATGGCGGCCTCCGGCCACAGGTCCCGCAGGGTCGCGGTCAGGTTGCCCGGACCGCAGCCGAGATCGACGACCGTCCGGACCTCGTCCGCCCGGACGCGGCCGATCAGATCCGCGAACGGGCGGCCGCGCTCCTGCGCGTACGTGCCGTACTGCTTCGGGCTCCAGACCGGTGACGTGCGCATGCTGCTGCCTCTCGCCGAGGATTTATCTTGATGTCGAGATACTCTAGACCTGCGAGTTGTCTTGATGTCAAGAGTCTTGATCGCGTAATGTCGACCGCATGGAAGACGAGGTCGATCGGCTTCTCGAGGCCTGGCGACGGGAACGTCCCGACCTCGACGTGACGCCGATGGAGGTGCTGTCGCGGGTCAGCCGGCTCGCTCGGCACCTGGACCGCGCCCGCAGTCAAGCCTTCGAGGCCCACAGCCTGGAGTCCTGGGAGTTCGACGTCCTCGCGGCCCTGCGCCGCGCCGGGGCGCCGTACCGGCTCTCCCCCGGCAGGCTGCTGAAGGAAACCCTGGTCACGTCGGGCACGATGACCAACCGCGTCGACCGCCTGGCCGCCCGCGGCCTGGTCGAGCGCCTCCCCGATCCGGCCGACCGGCGCGGCGTCCTGGTCCAGCTCACCGACGCCGGACGGGACGCCGTCGACGCGGCGATGGCCGACCTGCTGGCCCACGAGCGCACGCTGCTCGGATCCATCAGCGAGCGCGACCAGGCCCGGATCGCCGGCGTGCTCCGCGAACTGGTCAGGCCCTTCGATCTCGAAAAGCACTGACATTTGCCGGCCCCGGACAAACTCGGCGGAATTGAGGCCGGAATTATCCGAAAAGACGACCCGTCACTTCCCGCCGGTATCGATCGTTGCTAGTTGCAACGAGATCGTGAGACTGCTGTAGCGGGCGGCTATCGACACTGAGTGAGCGGGACTACTAGGGTCCTGACTGTCGGTGGCTGACCGACCACGAAACGTTAGATCGACGGTGACTTCGGCGGCTAGAGGTGGTCCGCCGAAAGTGGCGGGCGGTGTCCGGGGCTCGGGGCCCGAACAACGCCGGCCGGCACGGGGCCCGCTCACCCGGAGTCGCGGTGCGCCCTCCGAATCACAGGGGATCGGAGGGTGCACCGCGACTCAGTTCTGTTTCCACACGTTTTCCACAGGCGGCAAGGAGGCATTCCCACCGCGTGATCGTGCGATTGTTCACAATCAACGTTCGGATCAAACGGTCGATTTACACCCTGCGATTGATCATTCGGCGCGTTCGGCGGCGTCGAACCAGGCGGTCTCGAGCTCGGCCCGCTCGTCGGCCAGTTTCCGCAGTTCGGTGTCCAGCTCGGCCAGCCGCTCGTAGTTGCTCGCGTTCGCGGCCAGCTGGTCGTGCAGCTTGGCCTCGGTCTCGGTGAGCTTGGCCAGCTGGCGCTCGATCCGGTTCAGTTCCTTCTTCGCCGCGCGGGCCGCGACCGCGTCGACCGCGGACTCCGGCTCCTCGGCTGGCGCTGAGGTGGTCGGCTCCGGGTCGGTCGTCGTACGGCGGGGTGCCTCGCCGCTGAGCTCGTCGATGTACTGGTCGACGCCGCGCGGCAGATGGCGGACCCGGCCGTCGCCCATGATCGCGTACACCATGTCGCTGACCCGCTCGAGGAAGTACCGGTCGTGGGTGACGGTGACGACCACTCCCGGCCAGCTGTCGAGGAAGTCCTCGAGCACGGTGAGCGTCTCCACGTCCAGGTCGTTGGTCGGCTCGTCGAGGATCAGCACGTTCGGCTCGTCGAGCAGGATCCGCAGCAGCTGCAGCCGGCGCCGCTCACCACCGGACAGGTCGGAGATCCGTGTGGTCAGCTTGTCGCCGCTGAACCCGAACCGCTCGAGCAGCTGCGACGAGGTCAGCTCGCCGCCACGTCCGGCGAGGGCCGCCGTACGGCGGATGTCGGTGATGTGCTGCAGGACCGTCGCCGCACCGTCGACCTCCTCCAGCGTCTGCGACAGGTTCGCGACCCGGACGGTCTTGCCCTGCTTGACGACACCGCGGTCCGGCGGCAACTGGCCGGTGAGCACCTTGAGGAACGTCGTCTTGCCGGCACCGTTCGGACCGAGCAGCCCGATGCGATCGGCCGGGCCGAGGCGGAACGTGACGTGGTCGAGCATGACCCGGCGGCCGAAGCTCAAGCTGACGTCCTCGGCGTCGAACACGTCCTTGCCGAGTCGCGCGGTCGCCAACTGCGACAGCGCGAGCTTGTCGCGGGGCGGCGGCTCGTTCTCGATCAACGCGTTCGCCGCGTCGATGCGGAACTTCGGCTTGCTGGTGCGGGCGGGGGCGCCGCGACGCAGCCAGGCGAGTTCCTTGTTCAACAGGTTCTGCCGCTTGGCCTCGGAGACCTGAGCCGTCCGGGCACGCTCCGCCTTGGCCAGGACGTAGGCGGCGTACCCACCGTCGTACGACGTGACGCGGCCGCCCTGGACCTCCCATGTGTCGGTGCACACCGCGTCGAGGAACCAGCGGTCGTGGGTGACGACGATCAGCGCGCTGGCGCGGTCGACGACGTGCGCGGCCAGCCAGTTGACGGCCTCGATGTCCAGGTGGTTCGTCGGCTCGTCGAGGATGAGCAGGTCGACCTCGGTGAGCAGGAGGCGGGCGAGCGAGGCCCTGCGGCGTTCGCCACCGCTCAGGGTGCCGATCAGCGCCTGGTGGTCCACTCCGCCGAGCAAGTGCTCCATGACCGAACGCGCACGCGGATCCGCTGCCCAGGTGTAGGTCTCGACGTCGCCGAGCACCGTGTGCAGCACGGTCTGGTCGGGGTCGAGGTCGTCGGTCTGGCCGAGGTATCCGAGCCGGAGGTCGCGGTTGTGGGTGATCCGGCCGCTGTCCGGCTGCTCCCGCCGGGCCAGGAGTTGCAGCAGCGTCGACTTGCCGTCGCCGTTGCGCCCGACCACGCCGACGCGCTCGCCCCGGCCGATGCCGAGGCTCACCGAGTCGAGGAGTGTCCGAGTCCCGAAGCCTTTGGAAACGGCTTCCAGGTTGACCAGATTGGGTGCGGGAGAACCAGCCATATCGCGGACCAGGGTATCCGACCGCTCGTCAGGTGCCAGGATCGTCCACGTGCTGACTCCTCCTCGTGGCTCGACGGCCTGTCACTCGGCTCCGCGGTGTCCGGTGACTTGCTGGAAGGCGGCTACGCGAGCAGCACCTACCGCGTGCGTACGTCGCTGGGCCGGTCGGTGATCGTGAAGACGCACAACGGTCCGCCGCCGGAGTTGTACTCATTGGAGGCCGACGGGCTGAACGCCCTCCGGGTGCCCGGCGCGTTCGCCGTACCTGCTGTGCTTCGAGTCGCTCCTGATTTCCTCGTGCAGTCCGACCTCGACGGACGGCACATGGGGACTGGAGCCACGACTGTCGAGTCAAAGACTCGCCCGAGCGATCTGCGCGTGCTCAGGTGATGCGATGTCCCAGACCTCAATGGATGCCTCCGTGACGGCTGCAGGGCCGGCGATGGCCTCCCGTACCAGCAACCAACCTCCGGCGACGGCCCGCTCGAGGCATCGCTTCCCAAGATCGTCCGCTCGATAGCTGGCGGCTTGAATCAAATGGAACAACAGGTCCAGTACAGCGATTCGTACATGTTGAGGACGCTCATCGACCGGACCCGCCGAGATGAACTCAGCCAGGTGCTAGCGCAACCGCGATGCGCTTCCGTCGAGCACCTGGTAACTCGACCAATCCACCGCCCGAATGGCGAGGTCTGCCTGCGACGGTCAACTTTCCCTCCTCATCGACCCCAAGCTCCGCCTGAGTCAGCCCTTGTACCTGGCGGAAACAGGGACGGGAATACTTCGGCTGAAGCCGAACACACACGTTAATCGGCTGCCAGGTCAATTCTCCTGTGCCTGCATCCCGGCGGCACCCAAACGGCCGACTCATCTGCCTGCCTGGTGCGATGCCCTGAGCTACATCCTCGGCGTGCATCCCCCGGGGCGCGACCCAACAGTTTCGATCGTGCCATCGGCCTTCCTGACACTGATGTAGACGGCGCTTGAGCGATCAGGGACGCCCGAGGGCTCGAGAACCGGCCGCGGATCAGCAACGACCTTTGCGGCGGTCGCGCGACCGGCTAGGGCGCCGGCCCAGGGTCCGCCGGTTTCTGCGGCTGCGAGGCCTTCGGCGGTTACT
Source organism: Kribbella turkmenica (assembly GCF_004348725.1). Lineage (GTDB taxonomy): Bacteria > Actinomycetota > Actinomycetes > Propionibacteriales > Kribbellaceae > Kribbella > Kribbella turkmenica. The sequence goes on from NZ_SMKR01000196.1 coordinate 12,477, forward strand.
CCGATGCCCGACCTTGCCGCCGCCGGTGAAGCCGAGCGCCGTCAGTGCGAGGCCGGTCTTGCACTGTTGCCAGTTTTCGGCGTGGCCCTCCATCTGAACGGCCGCCTCACACGCCTCGTAGGTCTCGACCAGGGGATCGACGAAAACCTCTTTGCCGAGCTTCTGCTGGATCGGCTCGTCTCCGAACCACCCACCGATCCTGTCTCCCAACGACGGATCGCCCGTCATGCCCATGCTGAGCCAGTTGTGGCCGCCGGTGTTGGCGACGCTGTCGACGACGGAGCCGACCTCGTCGAGGGCGCTTTGGTATTGCTGGTCGGACCAGGCGCTGGTTTCGTCGGTCAGGTCGTCTTGGGCACCGACGACGGTGGCCGGCTGGTTCGGCGCGACCGGGCACAGGGCTGGATTGCCGTTGGCGCGGGACGGGTCACCTGGGGACGGCTGGGGGATGTTTTTTGCTCCCTGCTCGAGTTCCTCGCGTTCCTTGATGATCTTCTTGTTGAGCTGGCACTGGGCATCGCACACCGCGGGCGGGGGCGGCTTGGGACGGCAGGAC
>NZ_SMKR01000197.1 GCF_004348725.1 Kribbella turkmenica
CTTGGAAGGGTGGCCCCGCTCACCGCGATCGTGGGCGGACGTACGCCGATACGGGGCTGACTCGGTTGCCGGCTCTCTGTCAGGAGGTGCCGGGCCGGTAACATGGGCGGGTGGACGAGAGTTCGGGCGGGGCCCAGACACCGCGGCTGACGGCGCGTGGCGCGAGGACGAGATCCCGGATCATCGCTACGGCAGCCGACCTGATGCGCCTGCGAGGTGTCAGCGCCACGACCCTCGACGACGTCGTCATAGCCAGCAACGTGAGCAAGTCACAGTTGTACTGGCACTTCGAAGACAAGCACGCGCTGGTTGGAGCGGTCATCGAGTTCGTGGGGGACCGAACGATCGCTGCTGAGCGGGCGCGGCTGGGGAGCGTGAAGACGTTCGCAGGATTGCGGCGGTGGAGGGACACGCTGGTCGAGACCAATGGGCCGCAGGGTGGCCGGTACGGGTGCCCATTGGGTTCGCTCGCGAATGAGGTTGCTGATCAGGACTCGATCGCGCGTCAGAAGCTGCACGACCTCTTCTCGGCGTGGCAGGGACTCTTCGAAGACCTCCTCCGACGGTTTCAGAAGGCGGGAGTCATCCCATGCCAGGCGGACGTGTCACAACTTGCCATCGGCCTGTTGGCAGCCGTTCAAGGCGGCTATCTGTTGGCGCAGGCGTCCCGTGACGTCGCGCCGTTGGCGTCCGCGATCGACATGACGCTGGCGCATCTTCGATTGCTCGGCAGCGAGGCCCACCTGTGATCTCCGCTTCGCGCTCTGCTCTCGGTCTGTGCGGCGCGGGGAAATGGGCGTGGATCGCTACGATCAGCCTGACGTCCTCAGCAGGAGTGCACCGGCAGCCATCGGCAGCACGAAGTCGCCGGATCTGCTGGCCGGGCACTGGGCCCTGGTGCTGGACGACAGATCGCGTATTTCCGAAGCCATGATTTCGTCGTACTGGTCCTTGGGGCGACCGAGAACCGCGGGACGCCGTCGACCGCGAGGGAGCCGTGAAGGCGTTGGTTCTGTTCAGACTGTGCGGGCCGGGCGGTGCCAGGGCAACCGCCGGCCGGCGTCGTTGGTGAGCTACGGCTGAGTGCGCGCGAAACGGCCGGCGCACGCGGAAGGTACGGGCAGAGGATCGGGTGCCGATCATCCTGGCCGGTAACCTTGTTTCCGTGACCAGGTCAGAGAGTGTGGAAGCCGAGCCGAAGCTGACACCTCGTGGCGCGGCGACAAGGCAGCGCATCATCGAGGCCGCAGCCAACCTCATGTACGTGAAGGGGGTCGGTTCGACCAGTCTGGACGAGGTCCGGGCCGCTAGCGGCACGAGCAAGTCTCAGCTCTACAACAACTTCGCCGATAAGGAGGAGTTGGTCCGCGCTGTGGTCCAGTTTCGCGCGGAAGAGATCATCCAGCGCGAACATGCCGCGCTGGAACGCCTAAGATCGTTCAATGGCCTGGTTCGGTGGAGGGATGCACTCGTCCAGCGCAACGCGCTCCAAAAGGGCGCGTACGGCTGTGTTCTCGGCGCGCTTGCCGGAGAGGTCTCCGACCAGGACGAGGTCGCGCGGATGGCGCTGGCGGAGACGTTCGACGAGTGGGAGAGACTTATCGAGGCCGGCCTACGCCGTATGCAGGATTCGCGGACGCTCACTCCCGACGCCGACCCTCGGACGCTTGCGATCGGGCTGATGGCGGCGTTGCAAGGCGGCTATCTGTTGGCTCAGACCGCACATGACATCGCGCCGATGGAGGTTGCACTCGACATGGCGCTCGATCATGTCCGGATGTTTCTCTCGGCCTGACGAGGCGGGCGCTCACCTGGCTGAATGCGAGCGGACATAGCTCAGCGCCAAGTCCAGCGGGACCTCCAGCCGGGAGATGTCCTGGGTTGTCTTCGCCAGTAACGATCCGCCATGTAGCGCGGCCGTCAATGCCGTCGCCAGCTTGACTGGATCGGCATCGATCGCCAGTTCACCGTTACCGCGCATGCGGTCGATGGCGGCCTCGAACAGCGCCTCGAGCCTGGAGATCGCAACGGATTGCGCCACCCGCCCGGTGCCGTCACTCGCTCGGCAAGCAGCATCGGCCGCGGCGGAGGTACCGAGGATCGCCTGCCGGCGCTGGTTGACGACCTCGTCCCGCCAACGCGCCAGATCGTCGAGCGAGTCCAAGCTGCACAATACGGACTCTCCCAGCGCCAGGGCATCGCCGGGCATGTCGGCAACACCCGAGCATGCGCCGTGGTCCATCGATGGACTCTCACTGTTCTGATCTGCTGAGTGCACTGGTCTCTCCCTGTCTGACAGTTTTCAACAAATGGACCGTATCGTCCTTTTCCCGGCCGGCTGCAGTCGCCCTGGGTGGCAACGCGATCCCGACGGCTCCTGCAGCCTGAACCTGCGTACGAGGTGTGGGCATCTTCGTCTTTGGATCGATCTGCACCCCGTGCTCTGCCATTGGCGTTGCGTGCGGAGGACTCGCTGTCGCCGTCTGCTGTCCATTTTATCTGGACTGTTTAGTCCATGAATGTTGGACCCGCATGCACTCGGATCGCGCTGGTTCGGAGGAGCCGATCACAGAACCCCGCAACGCGGGATCACGAAAATGGCACGGGCGACATCCAGCGGGCGGTCGCCGGTGGTTCGATGCTCATCGCCGGTGCAGGTCTGGTCCTTCGTGCACCTGGAGAGTTGTCGAGGCGAGAGGGGGCGGCACTCTCGCCCACTGTCCCGAATCCGGCGACGTGCCGGTGCATAGGCCGTCGTTCCGAGCTCGCTACACACATCCTTCCGGAACTACACCTGTTCCGCTACGTCGCATGGAGGCTGAGCACCAGGGGACAGCCCTCGGCGATGGCGCTGGGCAGCGAGCTGATGACTGGTGCTTCGGCGTAGGGTCGGCCTACGAGAACCCTCAGCTCGCACCACGAGCCCGCCCAGCATTCGGGCTCATGGCGCCGTCGCACCAGCGAGCTTGGCGATGAACTTGATCTCTACCAGCTGCTCGGGAAACGCCAGCCTCGTGACACCGAGGATCGTGCTCGCGACCTGCGGGTCCTCGCGGCCGTACGCCGCTCTGCGGACCTCGCCCGCGACCGCCATCGCCGCATCGACGTCGAGTACGTAGACGACCTCCTCGACGACGTCGCCAAGCGAGGCGCCGAATCGCTTCAGCAGCTCCTCGGCGTTCGCATAGGTCCGGCGCATCTGGTCGCCCATCGCGGAGAAGTCCGTCGGCGTGCCGTTGGCGTCGAGCGAGGCCGGTGAGACCAATTCGGTGCCGTCGTTGGCCAGCTGACCGGACAGGTAGATAGTGTCGCCGTGCTGCAGTGCCTGGACGTACCCGTAGCCGCTCTCCCACGGGACCCCGAAGTTCTCCACCCGTACCGTCATCTGCGAACGCTCCTTGTCCTGAGGGTCTTCGTGTTCACGCTAGGAATTGGCACGGCGGCCCACCAGCGGCGGCCGTGCCAAAGTCAGCAGCCTTCGTGCCACTCCGCGCCGGGAGGAATCCACGGGGCTCCTGGAAGCCGGGACGAGAGGACTCGAGGTCGTCGTCGAAGGCGTAGGTGACGCCCCCCCGCCGTTGTCCTCACCGACAGTCGACGGGGCATGATGGAGTCCTTTCCGGGTCGCAGGATCTGGCAGCGAGATCACCCACCGGCGGGCCGCCGTACCGATCGAAGGAGGGGCGAGTGCGCTCTCGTAGTAGTCGGCTGACCGTGGCGATCATGGCCGTGCCGCGGGTTATCGGTCTCGACTTCAGCATTCCGGCGCACATTCTGGGCAGTTGCGACGGATACCGGTTGATGGTGTGCGGCGATGCCGACGCAACTGCTCACCGTCCGGTGCCGGGTGACCTCACGGTCGCGATCACGCCGGCGCATCCGTTGTCGGCCGTGGGCGAGGCCGACATCGTGGTGGTTCCCGGCTTCGACCGGCCTGAGGTCCCCCTGCCGCCGGCCTACCTCGACGCGATCCGGGTCAGCGCCGATCACGGGGCTCGCATTGTCGGTATCTGCACCGGAACCTTCGCCTTGGCTGCCAGCGGAGTCCTGGACGGACGCGCCGCGACGACCCACTGGCAGTACCTGTCGCTGCTGCGTGAGCGGTATCCGCGCGTGAACGTCGTGGAGAACACGCTGTTCGTCGAGGAAGGCAAGATCTTGACGTCCGCGGGCGCGGGAGCCGGCATCGACGCTTGCCTCTACCTGATCAGCTCGGACTACGGTTCGGCGGCGGCGTACGAGGCAGGCAAGGGCGTGGTCGCCGCACCAGCGCGCAGCGGCGACCACCGTCAGTACGTCGACGTGCTGACGCCCCCGCGTTCAGACCTCTCGCGGACCCGGGCGTGGGTGATGGAGAACCTCGGCGAACCGATCACGGTGCAGCAGATGGCCGCGCACTCCAACCTGTCGCGGCGCACCTTTATCCGGCACTTTGTGACCGAGACGGGACTGCCACCGATGCGCTGGGTCGTCCTGCAGCGCATTCTCAGCGCCCGCAGGCTCCTGGAGACCTCGGACTGGCCGATGGACAGGATCGCGGCCGCGACCGGGTTCGGCAGCGGCGCGAACCTGCGCTCGGTGTTCCGGCGCGAGGTTGGCACCACCCCCAATGCCTACCGAAGGTCGGTACCGACGGAAGCGATGTCGACGAATCGGACCGGGTCTTGAGCTGTCTTCGACCGGACGGCCGAGGAGATCCCTTGGGCTCGGGCGCTAGTAGCTGGCCGTCCGGGCGTCGATGAACTCCTTGACGCGCGGCAACTGGCCGACGTCGACGGTGTGGCCGCCGTCGAATGTCAGCACAGCCACATCAGCGTCTCTTCGGCGCAGCTGATCGGCGAGCCTCCTGGTCTGTTCGGGCGTGGCCATCGAATCCCTGGTGCCGTTGACGATCAACACGGGCCTTCCGGCCAGTGCGTGATCGCGGGGCTCGTCGCCCACGAAAGGCACCATCGCGGCGAGCAGTACTGCGCCTGCGAGTGACTCCGGGTGCCGCAGGAGCAAGGCGGACGCCATGTTCGCGCCGTTGGAGAAGCCGACCGCCAGCCACGACCCGGCCGGTACGCCGTACCTCGTCTCGGCCGCGGTGAGGAAGGCGGCGAGCTCGTCCGCGCGCAGCCGGAGGTCGTCCTCGTCGAACACGCCCTCCCGGACCCGGCGGAAGAACCTCGCCATCCCGTGCTCCGAGACCGAGCCGCGTGGCGACAGCACCGGCGCGTCGGGTGCCAGGTGCTGCCGGAGTCCGAGCAGGTCGTGCTCGTCGCCCCCGGTGCCGTGAAGCAGGAGGAGCGGTGGGCCGGCAGAGCCCGGCTGCCAGACGTGCGGCCGCTGGAGCGGGTCGTCGCTCATCGGTCCAGGTCGTCCGGGCGCGAGGCCGGCGGGACCCGCAGCGGTGGCAGCGAGGCCTGGATGTGCTCACGGTCCGGTTCGAGCCAGGGCGGCAGCTTGAGGTGCTGGCCGAGCTCGAGCAGCGGTTCGTCCACGGTGAAGCCCGGCTGGTCGGTCGCGATCTCCAGCAGGACTCCGCCCGGCTCGCGGAAGTAGATCGAGGTGAAGTACTGCCGGTCGAGGATCTCGGTGACGTTCACCCCGGACTCGATCAGCTGTTCGCGCCACTTCACCTGCGTCTCGTGGTCCGGCGCCCGGAACGCGATGTGGTGGACCGTGCCGGCCGCCTGCAGCCCGCGGGACGCGTTGCTCGGCCGTACGTCCACCGCCGTACCCTCCGCGCCGCCGGACATCACGAACCGGCTGCCGTCGGGGGAGTCCGCGCCGTGCCGCATCCCCAGCATGCCGGCGAGCATCTCGGCCGTCGGGTCGAGCAGTTGCTCGGTCATGGTCACCGAGAACAGGCCGCGGACCGCGTTGTCGGCAGGGATCGCGGACACCCCGTCCCAGCCGGACCGGGTGTCTCCGTCGGACGCGACCAATTCGATCACCAGGCCGTCGGGGTCGCGCAGCCGCAGGACCTCCTCGTCGGCACGGGCGACCGGCTCGTCGGCGTCGACTCCCAGTTGCTGGAGCCGCGTCTGCCACCAGCCGAGCGACTCCGGCGGGATGCTGAACGCGGTGGCCGTCGTGAGCCCGGTCCCCTGCCTGCCGTTCGGGGCACCGGGCCAGGGGAAGAACGTGAGCAGCGTGGACGGGCGCCCGGACGCGTCACCGTAGTACAGGTGGTAGGTGTTCGGGGCGTCGAAGTTCACCGTGCGCTTGACCAGGCGCAGACCCAGCACGGTGGTGTAGAAGTCGACGTTGCGCTGTGGATCCTCCGCGATCGCGGTCACGTGGTGAAGCCCGTGGGGTGCTACGTCAGCCATTCGCGTTTCCCTTCTCGCTGACCAGGCCGGGGTTCGGCGACACAGCCATGGAACGACCGTAGGTTCCGGCGCCTCGGACCCGCCAGCGCTGGTCGTGCCACGATCAGCATCGATCGTGCCAGTCGGTGAACCTAGTGGTGGTGCCGAGGTGTCAGGGCCGGTGACGTCCGCCTCTGGTCGGTGAGCGAATCAGCTCGCGCGAGTTGCCTGTCGAGCAATCGAGTGACCGCGGACGCCGCTTCGATGTTGATCAGGTGAGCACCGGCAGCTGCGACGAACGACGCTGGCGGAATGGCGTCAGCGAGGGCGCGGACGGTGTCAGGCGGGGTGGCGGGGTCGTCCTGGCCGGCGATGACGAGAGTGGGGACGGTGATGGTGCCGAGCCGGTCACGCAGATCGAAGGCAGCGATGGCCTCACAGCAGGCGGCATAGCCGACGGGCGAGGTCGAGCGGAGCATGGCGATCAGGCGCTCGGCTTCGGCCGGGTTGGCGTCGGCGTACTCCTGTGTGAACCAGGTGCCGTAGCGCGACGGGACCAACGCCTCCGTGCCGGAGGTCAGGACGAGTTCGGCACGCGCAGGCCAGGATTCTGGGGCCGGGAACCGGCCCGCGGTGGCCATCAGGGTCAGGGAGTCGAGTCGGGCGCTGGAGACAGCGAGTTGCTGGCCGATGGCGCCGCCGAGTGAGACGCCCGCGTAGTGAAAGCGGTCGACGCCGAGCTGGTCGAGCATCCGCAGTACCGCGGTGGCGAGATCTTCGAGGAGGAACGGCCCCTCCCAGGTGGGGGACCGGCCATGACCTGGGAGATCGAAGCGGATGATCCGGTACTTCGCGGCCAAGGAGGCGACCTGTACGTCGAACAGACCCGTGCCGGTTCCCAGCGATGGACCGAGCACCAGGCTCGGCGCGTCCGGCGGCCCGTCGACCGTCGCGGCGAGGGTGCTCACAGCGCCGAGGGATGCGGACACAACGGCATGACTTTCACGGTCATGAACGAGAACAGCGGCAGGTTCCAGAGGATCTCGTGCAGCTCGTCCGGGGAGTCCACGTCGAAGATGCTCACGTTCGCGTACTGGCCGACGACCCGCCAGAGATGCACCCACTTGCCCTTGACCTGCAGGTCCTGGCAGTACGCCTTCTCGCGGTCGAGGATCTCCGTCAAGCCCTCCGGGTCGAGAGCGGGTGGAAGGTTGACGTCCATCGTGACGTGGAAGAGCATCGATCAGTCCCTCCGGAAGGCCCGGAGCTTGTCCGGGTCGAGTTCGATTCCGAGGCCGGGCCCGCCGGGCAGGTGCAGGTGGCCGTCGGCGTAGCGCAGCGGGGCGGTGAGCATTTCCTCGGCCATCAGCAGTGGTCCGAACAGTTCACTACCCCAGGTGGCCCCGGGCGCGGCGCAGGCAAAGTGGAGCGAGGCGGCGGTTCCCACGGGTGACTCGATGGAGGTGGCGCCGTGTGAGGGGATGCCCGCGGCGGCGCCGATCGCGGCGATCTCGAGGCTGGCGCGGAGGCCACCGCACTTGGTGGTCTTGACTGCGAAGATGTCGGCCGCGCGGAGCCGTGCGAGCCGTACCGCGTCGGACGGGGTCCGCAGGCTCTCGTCGGCCATCACCGGGATCGGCAGCGTGGCGCTGATCTCGGCGAGCGCCTCGATCTCCGAACCAGGCACCGGTTGCTCGACCATCTCCACTCCGGCGTCGACGAGCTTGGGCAGATGGGTGAGTGCGGTGAGCCGGTCCCAGCGCGCATTCAGGTCGACGCGCACGCCGGCCACGCCGGCCAGCTTCTCGGCGACCGCGCGGACCCGGGCGACATCGGTCGCCGGGTCCAGTGCACCCATCTTCAGCTTGAACGAGCGGTGCAGCCCTGCGTCGAGCTTGCCGAGCGCCTCCTCGACGACCACCTGGGCGGGCTCGGTACCCAGCGCCCAGGTGACCGGGATCGAGGTGCGGACGAGTCCACCGAGCAAGGTGTGCACCGGTACGCCGAGGCAGCGCGCCCAGGCGTCGTGGAGAGCGACCTCGACCGCCGCCTTGGCGAACAGGTTGGCCGCGATCACGTCGCTGATGTCGCGCATGATGCGGTGGATGTCGTCGACCGGGCGGCCCAGCAGGACCGGCGCCATGTACTTCTCGACGACCAGTTGCATGGTCTCGACGGATTCCCCGCCCCACCAGGGCCCTGCGGGGACGACTCCTTCACCGACTCCGGTGATCCCGCCGGCGGTCCCGACGAACACGTACAAGACCGGCTGACTGTCCATGGCGGCCCGGGCGAACCGGTGCGGTCGCTTCAGGGGAATGTCGAGCAGGACGGTCTCGACACGCTCGATGCGCAGGTCGTCGGTCACGACGGATCCTTTCTGAGGCGGGCGATCAGGACTTCGCGGCGGGCTCGAGCTCGAAGTCGTAGGACACGGCGTAGCTGCCGTCGTCGCGTCGGTCCGGTGCGAGGACCAGTTCGTCCTTGGTCGCCGAGGCGACGTCGGAGTCGAGCCAATCGCCGCCGTCGAAGTACAGCTGGGTGGTGACCTGCCGGTGCCCGTCGGCGCGGACCATCAGGTGCAGGTGCGCCGGCCGCCACGGGTGCCACCCGGCCGCCGCGATCATCGCGCCGGTCGGCCCGTCGGTCGGGATCTGGTACGGCGCCGGCTTGATCGTGGTGATCGCGAACCGGCCGTCCTGGTCGGTGACGACCACGCCGCGCAGGTTTCCGGCCGCGACATTCGGCGCGAAGCCCGAGTAGTACCCGTCGGCGTCAGCCTGCCAGAAGTCCACCTCCGCCCCGGCCAGCGACCTACCGTCGAGCGCCCGGACCTGACCACTGAACACGAGTTTGTCGCCTTTCTCGTCCGGCCGCATCGGCAGCGTCGTCACGGCCGGGAGCCGCTGCTGGCCGGGCAGGTAGTACGGTCCCTCGATCGTGCCGGTCGTCCCCCGCTGGCTCTTCGCCGCGACCTTCTCGATCTCGTGCTCGACGAACACGTCGAGGAACAGCGGCCACTCACCGACCTCGCCGACATCCATCAGCCAGCGCTTGACCGCCTGGAACTCGGGGTAGCTGACCTCCTCGGTGCGGATCACCTCGTAGATCGCCTCGAGCGTCCGGCGGAAGAGGCGGTCGGCCCGCTCCTGGGTGGTCTCGGCGGCGCCCCGGCGGGCCGCGCTGGCGCGGAAGGCGTCGGAGGCGTTCGCGCCCGAGCCGGCGGCGGTGGGAGATTCCTGGGTGGTGCTCATGGAGTTGTCCTTTGCTCGTGGTCAGGCGCGGTGGCGCAGGAAGGAGACGTCGTCGTTGCCGATCAGGTCGGACACGGTCCAGCCGTCCAGGTCGTACTCCGCCAGGCACTGGTCGGCGAATCCCTTCATCGCCGCCGTAGTGCCCTGCGCGTCCGCGGCGAACAGCAGTTCGGCCTTCACGTTCTCGTGGTTGCCGGAGTAGTTGCGCTCGTAGAGCTCGTGCCGGCCACCGAACTCCGAGCCGACCGCGTCCCAGAGGGCCTTCATCACCTTTACCCGGTCGACCGCCTCGTAGCCGTTCGAGCCGCGGACGTACTTGTCCAGATACGGCCGGACCTCGGGGGTCTTGAAGTCGATCGAGTGGGAGTTGAGGTAGATCAGCCCGCTGGCGACGTCGGACTCGATGATCTCCTTGATCCGCGGGTAGGCCTGGATCATCAGCATCCGGTAGGTCAGGCCGTAGTCCAGCTTGGGCAGCAGCGCCCCGTTGGTCCACTCGTCGGGGTTGCGGGCCATCGCGTCAGCGAGCGCGTAGAAGGTGTTGCGCCAGCCGATCACCTCGCCGACCCGGGTCTGGACGCCGCGGAAGTCCTTGCTGCCGGTCATTTCGAGGGCCTTGAGCAACAGCCCGGCGATGAAGTCGATCTTGGTGGCCAGCCGGATGCAGCCGTGAAAGGTGAACCGCGGGATGAAGCCGGAGACCGGGAAGAAGCCGTTGATCTTCTCGATGTCGCCGTACAGGAAGACGTTCTCCCACGGGACCAGCACCTTGTCGAAGACGAAGATGGTGTCGTTCTCGTCCATCCGGGACGACAGGGGGTAGTCGAACGGGCTGCCCATCACCGCGGCCTGCTGGGTGTACGACGTCCGGCAGATCAGCTTGATGCCGGCGGCATCCATCGGCACCGTGCAGATCAGTGCGAACTCCTTCTTCTTGATCGGCAGGCCGTAGTGGGCGATGAAGTTGTAGTTGGTGATCGCGGAGCCGGTGGCAACCACCTTGGCGCCGGACACGATCAGGCCGGCGTCGGTCTCCTTCTCCACCTTCATGAACACGTCGCCGACCTCGTCCGGCGGCAGGTCGCGGTCCACCGGTGGGTTGATGATCGCGTGGTTCCAGTACAGGACCTTCTCCTGCGACTCGCGGTACCAGCGCTTTGCGTTGTCCTCGAACGGCGCGTAGAACTCCGAGTTGGCGCCGAGCGTGCCGAGGAAGCTGGCTTTGTAGTCGGGGGAGCGGCCCATCCAGCCGTACGTCATCCGGGCCCACGTCTCGATCGCGGTGCGATCGGCGAGCAGGTCGTCGACCGAGTGCGGACTGCGGAAGAACGGATGGGTGACGCCGCCGCTGCCGGTGTCGGTCGGCACGGTGAGCTTGTCCTTGACGGCCGGGTCGTGCAGCGCGTCGTACAGGCGGGCGGTCATCCGAACCGGGTTGCGGAAGGCAGGGTGGGTGGTGACGTCCGCGACCCGCTCGCCGTAGATCCACACCTCCCGGCCGTCCTGGATCGACGCGATGTACTCGTCCCCGGTCATCGGGGCGGTGGCGGTCGGAGTGGACTGCGAAGTGTGTTCCTGCTGAAGCGTCATGGTCTGCCCTTCTCTCAGAATGCTTGCGGAGTAGCTCGACTAGGCGGCGTGCGGGCGGAGGGGCGTGAAAACAGTGGCGGCGTTGAACCAGCCGGCGTCGGGACAGTCGAGCGAACCGCCCCAGTGGACCCCGGTCTCGCGGCCGCCGATCTCGCGGAAGGCGCCGGCGTAGAACAGCAACGGCGCGTCGTCGGTGACGTGCACGTGGTCGACCTCGCCGACCACGATCAGATGGTCACCGCCGTCGTAGGTGCGCCAGGGGCGGCAGGAATAGACGGCTGCGGCGCCGACCAACACCGGTGCGGTCGGCCCGTCCGCCCACTCCGGCCCGGGATCCGCCGGGCGTCCGGCGAAGTGCCGGGCCGTGTCGGCTTGGCCCATCCCCAGCACGTTCACCGCGAACGGCGCACCGTTCAGGTACCCGCAGGCCTTCGAGTTGCGGGTAAGGGTCACCTGGCACAGGGCCGGTTCCAGCGAGACCGCCGTGAATGCGTTCACGGTGGCTCCGTGCGGGGTGCCGTCCGTGGCCCGGCACGTCACGACGGTCACTCCGGTGGCGAAGCGGCCGAAGGCGTCGCGGAGTTCTCGCGGTGGAATGGTCATCGGGACCTCCTTGATGTACGCTGTGCGTACATACTGAACGCTGTGCGGTCAAGTGAGTCGAGAGTGCATCACAGCGCGTCCGTGGTCAAGAGTTCAGGTGACACGAAGTGATAGGGGTGTGAGGGTGGAGGCCAACGAGCGTGACTACGTGCAGAGCCTCGAACGGGGCTTCGCGGTCCTGCTCGCGTTCGACGAGGACCTGACCAATCCGACGCTGGCCGAGCTGGCTGCGGCGACCGGGTTGTCCCGTCCGGCGGTGCGTCGGCTGCTGCTGACGCTGCAGCGGCTCGGATACGTCGCCAACGAGGGGACCCGCTGGTCGCTGACGCCGCGCGTGCTGAGCATCGGGCAGCACTACACCGCGACGAAGGCGATGATCGAACTGGCGCAGCCGCACCTGTTGCGCCTCGCCGAGCGCACCGGCGAGTCCGCCTCAATGGCTGAGCTGGACGGTCAGGACGTCGTGTACGTCGCTCGCGTGCCGGTCCGGCGGATCATGAGCATCAACGTCGCCGTCGGCACCCGGGTGCCCGCTCACGCGACGTCCATGGGCCGGGTGCTGCTCGCGTACTCCGGGCCCGAGTGGATCACGCGGTTCCTCGAGGAGGCCGAGCTGCGGCGCCTGACCGCGACCACAGTGACCGATCCCGTGAAGCTGCGGGCGCTGCTCGCCGAGGTTCGCGAGCAGGGGTGGTGCATCGTCGACGGCGAACTCGAAGAGGGCCTGATCTCCGCCTCCGCGCCGGTGCGGGACCGTACCGGCGCGGTCGTGGCGGCTCTCGCCTCCTCCACGTCGGCGGGACGTCTCGTTCCTGACAAGCTGCGAAACGAGACGGTCCCGCTACTGCTGGAAGCCGCCGCCGACATTTCCGCCGACCTCGGCTACGACCGGACCCGCGGTACTACCGCCCGCGACGGATTCTTCTGAGGTGGGTGGATCCGGGTAGGGATACGCCGGCAAGCCGTCGTCGGACGCTGTCGTCGTGCGACTCGACATCGGACCGCACTCATCGATGCGGTAGACGGGCCAGGTGGTACGAGGGCTCGCGGCGGCAGAAAGTCCTGCACGGCACGGGTCGCAGTCCTAACGGCTGGCGGGCGAAGGACTAGCCGCGGAGGTGGAGGCGGCGGGCGGCTTCGGCGATGGAGCCGGTGATGGAGGGGTAGACGGTGAAGGATTGGGCTATGTGGTCGACGGTGAGGCGGGCGCCGACGGCCAGGGAGATGGGGTGGATGAGT
>NZ_SMKR01000198.1 GCF_004348725.1 Kribbella turkmenica
GATGATGGTTCGGGTGGTCGGGAGCGCCAGCTCCAGCTCGCGGCGGAACCAGGGGGCGCACGTGTCACGCTCGGTGGGGGTGGGCTTGTTCGCGGGTGGAGCGCAGCGGACGGCGGCGATCATGCGAGTGGCCGTGAGGCGGAGGCCGTCGCCGGCGTGTTCACTGGTGGGCTGATTGGCGAGCCCGACGCGGTAGAGGCCGGCGAACAGCCAATCGCCGGACCGGTCGCCGGTGAACACGCGGCCGGTGCGGTTACCGCCGTGCGCCGCGGGAGCGAGGCCGGCGATGAGGATCCGTGGTTCGGGGTCGCCCCAGCCCGCGATCGGGCGCCCCCAGTACGGCTGGTCCGCGAAGGACTTCCGCTTGCTCAAGGCAACGTCTTCCCGCCATTCGACGAGGCGCGGGCAGGCCCGGCAGACCGAGACCCGCGCCTCGAGTTCCGCCACGTCGCCCGTCGTCGCCAGCTCGACCACTTCGGCGGCGTCGTGAGCCACCGGAGTACGACGTACGGCGGGATCCTCCGGCCAGCCCGTGCCCGGTGGGACCGGGCTCTCGAACAACTCCCCCGTCAACGGATGCGGCAGCTTCACTCCCTCAGCCTATGACCCGGACCGGCTGACCGCTTCCAGTCGACAAGGTGCAGTGTGGATCAGACCAGGCGGTCGAGGCGTCGCTCGCGGGAAGCGCCCGGCAGGCCGGGGGTGGGCATCGGCACGCTCTACCGCAACCTTCCGACCCGGCAGGACCTGCTGAACGCGCGGCGCGATCGGGTGCTGACGATCGCCTCCGACGAAATCCGCCACCGCTAGGCGAGCGACAGCGCGACGCCGTCCAGGATGTCGTGTTCGGAGACGAGTACTTCCTCCACGGCCATCCGGTCGTACAGCCGCTGCAGGATCAGCGCGCCCGCGCCGATGACGTCCACCCGGCCGGGATGGATCGACCGTACGGCGGAACGCTCGGCGCGGGTGGAGTTCGTCAGCCAGTCCGTCGTGTCGCGCAGGACGGGACCGCGGATACGGGCGTGGTGGACCTGAGTCCGGTCGTACTCGGGAAGGCGCAGCGCGACGGCGGCGACCGTGGTGACCGTGCCGGCGACGCCGACCAAGGCGCGGGCCTGGCCGATCGGCACGGTGGTGGTGTCGAGGAGAGCGTCGACGTCTTTGCTGATCGCGGCGAGTTCGTCGGGCGCGGTCGGGTCGGAGGTGACGTGGCGCTCGGTCAGGCGGACCGAGCCGATGTCGAGGGACTCGGCGGCGCGGACACCGACGGCGTCGCCGAGGACGAGTTCGGTGGAGCCACCGCCGATGTCGGCGACCAGGTAGGGCCCGGGGATTCCGAGTGCCTGGGTCGCGCCGCGGAAACTCAGCTCGGCTTCCTCGGCGCCGGAGATGATGTCCGGCTCGACGCCGAAGCGCTCGCGGATGCCGGCGAAGAACTCGTCGCGGTTGCCGACGTCGCGAGCGGCGGAGGTCGCCACGAACCGCACCCGGGTGGCGCCGGCTGCGCTGATCGCCTCGGCGAAGTCGGCGGAGGCGGCGAAGACCCGCTCCAGCGCTTCCGGCGCGAAGGCGCCGGACGCGTCGACGCCCTGTCCGAGGCGCACGATCGTCATCCGCCGATCCACCTCGCGCAGTTCACCGTCGATCAGGTCGGCGATCAGCAGCCGGATGGAGTTCGTGCCACAGTCGACCGCCGCCACCCGGTCAGACACAGGGCCCCCGGCGGCCCCAGTCCTGCAAGGCGTGCAGCGTTTCGTCGCCCAGGGGGTTCACGCCGGGTCCGACCGCCAAAGAGTGGCCGGCCAGGACGTGGAGGCACTTGACCCGGGTGGGCATCCCGCCGGCGGTGACGCCGGCGATCTCCTCGACGTGTTCGATCGACTCGCGGTGCGCCAGGTAGGACTCGTGCGCGGCCCGGTAGCGGGCGGCCAGGTCCTCGTCGGTCGACAGGCGGTCGGTCATCTCCTTCATCAGGCCCTCGGCCTCGAGCGTGCCGATCGCGGACGCGAGCCGCGGGCAGGTCACGTAGTACGTCGTCGGGAACGGCGTACCGTCCGGCAGCCGCGGCTCGGTCTCGACCACGTCGGGGAGGCCGCAGCTGCAGCGATGGGCCACCGACCGGATGCCGCGCGGGGTCCGGCCCAACTGCTTCCCGACCGCTTCTTCATCGGAAGGACTGACGCTCACCGGGTCACCTTGGGCGACGGCGTGAGGATCGGCTTCGGTGTGGGCTTGGTGGGCTTCGGCGTCGACGGAACCGCGGGCTTGCCCGCGCCCTCGACACTTCCCCAGAGCTTCGTGTACCAGGTCGGCTGCTGCTCCTCGGCGGCCGCGTCGGACGGCGCCGACGGCTCCGGCGGTGCGCCCACCGGCTTACCGTCCGCGCCGATCACGCGATACCCGACCTCACCCGGCATCACCCAGCCGAGCCGCTGCCGGGCCTGCGCCTTCACGTACGCGTCGTCGTCCCAGCGGGCGATCTCGTCGTTCAGCTCGGCGACCCGCTTCTCCCGGTCGCGGATCTCCTGCTGCAGCGCGGTGATCTGCTGGTGCTGGTCGAACCACACCCGCAGGCTCTGCGCGTACGACACGATCAGCGCACCGAGCACGAGCAGCACGACGGCCGCCCGGCCGGTGAGGTTGCGCGAGCCCCGCGTCCGGACCGGGCCGGCCGGGGAACTCGTCGTACGGCGTTTGGGCTGGTCGCCCCGCCGGGCGGGGTGGGTCGGGGCGGGGCCGAAGGCAAGGCGCCGCGGACGCGACTGGGTCCGGCTCGACGGACGCGAGCCGGGGCGTGCACCGGATTCCCGACGGGGCGGCACGTCAGGTCAGCCCTGGAACCGCGGGAAGGCCGAGCGACCGGCGTACGTCGCCGCGTCGTCGAGCTCCTCCTCGATCCGGAGCAGCTGGTTGTACTTCGCGGTCCGGTCCGACCGGGCCGGGGCGCCGGACTTGATCTGGCCGCAGTTGGTGGCGACCGCGAGGTCGGCGATGGTGGTGTCCTCGGTCTCGCCGGAGCGGTGGCTCATCATGCAGGTGAAGCCGCTGCGGTGGGCCAGGTCGACCGCGTCCAGGGTCTCGGTCAGCGATCCGATCTGGTTCACCTTCACCAGCAGCGAGTTCGCCGCCTTGTCGGTGATGCCGCGCTGCAGCCGCTCGACGTTGGTGACGAACAGGTCGTCGCCGACCAGCTGGGTCTTGGTGCCGAGCTCGGCGGTGATCGCCTTCCAGCCGTCCCAGTCCTCCTCGTTCAGCGGGTCCTCGATCGAGACGATCGGATACGACGCGACCAGGTCGGCGTAGTACGCGATCATCTCGTCGGCCGACTTCTTGCCGCCCTCGAACGCGTAGAGGCCGTCGGTGTGGAACTCGCTCGCGGCCACGTCCATCGCCAGCGCGATGTCCTTGCCGAGCTGCAGGCCGGTCTTCTCGATCGCGACCGCGATCAGGTCGAGCGCCTCGCGGTTGCTGGCCAGGTTCGGCGCGAAACCGCCCTCGTCACCGAGACCGGTGGACAGGCCGCGCTCCTTCAGCACCGCCTTCAGCGCGTGGTAGACGCCGGCTCCCTGCATCAGGGCCTCGCCGTAGGTGGCGGCGCCGATCGGGGCGATCATGAACTCCTGCACGTCGACGTTGCTGTCCGCGTGCGCGCCGCCGTTGAGGATGTTCATCATCGGCACCGGGAGGACGTGCGCGTTCGGGCCGCCGACGTAGCGGAACAGCGGGAGGCCGGTCGACTCCGCGGCCGCCTTGGCGACGGCGAGGCTGACGCCGAGGATGGCGTTCGCGCCGAGCTTGGCCTTGTTCGGCGTGCCGTCGAGGTCCAGCAGGGCCTGGTCGATCAGCCGCTGCTCGTGGACGTCGTACCCGACGATCTCCTTGTCGATGTCCTCCAAGATGGCGGTGACCGCCTTCTGGACACCCTTGCCGCCGTACCGGGCCTTGTCGCCGTCACGCAGTTCGACGGCCTCGAACTGGCCGGTGGACGCGCCCGACGGCACTGCGGCCCGGGCGACGGTGTCGTCGTCGAGGAGAACCTCGACCTCGACAGTGGGGTTGCCGCGCGAGTCGAGGATCTCGCGGGCGCCGACGGCCTCGATGGTGGCCACATTGACTCCCAAGTTCTCGATGACGAATCGGTTCTGAGCCTAGCTGGCAGACCAGCGGGCACGGTGGACCGCGTCGACCCCAACGATCGCATCCGGCTGGACGAACGGGGCCAGTAACACACCGTTCGGCGCCCGATAGACGACCAGATCACCGGGATCCACGCCCAGCAAGACGTCTACAGCCGTTCGACGGCCGACCTGGCTGTCCTTGGAAGGCGCCAGATGAACGTGTGTGCGCCGCCCGGGGAGTAGCCCGTGCGCCTTGATACCGTCCAGAGCCTGGTACGTCGTCCCGTGCCACAGCAGGTGATCGGGGTAGACCCGTTCCCAACTGTTCTCCAAGGCTTCACGCGTCACCGGCATCCCGGCGAGCGAATGCCCCTGACACGCCCGGATCCGCTCCCCGTCGACCTGCAATCGCTGCTTGTCGTTCTGGTCGACGGCGGTATCGAGCGACCGCCGGTCCATCTCCAGCAGCCGCAGGACGTCCTCGATCGACGCCCAGCCGTCCGCACTCATCGTGAGCCCGCGTTCACCTGCCGTGTGCCGGAGCAGTCTGGAGATCCGCCGGCTGTCCCTGCTCACAACAAGTTCCCTCCAGCTCGCCGGCCCGTTCCCCTGGCTCCGTAAGCTACAGGCCTAAGGCGCGGCGGGCGTCCTCGAGTCCCTTCCGGTTCTCGGCGGCGTCGGCGATGCCGGCGCGGACGTCGTTCGAGCACCGCCAGGCGAAGTAGCCGGCCTGCACGGCGTACCTGACCTGCAGGAACGCGTCCAGCCCACCCTCGACCTCGGCCCGAAGCTCCGGCCGCTCCCCCAGGTACGCCGGCACGACCGCGGCCGGCCCGCCGACGTACATGACGGCCGACGCCAGGTCGTACAGCACCGGGCCATGCATCGCCGCACCCCAGTCGATCAACCCGACGGTCCCGTCAGCCTGCCGCAAGAACGCCTCCGGCGCCGGGTCCCCGTGCAACCCGGCCCAGGTCAGCGACTCGAACCGTCGTACGCCGTCCATCGCGCCCTCGACGGCAGGCCGGATCCAGGGCTCCAGGTCCAGCCACGGGTCGAGCTGCGTCACCAGTTGGAGCCAGTCCTTCACCTCGCCCGCGGGCTCCCTGGACAGCCCGTGCACCCGTCCCAGCAGCTCGCCGATCTCGGTCGCATCGGCCTGGGTCAGCGGCTCCCCGTCCACGAAGTCCAGCACCCCGACCTGCCGTCCGTCGACGCGCTCGACCAATCGGCCGGCGTCGCTCGGCACCGGCCGGCCGGTCACCAGGCCGGCGTCACTGAGCCTCGCGGCCAGTTCGAGGCCGGGCGTGAAGCCGCCGTCGCCGGCGTCGACCGACTTCAGCACCACCCGGCGGCCGTCGACCGCTGCGGACCAGGCCTCCGAGTTCATCCCACCCGTCAGCTCTTCGAGGTGAGTTGCGACCAGACCCCAGCGGTCCTGCAGAAGCTGCGCGATATCCACCGACGTCACCCTGCCAGCGACCCGGGCGACCGCGCACCGGGTTTTCAGCCCGATTCGGTGGTGCGGATCTGTTGGGCGAGGTGGTGGACGGTGGTGCGGAGGGCCTGTTCGGCGTCGATGCCGAGGGCGCGGGACTCGCGGACGAGGGCCACCAGTTCCCGGCCGAGGCGGTCGGCGTCGTCGGTGGGCTCGGTGGCCTCGGCGTCGGCCGGGAGCACCCGGGCGGCGCGGCCGAGGACCTTGTCTGCAAGAGCCAGGGCCGGGAGGGCGAGCGGGATGCCTTCGAGGACCGAGCTGCGCTGCTTCTCGGCGGCTTTGATGGTTTCCCAGTTGGCTTCGACGGCGGCGGCGTCGGCCGCGTCGACGGTGCCGAACACGTGCGGGTGGCGGCGCACGAGTTTCTCGACAATGTCGCCGGCCACGTCGTCGATGGAGTAGCCCTCGTCCGGGTCCTCCTCGGCGATGCGGGAGTGGAACGCGACCTGCAGCAGCAGGTCGCCGAGCTCCTCGCGGAGGTGGGCGCGGTCGCCGGTGTCGATCGCCTCGAGGGTCTCGTAGGTCTCCTCGAGCAGGTACTTCGCCAGGCTCTCGTGCGTCTGCTCCTGGTCCCATGGGCAGTTCCGGCGCAGCCGGTCCATCACCCGGACCAGGTCGATCAGCCGCGCACCCGGTACGTCGTACGATCCGTGCAGGATCTCCACCTGGTACGGCGGACGCGGCTCGCGGCTCACCTGGTCGGCGACCACGCGCAGCAACCCGGGTTCGCCGTCCTCCCCGACCAGCCAGGCGACCTGCTGGCCCTCGGCGGCGGCCGCGGACAGCCAGCCCCAGTGCTCGGCGACCCCACCCTCGACCTGGGTGACGACGAGGCCGGAGCCGACGACCGCCTGTACGTCCGGCCGCAGCTCGGCGGCTCCGATGTGGTCGGCGTCGGCGAACGCCTGCCAGGCCGCGCGGGTGAGCAGGCCCGGCGCCACCCGGGGGCTGGTCAGGACGACCTTGATCGCACCGACCCCGGTGTCACCAGGCTGGACCGGCATCAGCCCTGCGGCTGCTGCTGCTGGGCGGCCTGCTCGGCGGCCTCGCGCTTGGCCTTGGCCTGCGCGGACTCCTCCGACAGCGAACCGGAGATCTTGCTGTCGATCCGGCCGTCGCTCCACTGGCCGAACCGCGGCGAGATCTCGACCTTAACGTCCTTCGAGGCCTCCTTGACGGCCTGCACGCCGGCCTGCTGGGCGACCTGCACCTTCGGGTCCTTGACCCCGGTGCCGCCGCCGAGCTTGATGGTCGCGACCGCGGCCGCGGCCACCTGGCGGAGGAAGTCGCGGGCGACCGGGTCGGCCTCGAACTTCGCGAACGCCGTCGGGTCGTTGACCACCAGCTTGGCCGCCTCGGCGGTCTCGGCGTCGCTGACCGTGACGGACCGCTGCTTGCTGACCTCGGCGACCAGGGCGTTGTTCACCAGTTCGCCCAGCGCCACGGTGCTGTTGAACTCCTGTCCCAGCGCGGCACTGACCGCACGGGAGGTGGTGTCGACATCACCGACGGTGATCTCGGTCGTGCCGACCACGGCCGCCGCGCCCGGGTGCGTCCCCGCCGCGCAGCCGCCGACCAGCAGCACCGACGCCACTGCCGCTCCGATGGCCCGAAGCCGTCGCCCTCTGCTCACCGAATCTCCTCGCATCATCATCAGTTTCACGCCGGGACTCCCACCGGCTCGGCGATCACGTCGTCGATCAGGCGGGTGCACCACTGCAGCAGCTCCTGGTCGCGGAGCGGCTGACCGGCGACCGGCCGGGTGGCAGGTCTCGGCACCAGGATCGTACGCAGTTGCGGCTTCACCAGACTCTTCGGGTACAGCCTGTTCAGCCGGAGCACCTTCGAATCGGGCAGCTCGACCGGCCCGAACCGGATCAGGTTGCCCTGCACAGTGACGTCGTGCAGGCCGGCCCGGCGGGCGTGGTTGCGGAACTTCGCCACCTCGACCAGGTTCAGCACCGGCTGCGGGATGTCGCCGTACCGGTCGTGCAGCTCCTCGACCAGCTCGGCGATGCCCGCCTCGTCGCGGACCGCGGCCAGCCGCTGGTACATCTCCAGCCGCAGCCGCTGGGACGGGATGTAGTCGTGCGGCAGGTGCGCGTCGATCGGCAGCTCGATCTTGACCTCGGGCTCCTCTGCCTGGGTGTCGCCCCGGTACTCCGCGACCGCCTCGCCGACCAGCCGGACGTACAGGTCGAAACCGACGTCGGCGATGTGACCGGACTGCTCGCCACCGAGCAGGTTGCCGGCGCCGCGGATCTCGAGGTCCTTCATCGCGACCGCCATGCCGCCGCCCAGGTCCGCGTGCTGCGCGATCGTCGCCAGCCGGTCGTGCGCGGTCTCGGTCAGCGGCTTCTCCGGCGGGAAGAAGAAGTACGCGTACGCGCGCTCCCGGCCCCGGCCGACGCGGCCGCGGAGCTGGTGCAGCTGGGACAGGCCGAGCAGGTCGGAGCGTTCCACGATCATCGTGTTCGCGTTCGAGATGTCGATCCCGGACTCGACGATGGTCGTGCAGACGATCACGTCCGAGCGCTTCTCCCAGAAGTCCTGGATGACCTGCTCGAGGTTGTGCTCGTTCATCTGGCCGTGGGCGACGCTGACCCGCGCCTCCGGGACCAGCTGGCGGATCCGGGCGGCCGCCTTCTCGATCGTGTTCACCCGGTTGTGCACGACGAAGACCTGGCCCTCGCGGAGCAGCTCGCGCCGGATCGCGGCGGTCACCTGGCCCTCGTCGTACGCGCCGACGAAGGTGAGCACCGGGTGCCGCTCCTCCGGCGGGGTCGCGATGGTGGACATCTCCCGGATCCCGGTGATCGACATCTCCAGCGTCCGCGGGATCGGCGTCGCCGACATGGTCAGTACGTCGACCGCGGTCCGCAACCGCTTCAGCTGCTCCTTGTGGTCGACGCCGAACCGCTGCTCCTCGTCGACGATCACCAGCCCGAGGTCCTTGAACTGCACCTCACCGGACAGCAGCCGGTGCGTGCCGATGACGACGTCGACCGACCCGTCGGCCAGCCCGTCCACCGCGGCCTTGGCCTCCTTGTCGGTCTGGAACCGCGACAGCGGCGCCACGTTCACCGGGAAGGCCGCGTACCGCTCGGCGAAGGTCGCGTAGTGCTGCTGGACCAGCAGCGTCGTCGGCACCAGGACGGCGACCTGCTTGCCGTCCTGCACGGCCTTGAACGCGGCCCGGACGGCGATCTCGGTCTTGCCGTAGCCCACGTCGCCGCAGACGATGCGATCCATCGGCGTGATGCGTTCCATGTCCTGCTTCACGTCGTCGATGGTGGCCAGCTGGTCCGGTGTCTCCACGAACGGGAAGGCGTCCTCGAGCTCCCGCTGCCACGGGGTGTCCCTGGCGAACGCGTGCCCCTTGGTCGCCTGGCGGGCGGCGTACAGCTTGATCAGCTCGCCGGCGATCTGCCGGACCGCCTTGCGGGCGCGGCCCTTGCGCTTGGCCCAGTCGCTGCCGCCCATCTTGTCCAGGGTCGGCTGCTCGCCGCCGACGTACCGGGTGACCTGGTCGAGCTGGTCGGTCGGCACATACAGCCGGTCGCCGGGCTGGCCGCGCTTGCCCGGGGCGAACTCGATGACGACGTACTCGCGGGTGGCCTTCTGGGCGCCGGTGCCGACGGTCCGCTGCATCATCTCGACGTACCGGCCGACGCCGTGCTGCTCGTGCACGACGAAGTCGCCGGGCTGCAGCTCGAGCGGGTCGATGGTCTTCTTCCGCCGGCTCGGCATCCGTTGCTGCGAACGACGGTCGGCCATCGACCGCTGCCCGACCAGGTCGTTCTCGGTGAGCACCGCGAGCTTGATGCCTTCGGCAACGAAGCCGTGGTCCAGCTGCCCCTGCGAGATAAGAACCACGCCGGGCTCGGGGATCTCCTCGATGCCGTCGACCGCGCGGGCCGGCAGCTCGGCCTCGGCGAACACCTCGGCCAGGCGCTGCGCCGGGCCGTGGCCCTCGGTCAGGCAGACGACCCGCCAGCCGTCGCGCAGCCAGCCGCGGATGTCCTCGACGGCGGCCGCGGTCTCACCGCGGTACGCCGCCACCTCGCGGGCCGCGACGATCCGGCTCCGGACCGCACCCGCGTCCGGGTCGATGTCGAACGCGACCCGCTCGCCCATCGAGTCGCGCAGCTCGGGTGCGTCGTCGGCCGGCGCCGCCGCGAACGGCGACAGGCTCCACCAGGCCAGGCCCTTGCCCAGCGCGTGCTCCCGGACGTCGCCGAGCGACATGTACGCCGCCGCGCCCAGGTCGATCGGCGCCTCGCCACCACCGGCGGCGGCCGCCCAGGACGCCTCCAGGAACTCCTGGCTGGTGGCGACCAGATCGTGCGCTCGGGCCCGCACCCGCTCCGGGTCGCTGACGACCACGTGCGTGCCGGCCGGCATCAGGTCGACGAGCAGTTCCATGTCGTCGACGAGCACCGGCGCGAGCGACTCCATGCCCTCGACGGCATGCCCCTCGGCCAGCTTCTCGAACAGCTCGGCGAGCTCCGGGTGCTCCTTCGCCAGCACCGCGGCCCGCGACCGAACCTCGTCCGTCAGCAGCAGCTCGCGGCACGGCGGCGCCCACAGGCCGTGCTCGGCGATCTCCAGCGACCGCTGGTCGGCGACCGCGAAGTACCGGATCTCCTCGACGTCGTCGCCGAAGAAGTCCACCCGCAGCGGGTGCTCCTCGGTCGGCGGGAAGACGTCGATGATGCCGCCGCGGACGGCGAACTCGCCCCGCCGCTCGACCAGGTCGACCCGGTGGTACGCCGCTCCGGCCAGCTGCTCGACGACGTCCTCGAGCTCGACCGTGTCGCCGACGTGCAACTGCACCGGCTTCAGGTCCGCCAGCCCGGCGACCTGCGGCTGCAGCACCGAGCGCACCGGCGCGACCAGGATCTTGATCGGCCCGGTGGTCTCGTCCGACGGATCCGGGTGCACGAGGCGCCGCAGTACGGCGAGACGGCGGCCGACCGTGTCCGACCGGGGTGAGAGCCGCTCGTGCGGCAGCGTCTCCCACGCCGGGTAGTACGCGACGGTCGACGCGTCGTCGACCAGGCACTGCAGGGCCTCGGTGAGCTCCTCGGCCTCGCGGAACGTCGCGGTCACCGCGAGCACGGGCCGGCCGGCACCGATCCGTTCGGACGCGAGCGCGGCCAGCAGGACCGGGCGGACCGGGCCGGGCGTACTCAGGTCCAGGGCGGTGACAACGTCGTTCCTGGCGTCGCGAACGGCCTCGGCCACCACCGGATCGGTGACGAGGGTGTCGACCAGACCGCCGAGTTTCACGAGTTGTCCGACCTCACGAGTTGTACTTGCCTTGGGTTGCTTCCAGGCCGTCGGTGAGCAGCGACTCCACCGCGTCCGCCGTCCGGTCCACCGCGAACGGCAGATCCTTGCGTTCGGTGGCGGAGAACTCGTTCAGGACGAAGTCGGCGGGGTTCTGCCGGCCCGGTGGACGACCCACGCCGAACCGGACTCGATAGTACTCACCGGTGCCAAGCGATTTCCGGACCGACTTGAGCCCGTTGTGCCCGTTGTCCCCGCCGCCGAACTTGGCCCGCAGGACGCCGAAGTCGATGTCCAGCTCGTCGTGCACCACGACGAGTCCGGTGGGCTCCACCTTGAAGAACTTCAGCAACCCGGACACCGGACCGCCGGACTCGTTCATGTACGACCGCGGCTTGGCCAGCACCGTCCGGATCCCGCTGATCCGGGTCTCGATCACCTCGGCCCGGATCTGCTTGTGCTGCTTCCACCTGCCGCCCGTGCGTGCGGCCAGCTCGTCGGCGACCAGGTGGCCGACGTTGTGCCGGGTGCGGGCATAGGAAGGGCCGGGATTCCCCAGTCCGACGACCAACCACACGTCGTCCGCCACAGATCCCGGCCCTCCTGTAGTTCTGCTGCGCTGAGACTACTCCGCGGCGGCCGGGACGGGCTCCTCGGCCGGAGCCTCCTGAGTCTCGTCCTTCTCGATCCCGGCCTCGGCCTCGGCCTCGGACAGGTCGGCCTCGAGCTGCTCCGCGGTCTGCTGGGCGGTCACGTTCACGATCAGGGTCTCCGGCTCGATCGCCAGCGTCGTACCGGAGGGCAGCTGGATGTCGGAGGCGTGGATCTGCGCGCCGACCTCGAGGCCCTCGACGGACACGGTGACGCCGTCCGGGATATGGGTCGCCTCGGCCTCGACCAGGATCGTCGGGTGCTCCAGCACGACCAGGGTGTCGCTCACGGCCTCGCCCTCGAGGTGGACGGCGATGTCGACCTGGACCTTCTCGCCGCGCCGCACGATCACCAGGTCGACGTGCTCGATGAAGCCCTTCAGCGGGTCACGCTGCACCTGCTTCGGCAGCGCGAGGTGGCTCTCGCCGCCCTCGACCTCGATCATCAGCAGGGCGTTGGCGGTCTTCAGGGCCAGCATGGTGTCGTGACCGGGCAGCGTGATGTGCACCGGGTCACTGCCGTGGCCGTACAGGACTGCGGGAACCTTGTTGTCCCGGCGGATTCGGCGGGCAGCACCCTTGCCGAACTCCGTGCGCGATTCGGCTTGGATCTTGGCCTCGGCCACGAGATGAACTCCTTGAATGCGTTGCGGTGATCGGTTGTCTAGTGGAACTCGGCTGCGGCCTCAGCGGGCGCTTTGTGACCCCGGAGAAGGCGTCAGGCAACGAACCACCGCGTCGATCACGGAGCCGCGCCCAACATTTCTCGGGGGGCGTCCCTCGCCGAGGCAACCAAAACAGTCTACCCATCACCGCGGCCAGACAGGAAATCCGTTCCGCTGCGGCCGTCAGCGCCCCTCAGGTCAGTTTGGTCCAGACCAGTCGGAGCGCCCGGGCGGCGTCGCTTTCGAGGCCGGCGTCGTCGAGAGTCTCGGCCAGTTCGTCGAACTCCGGCCCCCAGCGCCAGGCGACCCGGCGGAGCTGGTCGGGCAGGGACGGATCCTGAAGCGAGCCGGCGTCGCCGCGGACCTGCTGGGCGGTCAGCGCCTCGGTGACTCCGTGCTTGTCCGCGAGCTGGAACGCGAGCACGGCGAGGGCCGCCTTGCCCTTGTTGTAGAGCGCGTACGACGACTTGGCCGCGCTGGCCGCACCGGGCAGGTCGCCGACCACCATCGGTGTGACCGCGGTGCCGGCCCAGAGCTCGGCCGCCTGCGCGGCGGCCGCACCGGACAGCATCAGATGTGTCGGGCTCGGGCCGCCGGCCGGCGGCGGGCCGATCACGCCGCCGTCCACGAACGTCGCCCGTCCGACCGCCTCCTGCGCCTCCCGCAGCGACTTCGGTGACAACGGGTTCGCCTCGATGTACCT
>NZ_SMKR01000199.1 GCF_004348725.1 Kribbella turkmenica
AGGTCTGGGGGGTGATGCGGGTGGCGACGGCTGTGGCGAGGGTGCCGATCGCGCCGGGGAGCTGCTCCAGGGCGGTGGTGACGACGGCCAGGAGAAGCCAGCCGTAGGCGATCCAGGCGACCGTGCCGACCACCAGGACGGTCAGCGAGTCGAGGTCGTGGCTGTTCGCCGCGGCGATCGAGCCGGCCGTCGTCCAGCGCACGGCGAGGCCCACAGCGGCCAGCGCCACCAGCGCCAGCATGCCTTTCAGTCCTCCAGCCATCGCGTTCACCTCAAATTCGCCGCTGATCTATGAGTTTGCCTCGGTTTGCTTTGACTTGCTCACTATAAACCCGTACTGAGCCTGGTTCGCAAGTGAAATGTCACGTAGCGTCGGGTTGACGGACGGAAGGTGAGCGCGATCGGGTAGGTTCGCCGCCATGCGGTGGGATGCGTTGTTCGCGGATCTGGAGTCGCAGTTCGATGCGCTGCAGGAGGGTGAGCTGTACGGCGAGGTCGCGGACCGGATCCGCGCCGAGGTCGGCAAGATCACCGTGCTCGACCGGTTGCGCGGGGCGGTCGACACCGTCGTCCGCGTGGAGCTGGCGCACGCAGAGCCCGTGCAGGGTCAGCTCACCCGGGTCGGGAACGACTGCCTGCTGATCGAGGCGGAGCGGTTCGAGGAGTGGCTGATCCCGGTGCACGCGCTGGTCGCCGTACATCGTCTGGGGCCGTGGGCCGAGCCGGCCGTCGGGACCGTCGCGGGGAAGCTCGGGTTGGCGCACCTGCTGCGCGGGATCGCGCGGGACCGCTCGCCGGTGACGCTGTTCTGCGGCGGCACGCCGGTCACCGGGACGATCGACCGGGTCGGAGCGGACTTCCTGGAACTGGCGGAACACCCGCTGGATGCGCCGCGGCGACGGACCGAGGTGTACAACGTGCGCCTGGTGCCGACCCAGGCCCTGTGTGCCCTACGCCGCCGCTGAAGCGCGATCCGGAGGACCTACTGGTGCACGTCCTCCGACTGCTCGGCGTCCTCGCCGAACGGGTGCGCGTCGATGAACTCGCGCGTCTCGGTGTAGAGCCGCTCGATGTACTTCTCCAGCTCGGTCGCCTCGACCCGCCACTGACCGCGCCCGCCGATCTTGACCGCGGGGATGTCGCCACGGCGGACCAGGGCGTACACCTGGTTCGCGGAGATGTTGAGTACCTCGGCGACGTCGGCGAGCTGGAGGAATCGCGGAGCCGGCATCTGTTCTGCTCCTTCGGGTAGTGGCTGGTTCCTTCAGTTTGCCACGGTTGACCATTGGACGATCCCGTTTGTCCCCAGGCTGACGTTCTGTGGACAGCCGGGCACGCGGAGGCACCCCGAGAGGGCAGAATGTCGGCTCCGAGCGATCGATGGACTGGGGAGTTCGACGTGGCCGAGACAGCAGTGCGCGGCGGTACCGGGTTCGGGGCACCGTCCGTCCCGGCCCAGCGCGACCGGCGGGCCCGGTGGAAGGACGGCCGGCTCGTCCTCGGCGTGCTGCTCGTCGCGCTCACCGGGCTGGCCGGTGCGAAGCTGCTCTCGGCGGCCGACGACACCACCTCGATCTGGGCGGCCAAGCGGGACATCCCGGCCGGGCAGAAGCTGACCGCCGATGACCTGACGACGGCGCGGGTGCGCTTCACCAACACCGAGGACGCGGGCAGGTACGTCGCTGCCGACGCCGAGCTCAACGGTCTCGTCCTGACCCGGGCCGTCGACGCGGGCGAGTTCGTGCCGCGGGACGCGGCCGTCTCCGAGGCGGACAACGACCGCACCGAGCTCCCGCTCTCGGTGGCGACCGGGCGGCTGCCGTCGGACACCGCGGCCGGCGACGAGGTCGATGTCTGGGTGGTGCCGAAGGACGCGAACCAGCCGGCCAAGCCGCTCTGGCTCGAGGTCCGGGTGCTCCAGATCGACGCGGTGAAAGGTGTTGCGGGCGGTTCGGCCCGTAGACAGGTCCTGATCGGGTTGTCGGAGTCGGACCTGCGCCGGCTGCCGGCCGGGCTGTCCGCGATGAGCTCGGGGGAGCCGGTGCTCGTCAGGCAGGGCAGCTGATGTCGATCCCAGTCCTGCTGGCGGTGACCGGGGCGCCCTGGGAGGCGGACGTCGTCCGGCGGGCCGAGCGCGCCCCGGGGATCCGGGTGGTACGGCGGTGTGTCGACATCGCCGACGTGATGGCGGCGGCCGCGAGCGGGCAGGCGCGGGCGGTGCTGCTCGCGGACGATCTGCCCAGGCTGACCTCCGACGCCGTCGCGGCGCTGCACGCGCGCCGGATCGCGGTGGTCGCGCTGGCCGACCCGAACGAAAGCGGCGATCCCTTCGGCACCGAGGACAGGCTCAGCCGGATGGGGATCGAGCGGATCCTCCCGGCGGACGTGAGTCCGGAGGACCTCGGCCGGGCCGTCACCGACGCGGTCGACGCCGGCCCGCCGCTGTCCGTCTCGCACTTCGCCGGTGGCTTCGTGCCGGTGGCCGCCGACACGGCGGACCAACCGCCGCCGGTCTACAACCAGGGCAGCGGCCGGATGATCGCGGTCTGGGGGCCGACGGGCGCTCCGGGGCGTACGACGGTCGCCGTCGGGCTGGCGTGTGAGCTGGCGGGGCAGGGCGTGCCGACGTTGCTGGCCGACGCCGACGTGTACGGCGGCACCGTCGCGCAACAGCTCGGGATGCTCGACGAGACCTCCGGGCTGGCGGCCGCGGCGCGTTCGGCGGGCAGCGGTGGGCTCGACATGGCGACGCTCGCGAAGCACGCGCGGCAGGTGGAGCCGCGTCTGCTCGTGCTGACCGGGCTCAGCCGGGCGGATCGCTGGACCGAGCTGCGGCCGGCGGCGGTCGAGTCGATCTGGTCGACGGCGCGGATGCTGGCGCCGGTGACGGTGGCCGACGTCGGGTTCTGCATCGAGACCGACGAGGAGATCTCGTTCGACTCGCTGGCGCCGCGGCGCAACGGCGCGACCGTGGCGACGCTCGAGGAGGCCGACGAGGTGATCGTCGTCGGGACGGCGGACCCGGTCGGCCTGACCCGGCTGATCCGGGCGATCCACGAGTTGCGCGCGGTGGTGCCGTCGGTGAGCCCGCGAGTGGTGGTGAACCGGGTCCGCTCGGGTTCGCTCGGCAGTTCACCGGCCGACGCGGTCTCGGAGGCGCTCGGGCGGTACGCCGGGGTCGAGGCCGCTGCGCTGCTGCCGTTCGACCAGGGAGCGGTCGACGCGGCCATGTCGCGCGGCCGCAGCCTCGCGGAGACCGCCAAGTCGAGCAAGCTGCGCAAGTCCCTGCAGCAGTTCGCCACCAGCCTCGGCAAAGAGCTGGCCGGCTGACGCGGCCATCGGCGGGCAGGTCAGGGTCGGCTCGGTGGGAAACGGGGGAAAACCCCACCGACACCCGGCTCGGGATGTGCCAGGGTTGACTGGTAGTCACCGCACCCCAGGGGGCAGCATGTCCGAGGTCCAGCGCCGGCCGGCGAACACGATGAGCACCGAGCGGCGGTACGGCATCGCCATCTCCGTCGCGCTCATCCTCGGCGGCGTGTACTGGGCGCTGACCGGGCTGACCGAGGACACCAGGACCAGCCAGGACAGCTACCCGGTGGTGGGGCAGGCACTGTCGATCGACGTGCGCTCGGCGGATGTCGAAGTACGGTCCGGAGACGGGTCCGACGTGAAGATCGAGCGGCGGTTCGAACGGAACGTGTTCGGGTCCGACCCGAAGGAGAGCTACGAGGACGGGAGGCTGCAGCTGCGGGACACCGGCTGCGGGTTCCTGTCGTTCGGCTGCGACACGAACTACGTGCTGACCGTGCCCAAGGACGTGAAAGTGACGCTCGAGAGCAGCAGCGGGGACCTGAAGGTGTCCGGCCTGCCGGCCGGCGCGGACCTGAAGTCGAGCTCGGGCAGCATCGAGGTGCGCAACGTCGGCGGGGCGTTGCAGATGGAGTCCAGCTCGGGTGATCTCGAGGCGCAGGGGCTGACCGCGACGACGGTGAGCACCCAGAGCAGTTCGGGCAGCGTCGACCTCGACTTCGTCGACGCGCCGCAGTCGGTGGAGGCCGAGTCGAGCTCGGGCGACGTGACGATCCGGGTCCCGTCCGGCACCGAGGCGTACAAGGTGGACAGCGACACGTCGTCGGGTGACGAGGTCGCCGACATCAAGGTCGACCCGAACGCCACCCGCACGATCAAGGCGAACACCTCCTCGGGCGACGTCACCATCGAGTACGCCCGCTGAGCCGTCGTTCACAGGTAGTGACAGACAGGGCCGCAACGGTTGGTGCGGGTATGTGCTGAGTAGGCTTGCGCGCATGTCTGTGGAGTCAGGTGTGCCGCGTGGGCTGCTGGTGGACTGGGGCGGTGTGCTGACCTCCGGGCTGGAGGACGCGCTGCGACGGTGGGCCGAGCTGGACGGGTTCGACTTCGACTCGTACCTGCAGGCCGTGATGGCGTGGCTGCCGGCCGAGACACCGAGCGACGCGGTCGCGGAGGCCGAGCTGAACCCGGTGCACGCGCTGGAACGCGGACAGCTCGCCGTCCCCGACTTCGAGCGCAAGCTCGCCTCGATCCTGGTCCGTCGCGACGGTTCGCCGGTGCCCGCGGAGGGGCTGATCGAGCGGATGTTCGCCCACTTCGAGCACCAGCCGGCCATGAACGCGCTGGTCAGGAGGGCCCGTCAGCACGGGATCCGGACCGCGCTGCTGTCGAACTCCTGGGGCAACACCTATCCCCGGGACGCCTGGGACGGCATGTTCGACGACATCCTCATCTCGGGTGAGGTCGGGCTGCGCAAGCCGGAGCCGGAGATCTTCCTGCTGGCCGCCCGCCGGCTGAACCTGAAGCCCGAGGACTGTGTGTTCGTCGACGACCTCGAGCTGAACGTCGAGGGCGCGAAGGCGCTCGGCATGACCGGCATCCTGCACAGCTCGTACGACGAGACCCGGCGCGCGCTGGAATCCCTGTTCGGAGTCGACCTGACGTGACCGTGACGACCTCCACCTCCACCTCCCCCCGGCCGGTCGTCTCCCGCCGGATCGTCCTCTGGATCCTCGCCTGCGCCGCGCTGGTCGCGCTCGGCGCCTGGGCGTACGGCCTGTTCGACGGCATGATCGACCTGCGCGTCTACCGGATGGGCGGCTCGGTGTTGCTCGACGGCGGCTCGCTGTACGACGCGAAGCTGCCGGGATCCGGGTTGCCGTTCACCTACCCGCCGTTCGCCGCGATCGCGATGGTGCCGCTGGCCGCCGTACCGTGGGGTGTCGCGCTAGTCGTCTGGACGACGATCTCGGTGCTGTGCATCGCCGCCCTGTGGCGGACCAGCCTGCCGAGGACGGCGTGGTCGTTCTTCACCCAGCGCAAGCGCACCACCCTGCTGGTCGCGCTCACCGCACTGTCGTTGCTGCTGGAGCCGGTCTGGCAGACGATCCAGTTCGGCCAGATCAACCTGTTGCTGACAGCAATGATCCTGTCGGACCTGGTCCGGCCGCAGAACGCCCGGCTGCGCGGCTTCTGGCTCGGCGTCACCATCGGCGTCAAGCTGACTCCGCTCCCGTTCCTCGCGCTGCTGGTGGTCACGAAGCAGTGGCGAGCGCTGCGGAACGCCGTCCTCGGTCTGCTGGCGACGATGGCGATCGGGGTCGCGATCGTCCCGAACCAGTCCTGGCGGTACTGGACCGACGTGGTGATGGACGCGAACCGGGTCGGCGGGCTCGCCTACACCGGCAACCAGTCGTTCAACGGCTTCCTGCACCGGCTCGGCGACGAGGCGAGCTGGGTGCAGCCGACGTGGTTCGTGCTCTCGGCCGTCTTCGGCCTGCTGGTGCTGTGGATGGCCAGGCGGTACTGGCTGGCGGACGAGCGGGTCACCGCGATCGCCGTGATGGCGCTGGCCGTCCTGTACGCGTCACCGGTGACCTGGAGCCACCACTGGGTGTGGATCATCCCGCTCGGTGTCGGCCTGATCCGTGCGGTCAATCGGGTGTGGGGCCTCAACCCCGCGGTGGCGACCGGCGTGCTCTTCTACGGCCTCTTCGTCCTGCGTTCGATCTGGTGGGTCCCGTTCCGCGACGACCGCGAGCTGGACTGGACCTTCTGGCAGTCCATCCCCGGCAACTCGCACCTCATCCTCGGCATGATCGCGTTCATCGTGCTGGCGGTCACCAGCCGGAGTCTCCCGAAGCCAACTCCCGCAACGGCCGATCAAGCCTGACCGCCAGTTCGGCGTCGACGTACGCGATCTCGGTCAGCAGTACGTCGACACTGGCGCGGAAGGCACGGTGTAGTTCGGCGCCCTCCAACGACCGCACCAGGGTCGCCTCGACCGGTGCGGTGGTGGCGGAAGGCAACAGATGCAGGCCGCGACCCTGAGAGTGCGGTACGCCGTGCCGCAGACAGGCCAGCATCAGCACGTGATCACGCACGCCACTGATCATGTACTCCGCCTGCCACACCTTGCCCCGCGCGATGCTGGACCGCGCGTGCAGCGCGTACAGCCAGCCCATGCCCACGAGATCCAGCGGATCGGCACCGCCCCACGCCGGCTGCTCGGCCGCCTCGCCGAAGATCAGCCGGAAGGTCGGGCCGAGCGCACCGAACTCGCCGGCCGGTGCGAAGGCGATGTCCACCTGCAATGTGGAAGCGAGCAGGAACACCCGATACACAGTCCCGCGCGACCGCACGTCGGCGTGGTGCACAGCGCCGTACTGCGCGTACATGGACGCCGTCCAGTCAGCCAGTACGGCGTTCTGGTCGGCACCCGGCGACAGACCGAGTGCCAGATCCACGTCGGACCACTCGTCCTCAGCACTGATCGCAGCCGAGCCAGTCAGCGCGGCACCCGCGACACGCTCGTCCGCACGCGCCGCTGCGAGCAGTGCGTCTCGCACGCGCTCCCGGTCGGCGACTGCGTACATCATGAGGAGAACAGTAGGAGCAGGCCGCCCGTGGTGTAGCCGACCATGACGACCAGGAGGGGGAGCTGGCCGGCCAGGGCCTCTTGGCGGGAGAAGAGCGCGACTGCCCGGTCGTGAGCCGAGATGACGCCCAGGAGGTGGCCGCAGACCACGGCCAGAACCTGGATGACGGCGATCGTGCCGCTGTGGTTGGTGATGCCGGTGTTCACCGCGAGCAGGCCGGTGCCGAAGACGTTGGCGCCGTTGCTGAGCGGATCACTCAGGTAGATGAGCGTCCGCTGCCCCTCGAGGATGAACAGCGTCAGGTAGTGCGCGACGACGTACCCGAGGACGATCGGTACGACGGAGTGCGCGAACAAGCCGGGCAGCGCGCGGCGGGACGTGTGCGACAGCCGGCCGGCCAGCAGCGTGGCACCCGAGTACGTCACCAGCACGAACAGGATGAACACGATCAGCGCGCCCGTGCCGAGCACCGTCATCGAGTAGTCGGTGTTCTGCGCCCAGCCGATCCACGCCGACGAGTTCGAGAACCCGTCGTACGCCGTGGAGCCGAGCAACGCGGACACCATGCCGACCAGGCCGGGGTGCGGCTTCAGGCCGTCCAGATTCTCCAGCGGCCGGCGGACCACCAGTGCTCCATCGGTACGGCGGCCCCACGGTGACAGCCGCGCGATCAGGGACGCGTAGACCTCGAACGGGTCGCCGGTGGAGAACCACCGGTCGCCGTACAGGATCGCGCCGAACAGGGTGATCACCACGTACAGCGCGAGCCAGGCCTGCAGGACCGGGATCGTGGCCCGGTCCGGCGCGACCAGCTCGAGCCAGGTGAACGCGAAGATCCCCAGCGCCGCCGGCCAGAGACCGAGCCAGGACGGCAGCGCCAGCAGGCCCTTCGACGGCGGTTGGCGCAGCGCCTTGCAGAGCAGCAGGTGGACGGTGCGCAGCGGGTTCAGCGTCCGCCAGACCGAGCCGAGCACCAGCGAGATCGGCACCAGCCCAATCCAGACCAGGATGTAGACGAAGCCGAAGATCGGGTTGGTCAGCCGGTCCACGCCGAACAGCAGCGAGACCGTCGCGTAGAAGAAGACGGCCAGCCCGAACAGCCGGACGAGCCAGCGGAACCAGGGCGCGTCGACCGTCCGCGTGATTGCGGCCGGCAACGGCTTCCCGGCGGCGTCACCGCGGTACTTCGGGTTCCGCCAGGCCAGCCCGAGGACGACGAACGACAACGCGATCGCCACCGCGGCACCGCCGACGGCCAGCTCGAACGGGATCGGCAGGTCCTGGCGACCGCCGATCCCGTGGAGAGGGAGCGACTGCGGCCGCATCGGTCCCGTCATGAGACGACGAGCTTGGCGACCAGCTTGCCGCTCTCGTGGGTCTCGATCTCGAACGTGCCCTTCATGTCCGCGGTGAACGTGACCGACGCGGTCTTGCCCGGGGCCAGCGCCAGCTCCTTGTCGTAACCGTGGATGTGCAACTCGTCCGGCGCGTCGCTGATCGCGGTCACCAGAACCGTCTGCCCGGCCTTCACCTCGACGGTCGAGCCGCTCGGGTTGACCTTGCCGTTGGCAACGGTGACGTTGACGGTCACGTCGGCCTGCTCGCCGGACGGGTCGGCGGTGTTCGACGGGGAGGCGGTGTTCGGCTTGCCCGGGGTGGGGGTGGTCGCCGGCAGGCCGGTCGGGGTGCCGGCAGGCGCGGTCGCCGGCGGGGTCGTGCTCGGACTCGCGCCGCTGTCGGACTCGTTCCCGCAGCCGGCCAGGACGAGCATGGCGAGGGCGGGGAGAAGAGCGGTGGCGGTGCCGCGAGTGAGCGTCGTACGCATCGGTCGAGGGGCCTTTCGAGGGGTCTGTTGAGTTCTCGGGGCGTAGGACACACCCTCTTGCCTGACGAACACCAATACCGCAGTGTTCCCGTACGGCCAGTGTCGCAGCGCACTGTCGGCGGGCCCGGCTAGGGTGACCAGACAAGCTTCGACCGAGAGGAAGGTGTACCCGGATGCCGGACCGGCTGACGTCGCTGGACCTCACCTTCCTCAAGGCCGAGTCGCCGGCCACCCCGATGCACGTCGGGACGGTGGACATCTTCGAGCCGCCGGTGCATGGTGACGACGGATTCGACTACGAGAGGCTGGTCGCCCTGATCCGCGACCGGATCGCCTTCGTGCCGCGGTACCGGCAGCGCGTCCAGCAGGTGCCCGGCCGGTTCGCCGGGCCGGTCTGGGTGGACGACGAGGAGTTCGACATCACCTTCCACGTCCGGCGCTCGGCGCTGCCCCGGCCGGGGACGCACGCCCAGCTGCTGGAGCTGGTCGCCCGGATCATGTCCCGCCGGCTGGACCGGGCCCGTCCGCTGTGGGAGATGTACCTGGTCGAGGGCCTGCAGGGTGACCGGTTCGCGATCATCTCCAAGTCCCACCAGGCGCTTGTCGACGGCAACAGTACGGTCGACATCGGCCAGGTCGTGCTGGACTCGACGGCGCACCCGCGGGAGACCCCGACCGACACCTGGCAGCCGGCCCACCCGCCGTCCGCGCTGGAGCTGCTCGCCGGCGTGTTCGCCGACGCGACCCGGCACCCGACCGCGGTGCTCGAGCTGGCCCGGGCCGAGATGGCCAGCCTGACCGGGTCCACCTCGGTCCGTGAGGTGCTCGGCGGTGTGGTCGGCTCGCTGGCCGCGCAGCGGCACGCGCAGGAGAGCTCACTGCGCGTGAAGACGTCCGGTCAGCGCCGGTTCACCACCGTGCAGACCGACCTGGAGGACTACCGGACCGTCCGTGCGCTGCACGGCGGCACCGTGAACGACGTGGTCCTCGCCGTCGTCGCGGGTGCGTTCCGGGCCTGGATGATGACCCGCGGCGAGGGCGTCGGGCCGACCCGGAGCGTGCGGGCGGTGGTTCCGGTCAGCATCCGTGACGACGACGAGGAGGAGCCGACCTCGCTCGGCTCCCGGGTGATCGCCTCGACCGTGAACCTGCCGGTGGGGGAGAACTCGCCGGTCATGCGGCTGCACCAGATCTCCTACCAGACCAAGGTGCACAAGGACACCGGCCGCGCGGTGGGTGCCCGGTCCCTGGTCGGGATCGCCGGGTTCGCGCCGACAACCCTGCACGCGCTGGCCGCCCGGGTGGCGACGACCACGGTCCGGCCGATCGACGACGTGGTGATCACGAACGTGCCCGGTCCGCAGTTCCCGCTGTACGCCCAGGGTGCGCCGATGCTGGCGTCGTACCCGGTGGTCCCGCTGATGCCGGGTCAGGGGTTGTCGGTCGGCGTCACGTCGTACGACGGGAAGGTGTCGTTCGGGCTGAACGCGGACCGGACGGCGATGCCCGACCTGGCTGTCTTCGGCCAGTGCGTGACCGATGCGCTGGACGAGTTGCTGGAGACCACGCGGGGCAGCCGGAACCGGGCCTCCCGCGGGCGGAAGAGACTTCGCGGCCAGACCGGGGCTGAGGGGCGGGGGCAGAAGAGTGGACCGACCAAGAAGGCGGGCTCATGAGGGTCTACATCCCATCCACGCTGCGGCTGCTCGGTGAGGCGTGCCAGGCGGGCGAGTTCGGTCCGCCGCCGCTGACGGCGTACGCGGTGACGCCGGCGCTGCGGGAGTGGTACGCCGAGGGCGACGACGAGGAGCTCGAGTACGCCGCGATGGCGCAGGCGGCCC
Source organism: Kribbella turkmenica (assembly GCF_004348725.1). Lineage (GTDB taxonomy): Bacteria > Actinomycetota > Actinomycetes > Propionibacteriales > Kribbellaceae > Kribbella > Kribbella turkmenica. Next base: position 10,581 of record NZ_SMKR01000199.1, read on the forward strand.
GGGCGTCGGTCGGGCTGCTGGCCGTCGACCCGGAGACGGCCCGCAGACGGGTGGTCGTCGCCTGCGAGGTCGGAGCGGTCCCGCCCGCGAACGGCACCGTCGAGCTGGGTGACGCCCGGCTGGAGCTGCGGGTCGTGGTGCCGTGGTCGGCAGTGGCCGCGGTGCACGTGGACGCGGCCGAGGCGGCGACGGCGGTCGGCAAGGCCGCCGAGCTGTGGGACGCGGCCCGCAACGGCGACGACGACGCGATTTTCGCCCTGGATTCGTGCGAGGGTGAAGACCTGATGTGGTACGCGACGCAGGAGATTCCCGATCTGCTGGCGGCGGAGGGGCCGCGCGGCGGGCTGAACGGCTAGGGCTGACAGGGAGCTGGTGGCGATGCAGGCGATCTGGAAGGGTGCCATCTCGTTCGGGATGGTGACGATCCCCATCAAGGTGTTCTCGGCGACCGAGGAGAAGGACATCTCCTTCCGCCAGGTGCACGTCGCCGACGGCGGCCGGATCCGGTACAAGCGGGTCTGCTCCGAGTGCGGCGAGGAGGTGCCGTACTCCGACATCGGCAAGGGCTACGAGATGGCCGACGGCCGGATGATCGTGCTGGAGCCGGAGGACTTCGCCGACCTGCCGCTGTCCAGCAAGAAGGTGATCGACGTCCTCGAGTTCGTGCCCGCGGACCAGGTCGACCCGCTGTACCTGGGCAAGTCGTACTACCTGCAGGCCGACGGCGGGCCCGGCGCCAAGCCGTACGTGCTACTCCGGGACGCCCTCGACGGCTCCGAGTTGTACGCGCTGGTGAAGGTCGCGCTCCGGTCGCGGGAGAGCCTCGGGCTGCTCCGGACGTTCGACGACATCCTCGTGCTGCAGGTGATGCTGTGGCCGGACGAGGTCCGGGACTCCTCCTTCGCGGCGCCGGCCGAGGACGTCGAGATCCGGTCGCAGGAGAAGGCGATGGCGGCGTCGTACATCGACACGCTGCGTGGTGAGTTCGACCCGAATCAGTACCACGACGAGTACCGGCACGCCCTGGAGCAGGTGGTCGAGGCGAAGGCGGCCGGCGTGCCGCTGCCGGAGGCCGAGGAGGAAGAGCCGGAGGGTGCCGAGGTCGTCGACCTGGTCGCCGCGCTGCGGGCCTCGGTCGAGGCCGCCAAGGCGCGCCGGGCCGGCGGGGGCGAGGCTCCCGCCGAGAAGAAGGCGCCGGCGAAGAAGGCCGCGGCCGCGAAGAAGGCTCCGGCCAAGAAGGCGGCCGCCAAGAAGACCGCGGCGAAGAAGACGGCCAAGAAGGCCACGAAGAAGTCGGCATGAGCGATCGGCCGTCGGCCGGGGCGTCGGACCTGCCGACGCCCCCGCCGACCACGACCGAGGTCCCCAGGGATGCCTCGCAGATCCCGGAGGACCCGACCGCCGTGCCGGTCCGTCCGGGCGCCTACCTGCTCGAGTTGGTGCCGGTGCCGGTGTCGGACGTCGACCGGGCGAAGCGGTTCTACGCCGAGCAGTGCGGTTTCCACGTTGACGTCGACGTCTCACCTGCGGAGGGCGTCCGCATCGTCCAGCTGACGCCGCCCGGTTCGCACTGCTCGATCAGCCTGCTGCAGGGCCTGCCGATGGCCGACATGGAGCCGGGCTCGCTGCGTGCCCTGCACCTGGTCGTCAAGGACATCGAGGCGGCTCGGGAGGAGCTGATCGGACGAGGGGTGGACGTCGGCGAGACCGAGGATCTCGGCGGCGTCTTCTACGCCTGGTTCAAGGATCCGGACGGCAACACCTGGACGCTGCAACACATGCCCTGGCGGCGCTAGAGCACGACTAACCGCAGGCGACGAACCGCAGCGACCGGTCGCTGAACTGCTCGGGAAACTCCGTCGGCAGGCCGTGGTGGGCCCGGTCCTGTTAACGGGCAGGAACGTCTGCGCCCGCCGCGCCGCCTCGAGCGAGTTGCGGACGACCGGTCCACCCGGGAGTCCGGAGTTGACCCTGTTCGAGTGAAACGTATGCTACAAATTGCGCGGCGCGGGACGGTGCCGTGCCGACCGGACCAGTTGGTCGCGTGGTCAGTTCGTGGTCAGGTTCGTTTCCGTTGGTGAGTCATGGCACCATGCTCGTATCACCAGCGTGTCGCGCCGCCACCCGCACCGGCGTACCCGCGCTTGATCCACAACCTGATCGAGGAGTGTCGCAGTATGGATGCCGTCACCGCTGTTCCTACGCCCGCCAATGAGCCTGTGAAGGGGTATGCGCCCGGATCGTTGGAGCGGGCGAGTTTGGAGGCGAAGCTGAAGGAGTT
>NZ_SMKR01000019.1 GCF_004348725.1 Kribbella turkmenica
GCGCCAGGCGCTGCATCCCGCGGATGCGGAGGCGGCACAGGAGGGCGGGGCGGACCGGCTGGAGCTGTGTGCGTCGATGGAGGCCGACGGACTGTCGCCGTCGGTGTCGACGGTCAGCGCGATCCGGCGCTCGACCGACCTGCCGCTGCGGGTGATGCTGCGGCTGTCCGACTCCTTCACCACCAACGGTGCCGAGCTCAACCGGCTGACCGCGATGGCGCAGTCCTACCTGTCCGCGGGCGCCGACGGGTTCGTGTTCGGGTTCCTGACGCCGGACAACGAGATCGACGTCGAGTCGACGGCTGCCCTGGCCAGCACGTTCGCCAGTACGCCGTGGACGTTCCACCGGGCGATCGACGCCGTCCTGGAGCAGCGGGCGGCGTGGCGGGCGTTGCGGACGCTGCCGGGGCTGGACTGCGTGCTGACGGCCGGGTCGGCGCTCGGCGTCGGGCACGGGCTGGACGACCTGTGCAGGCTGGCGAAGGAGGAGCCGGCGGTGGCGAAGGTGATGATGGCGGGCGGTTCGCTGCAGCCGGAGCACGTGCCGTGGCTGTACCAGGTCGGCGTACGGCGGTTCCACGTCGGCTCGTCGGTCCGCCAGGACGGCTCGTGGACGAAGGCGTACGTCAACTCGCGCTTCGTCCGGGCGTGGCGCAACCTGCTCGACGCCCAGGACGACCGGGGTTCCACCGCGTGATCCTCATCGACCCACCGGCCTGGCCCGCCTGGGACAGAGTCTGGTCCCACCTGGTCAGCGACGAGTCGTACGACGAGCTGCACGCCTTCGCCCGCGCGGCCGGCGTCCCCGCCCGCGGCTTCGACCGCGACCACTACGACGTGCCCAGCGACCGGTACGACGACCTGATCGCCGCCGGCGCCGTGCCGGTCTCCAGCCGCGAGCTCGTCCGCCGCCTGATCGCCGCCGGCCTCCGCCACCGCAAGGGCACCTGAGAACGGCCCCCAGTTGCCTGAGGCAACTGAGGGCCGTCGGTCAGTCGAGCAGCTCGGTGACCGTGCCGGCGGCGACGGTGTGGCCGCCCTCGCGGACGGCGAAGCCGAGGCCGGTGTTCATGGCGATCGGCTTCGACAGCTCCACCGTCAGGTCGACGGTGTCACCCGGCAGCACGAGCTCGACGTCGCCGAGGTCGATGCCGCCGTCGACGTCCGTCGTCCGGAAGTAGAACTGCGGGCGGTAGTCCGAACCGAAGGGGCTGTGCCGGCCGCCCTCGGCGGTGGACAGCGCGTGCAGTCGCGCCCGGAACCTCCGGTGCGGCCGCACACTGCCCGGCAACGCCAACACCTGGCCGCGGCGGACCTCGTCGCGCTTCACGCCACGCAGCAGCACCGCCGCGTTGTCGCCCGCCTCCGCGGACTCCAGCGACTTCCCGAACGTCTCCATCCCGATCGCCGTACTGGTGACCGTCGGACCGAGCCCGACCACCTCGACCGCGTCGCCGAGCTTCAGCGAACCGCGCTCGACCGCGCCGGTGACGACGGTGCCGCGGCCGCTGATGGTGAGCACGTTCTCGATCGGCATCAGGAACGGCTCACCCAGCTCGCGGTCCGGGGCCGGTACGTAGCTGTCGACCGCGTCCAGCAGCTCCCCGACCGCGGCGGTCCACCGTGGGTCGCCCTCGAGCGCCCGCAGTCCGGAGACGCGCACGACCGGTACGTCGTCGCCGGGGAAGCCGTACTCCGAGAGGAGTTCACGGACCTCCAGCTCGACCAGGTCGAGCAGCTCGGGGTCGTCGACGGCGTCAGCCTTGTTCAGCGCGACCACCAGGTACGGAACGCCGACCCGGCGCGCGAGCAGCACGTGCTCCCGCGTCTGCGGCATGGCGCCGTCCTGCGCGGAGACGACCAGGATCGCGGCGTCCACCTGGGCGGCGCCGGTGATCATGTTCTTCACGTAGTCGGCATGCCCGGGCATGTCGACGTGCGCGTAGTGCCGGGTCGCGGTCTCGTACTCGACGTGCGAGATGTTGATGGTGATCCCGCGCGCGACCTCCTCCGGCGCACGGTCGATGCCGTCGAACGCGACGAACCGGTTGGTGTCCGGGGCGCGCTCGGCGAGCACCTTGGTGATGGCGGCGGTCAGAGTGGTCTTGCCGTGGTCGACGTGACCCATCGTGCCGATGTTGAGGTGCGGCTTGGTCCGCACGAACTGGCTCTTGGCCATGAGGATTCCTTTGGGTGTCAGAAGATTCCGGTGAGCCAGGACCCTCCGGCAAGCCTCCGCGGCTGTCACCCGGACGGAGGGGGCCGGTGAGCGACCACCCTCCTCCGCGGGTCCTGCTCAGCAGGAGGAGGGTCGCCTTCGCTCGTCGGCAACGCAGTGCGCGCCGGTGAGCAGGGCTGAATCGGATGACGCGGCCCACGTGGGAGCGCCCGTCAGGCCGGTGCCTGACAGGCCGTGCTCGACAACCACGCGGAACATGTGCATCACGCTAGAGAGGAACGCTGCCATCAGCAACGGAATTCCCGCGCTGCGCGCGGGTCAGAGGAGAGGGGGACCGGGCTCAGTTCAGGGCGAAGAGGCGGGTGCCGTCGGAGAAGACGGGGCGGGCGCCGGCGACTGTGACGGCGGGTTTGTTGCAGGTGACCTCCTCCGACCGGGCGACCGACTCGGCGGTCGGGCCGGCCAGGATGGGACGCGGCCGGATGCCGGTGGTGCCGATCATCACCGGCGAGCAATTGCCGTTGGCCTGCGGCATCAGCGTGACGACCCGGCCGTCCGGCAGCAGGCCGAACCCGTCGCGGGGGTACGTCGGCTGCTGCAACTTCGGCGGCACTTCGAGCAGGTGGTGCCACTGCGGTGTCCCGTCCGCCGGGCTCACCGCGGAGACGTCGTACGTCTGCGGCTGGCCGGGGTCGGTGGCGTTCCGGCAGGTGACCAGCACCAGGGAGGCGTTCGTGGCGGCGAGTTGCGCGTCACAGGACGCGGACCCGAGTCGCGGCCGAGGTGTGCCCGGCACCGGCGTCGTCCAGATGATGCGGCCCTCGCCGGCGTCCACCGCCCACTGGTACAGCGTGCCGCCGGCGGCACCGGTCCAGATCAGGCCGGAGACCTCACGGGTTGCCGGTACGGCGACGAGGTCGCCGACCCACGCGGCCGGGTCCAGTTCGGCGCTCAGGTCGAACCGGTCGCCCAGGTCGACCTCCCACCGCTGGTCGCCGTTCTTGAGATCCAAGGCACGCGCGGCGGCGCCGTTGCCGCCACACGCATCGACGACGACAGCCTGCTCGCCCATCAGCTCGCCCTGTGTCACGTTGCACCGCAGCTGCGTACGCCAGTGCGTCGGACCGCTCACGCCGTGCGCCACGACGTAGTTGTCCTCCGCGACGAGCAGGTGGTTCGCGTCGACCGCGAGCGCCTTGCCGTCGGTGTGCACCTCGGTGAGCACCTGCCCGCTGACCGCGTCGAGTACGGCGTACGTCGGGAGGTCGATGCCGCTCGGTGCCCGGGTCCCGCCGTACGGGAGGTGGGCGGCCAGGGTGCGCCCGTCGCTGGAGACCAGGAGACCCTCGGACCCGCTGTCGGCCGCGTCGTCGACGTCGGCGCGGGAGTACCGCCACCGGATCTGGCCGGTGTTCGCGTCGGACATGACGACGCCGTCCGGCCGCAGTTCGGCGACGCCGCCCGCCGTACCGGCGATGGCGCCGCTGGCCGGCACCTCGCGGCTCCAGGCGAGTGCTCCGTCGAGCTGCACCGGCTGCTGCTCAGGTGTGGTCGTGGTCGTGGTGCTGACCGTGTTGGCGGTCTCGAGCCGGGCCTGGACGAACGGCTCGCCGGCGGACACGGTGATCCAGGCGAGCAGGGTCGCGCACACCACGGTCATGCTCAGGCTCAGCAGTCGCGGCGGAGCTTGTGCGTACGCCGGTGCCAGCCGCAGACGTCTGGCCAAAGCCAGGAACGCACCCGCGAGCACCAGTGCGACAGAGGCGAGCAGGAGGTACGGCCACCGCTCGGACATCGCGGCACCGGGCTGGGCGGCCGGCCAACGCCACCAGCACAGCCCGACCGCGACCAGTCCGATCACGGCGAACGCCAGAGCGGGTATGGCCACCAGACGCGGCCGGCCCCGGCGGAACCAGGCGCAGGCCAGCCCGGTGGACAGCGCCGTACCGGCGATCGGGGCCCAGACCGGGAAGCCGGTGACCTGGTCCGGGTCGGCCGGCCACTTCGGCGCGGCACCGAGGCCGCGGCCGAGCAGGACCGACGCGGCGACCACCGCGCCGAGGGCCGCGCCGAGGTACACGATCGGGATCAGCCCGCCGATCGGCCGGGCCGCCCTAGGGCCCCAGGACTCGATCTCCCGGGCGACATTGTCCCGGGCCGCCTGTTCCCACTGGTCGTGGCCGCGCGCGGTCGCGTACAACCGGGTCTCGGCCAGGCCCCGCAGGAACGACATCCGGCCGCGGGCGAACTCGCGGTCGCCGATGTGCGCGTACTCCTGCCGGATGCCCTCGGCGTACTCGTCGTACCGCTCGGCGGGCATTCCGAGGATGCGCAGGTCGGCGTCGCAGAGCACCGCGCCGTTCGCGTCGTCCGGCTCGCAGTCGTGCTTCGCGGTCAGCCGGACCAGCCGGCCCACCTCGGCGACCCGGTCCCCGTCCACGCCGTACGCCGCCAGCTCGAGCTCGGCGAGCTGTGCCGAGACCTCCTCGTTCTCGCCGGGGTCGGCCTGCGGGTCGTAGATCGCGTCGTGGAACCACGCGGCCAGCCGGACGGTGTCGGCGTCGTCGGCCGCGTCCGCCAGCTCGTCGATGGTCGTCAGCACCTCGGCGAGGTGTCGCTGGTCGTGATAGTGGCGGTGTTGCTCTGCGTAACGAGCCAGCAGATCCTCGCCGAGAGGCTGCGCGTGCGGCAGCAGGCGATTCCACTGGTCGCGCAGGTCCATGGCTGGGAGTCTCGCACCCGGCGGGAGTCTGGGCCGACCGATCCGGGGCCGACGGATAGTCTCGTGGCCAAAGCGATATCGGCTCGTCACCTGACCGGGGCGATCGGTGCGTCCGGCATCGAGTCCCTCTCGGCTGATTGCGGCCCAGATCACATCGATCGGGCAGCCGGCGATGATCTGGAGGATCCATGCGATTCGGCCTGGTAGGCACCGGCCCGTGGGCGAGGATGACGCACGGACCGGGGCTGCGCGCCGCGAAGGACGCGGAGCTCGCCGGGGTCTGGGGCCGGGACGCCGCCCGGACGGCGGCGCTCGCGGCCGACCTCGAGGTGCCCGCGTACGCCGACTACGCGGAGTTACTGGAGTCGGTGGACGCGGTCGCCTTCGCCGTACCGCCGAAGGTGCAGGCCTCGATGGCGCTCGAGGCGGCCGCGATCGGCAAGCACCTGCTGCTGGACAAGCCGGTCGCCGACTCGCTCGACGACGCCCGGGCGCTGGCCGACGAGGTCGCGAACGAGGGGATCGCGTCGGTGGTGTTCTTCACCCACCGGTTCGAGGCGCCGAGCCGGAAGTTCTTCCGCGACGTTCAGGCCGGGACGGGATGGAGGGGCGGTTGGTCGCGGATGCTGGCCGCGCTCGACGAGCCGGGCAATCCGTTCACCGACTCGCCCTGGCGGCGGGAGCGCGGTGCGCTCTGGGACGTCGGGCCGCACGCGCTGTCGAACCTGACCGCGATGCTCGGGCCGATCACGGACCTGACAGCCGTCGGCGGTGAGGGTGATCTGGTCCATCTGGTGGTCCGGCACGAGTCGGGCGCGACCAGTACGGCGAGCCTGTCGCTGTTCGTCCCGCCCGCAGGCAGCAGCTTCGAGACCGGCGTCTGGGGAGAATCCGGTACGGCGATCCTGCCGCAGGACGACCCGCCCCCGCCGGAGGAGTCGTTCGAGCTGGCCGTCCACGAGCTGGTCGCCGCCGCCGAGTCCGGTGAGTCGCACCCGGTCGATGTCGCCTTCGGGACCCGGGTGGTCGAGTTGCTCGCGTCCGCCGAGGAGCAGCTCAACGCAGCGCGATGACGGTGTCCGGGCCAGAGGTGAGGACGAGGTTGCCGATGGCTCGCGCGTCGCGGCTGCAGGAGATGCCGGTGGGCAGGCGGACCTGACGGAACCCGGTCCGGCTGATCACGTTGGCCCAGCACGCGTTGTCGCCGAGGCTGAGGGAGATCACCCGGCCGTCGGCGGTGACCGTGACCTTCATCCGCGGGCTGACCGGCGCGGCCGTCTGCCAGGCGGTCCGGCCGGTGGTCGCGTCGATCGCGGTGACCAGCGTCCGGCCGTTCTCGAACTTCCGGGCGGTTGGGCAGTCCACCACGATCAGGTAGCGGCCGGCGGCGTTCAGCAGGGTCCGGCAGGCCCAGTCCCGCGGCACCGGCCAGCGCCACCTGATCTCGCCGGTCCGCGGCTCGATGGCGGTCAGGGCTGCCGGTACGTCGCTGTCGCCACCGGACTCGGCCACGACAACCACACCGGCGACGACGACGGGCCGGCGGTAGTTGTCGCCGGTGTCCTTCGACCAGAGCTTCTTGCCGGACTCCAGGTCCAGGCCGGCCATCTCGTCGGAGTCCTCGCCGCAGCTGCGGCCGAGGAAGGTGACCACGGTATCGGTGGTCGCGACCGCACCGATGCCCGTGCAGCGGCCGGGCTCGAACGTCCACCGCTCGTCGCCGTCCGGGTCGACCCCGCGCAGCTTGTCGGATCCCCGGGCGACGCGTTCGCCGGTGAGCAGCGGGTCGGCCTGGTGCAGGACGTAGTCGCGGGTGCGGCCCGGCCAGGCCGCCTTTCGCTCGCCGGTGTCGGCGTCGAGCAGCAGGTAGCCGATGTCGTCGAACTCGGCGAGCACGTGGTCGCCGTTCCCGGTCGCGACGATGGTGGGCTTCTCGTCGGAGTCGGACCGGCTGTAGCGCCAGCGCAGGTCGCCGGTCGCCGCGTCGAGCATCTCGATCACACCGGTCTGACGTGGGATGGCGATGCCGTACCTGGTGCCGATCGCTTCCTCGGCGCCCGAGCCGCGAACCGACTTGCTGACCCACGCGACCGTGCCGTCCACGGTCGAGGGTGCTGCCTTGCCGGCTGGGCGACCCGAGTCCTCCACGCGCTCGTTGGTGCTCAGTACGTAGTTGCGTGCGAGCGGCTGAATGATCAGGAGGAGGGCGAGCGCCACGGCCGCGGGCACCACCAGCCAGGCGAGTTGCTGGCCGAGGTTCCTGGACGGCAGGTAGCGGGCGGCCCGGGTGCGCAGGAGCGACGCAACCAGAGCCGCTGCGCCGGCCAGGACGAAGAGGAGGAGCGCCGAGATGAGTAGTGGGACTCGGAGCCCTACGCCGACGGCCTGGTTGGTCCTGGGGAGTTGAGCCCAGGCGATGAGCAGTCCGGTCACCGCTGTCGCCAGTACGGTGCCTGCGATCAGCCGGGAACGCTGGCCGGCGCTGCGGGCACAGCGGAAGAGCACCGGCGCGCTGAAGAGCGCGGCGGCCGCCAGAACGACAGGAGGCCAGCCGACCTCGTCCTCCAAGGCAGGAACCTGCCAGGAGGCTCCGGACGCGGCGATCGCGACTATGGCGGCAGCGATCGCGTTGAAGGTGGCTGTCGCGGTCAGTGCGGCCTGCTGCCAACCACGCCACGGTGCCGGCAGCTCGCTGTCGAGCAGAGCGAGCTCCGACTCGAGGTTGATGCGTGCGACCGGGCTGAGGCGTTGCCGCGCGAGCTGGGTGCGGTACAAATGGCCGTCGAGCAGTTCGCGGACTTCGTCGTACCTGCGCTCGAGAGCGGTCCTGCGCTCGCCGGCGTCACGTCGTACCTCGGCCGTGTGGACGGCGTACCGGCTGGGGTCGGCGGCGAGGATGGCGTTGACCGCGTCGAGCAGCACGTCGCCGTTCGCATCGCGGCGGGGTGGTGCGTACGAGTCGGGCGGCGGTGCCGCCAGGTCGCCGGTGAGGCGAATCAGGCGGGCGACCTCGGCGATGCGGATCGGCGGCACGCCGTACTGCGGGAGCAGCTCCTCGGCGAGCCGGGCGGAGGACTCGGCGTCCCCGGCCGCGGTGCCGCCGGGCTCGTGGACGGCCCGGTGGAACCAGGCGGCGAGGCGTACGGAGGCCGGATCGGTGGCGAGCTGGATGAGCGAGTCGAGCGCGGTCAGCACGACGTCGAGGTAGTAGTCGCGGTACGCCCGGCGGTTGCGGTCGACGTACCGGGCGACCAGCTCGTCCGCGAGTCGCGCCGAGCCTGGCACCAGACCGTCCCACCGCGCCCGAAGCTCCACCACCGCCACAGTCTGCCAGCCCACCCCCACGACAACCGCTCGATCACCCCACCGCGACCTTGCAAGCCCCGCACAGTTCTCCGTGCGGGGTGGACTACTGGCGGGCGGTGAGAATGCCGGTCAGCAGGCCGGGATAGAGCGTGTCGAGGTCCTCGCGGCGCAGCGAACTGATCCGCCGGGTGCCTTCGGTGTGGGTGGTCAGAACGCCGGCCTCGCGGAGGATGCGGAGGTGGTGGGCGCGGGTCGACGGGGTGACCGGGAGCTCGATCTCGCCGCACGCGATGCCGTCGGGCGCGCCGGCCAGCGCCCGGATGATCTGCAGCCGGACCGGCTCGCCGAGAGCCTGCAGCACCGCTTCGACGCGGATCTCCTCGCGCGCCGGCTGCGGTAACGCCTTCCTGCTCATGTCCACATCATACGACGCCGGTCGAAGTTCGATGACCTTCGTAGTACGATCCCCATCGAAGTTCTTTCCCATGTCGTCACCACGTCTTCCGGAAGGTCCTTGATGTCCGCACGGATCTACCTGCTCGGCGCCGGCGCGTTCGCGGTCGGCACCAGCGCCTACGTCGTCTCCGGCGTACTCCCCGACGTCAGCTCGGAGTTGCACGTCTCACTGACGGCCGCCGGCCAGCTCGCCACCGCGTTCTCCCTGTCGTACGCGATCGGTGCACCGATCCTGTCCACGCTGACCGGCCGGTGGGAGCGCCGTACGCTTCTCATCGCCGCGCTCGTCCTGGCCGCGCTGGGCAACCTGATCGCCGCGCTGGCCACCAACTACCCGGTGCTGATCGTCGGCCGGGTCGTGGCCGCGCTCGGCGCCGCCGTGTACACCCCGGCCGCCACGCTGTTCGCCACCGGCCTGCTGCCACCGGAGGAGCGCGGCCGAGCGGTCGCGGTCGTGTTCGGCGGTCTGACCTTCGCACTGGTGCTCGGCGTGCCTGCGGGCACTTTGCTCGGCCCCACACTGGGCTACAAGGGCGTGTTCGCTCTGATCACAGCGGTCGCCGTGCTGGTCGCGATCGCCGAGCGCGCCGCGCTGCCGAAGGTGGACGCACCGCCGGTGGTCGGTCTGCGGCAGCGGTTCGCCGGTGTGACCGACCGCCGCGTGCAGACCGTGCTGGCGATGTCGGTCCTCGGAGTCCTCGCCGCGTTCAGCGTCTACATCTACATCGTCCCGCTGCTGAAGGAGACCGTGCACCTCGGCGGCACTGCGGTCAGCATCCTGCTGCTCGTCTACGGGCTCGGCGCGGTCGTCGGCAACCTGCTCGGTGGCCGGGCGACGGACCGCTTCGGCAGTCTCCGAACCCTGTACGGCGTACTGCTCGGAAGCATCGTGATGGTCGCGACCCTGGACCTGTCGGCGACGACCGTGGCCGGCGCCGGTGCCGCCCTCTTCCTGTGGGGCATGTTCACCTGGGCCTTCAACCCGCCCATCCAGAACCTGCTGCTCGAGCTCGGCGGCGGCCTGCTGATCTCGCTGAACGCGTCCGCGATCTACCTGGGCGCCGGGCTGTCCGCGGTGGTCGGCGGCCTGGTCATCCAGTGGGCCGGCATCACCGTCCTGCCGCTCGTCGCCGCCGCGCTCGATCTCGCGGTACTCGGACTGCTCGTCACCTTGCGGCGCGACCCGGCACTGCAGCGGGTCGAGCACCTCGACGAGGAGGAGCAGGTCCTCGCGGCGGCTGTGGAAAGGTGAGACGTGCGACCGTGGCCGCCTACTGACTCGGACCCTGCTTGAGGCAGGCTACGGCCATGCGTTTTCTGGCCGCGCTGCTGCTGCTCACGTCCACGTTGACCGGCTCCAGTGATCCCAACTCGGTCGTCGAGGGCTGGAAGACCTCACCGGTGTACGTCGACCCGACCCAGAGCTCGCTGGTCCCGGCCGAGGAGGCTGCGGAACTCGTCGAGCGCATCCAGGACCACCGGCCGGCCATCCGGATCGCCGTGGTCCCGACCGAGGCGCTCGACGACGGCCGGCGGGACAAGCAGATGTCCGCGAAGGCGTTCGTGGAGACGGCCGCCTACAAGCACAGGTCGGACGGGATCTACCTGGTCGTCTTCGGCGACCGGATGACGTGGGGCAGCGCGGTCGGCGTGAACGACTCGATCGGCCCGATCCTGAGCGACGAACTGGCCAAGCACAGCCGCTCCGACGCTGTCGGCACACTGAACGGCGTGCTCGACCAGCTCAACGTGCCCGAGGCGCCGAGCCGGCTTCCGGTCTGGCTGCTGGTCTTCCTGATCGTGGTTGCGGTGCTGCTGGCCGGCGGCGTGGGGTTCTGGTGGTGGCAGTCGCGCCGGCAGCAGGACGAGGTCTCCACGACGGAGGACGTGGTGCCGGAGCAGCCGGGCACGCTCGAGGAGCAGCGCGCACTGGCCCGCGAGGACGTCGCCCGGTTCGGTGCGGAGCTGGACGCCGCGGACCTGCCCCTGGAGCGTGTCGCGAAGGCGTCCGACGTGGCCGCGGACGTGCAGGCGGCCAAGGCCGCGTACGCCACCGCCGGCCGGGTGCTCGACGGTGGGGCCGGCCAGGAACAGTTGCAGGGCGTCCGGGCGACGGTCGGGTACGGACGCTGGCGGCTGGCCTGTGCGCGGGCGCGGATCGCGGGCGAACCCCTTCCGGCGTGGCGTGGACTCGGCGACACCGCAAGGGCGCGGCACCCGTCAGGCGGCTAGGACCTCCGGCAGGTCCTCGCTGTGCAGGACGGCCAGCGAGGTGACCGCACGGGTGAGGCAGACATACAGGCGGCGAAGGCCGGTGCGCTCGTCGGCCTCACCGGCGACGATGCCGGCCGGCTCGACCAGGACCACATGGTCGAACTCGAGCCCCTTCGCCAGTGACGCCGGTACGACGTCCAGGTGGGCGTCCACGTCGTCCTCGTCACCCAGCACCGAGAACGCGATGCCCTTGTCCTGCAGGGCCTTCCGGGTCGCGGCCACCAGCGCGTCCGGAGCGATCAGGCCGATCGAGCCGAGTCGCGCGGACACCTCCTCGACCGTGGACACGGCGGCGGTCAGGCTGTCCGGTACGCGGGTGATCGTGAGCTCACCGCGCGCACGCCGTACTGCTGTCGGGGGTGTGAGGTGCGGTGCGATCGAGGGGAGCAGGCGGGCGGCGTACTCGATCACCTGACCGGGAACGCGGAAGCCTGCGGTCAACTCCTCGGTGTGGGCGCCGGTCTTGCCCAGGTGCTCGAGCGCCTCGTCCCACGACGGCGTCGCCCAGGGTGTGGTGCCTTGTGCGATGTCGCCGAGGATTGTCATCGAGCCGGTCGAGCACCGGCGCCCGACGGCCCGCAGTTGCATCGCCGACAGGTCCTGCGCCTCGTCCAGGACGACGTGTCCGAGGGACGGCGTACGGTCCACCAGGTCGGCGACCTCGTCGATCAGGGTGGCATCAGCCGCGGACCACTTCGCGGCGCCGGCCGACCGGGGTGCCTTGTCCCAGAGCAGCAGCGCCTGCTCCTCGGGTGTGAGGATGCCGTCGGCGTGCTCGGCCAGCAGCTCCGGGTCGGTGAACAGCCGGAACACCAGCTTCGCCGGGTCCACCGCGGGCCAGAGTGCTTCGGCGTACTGCTTGACCGGACGGCTCCGCGCGACCGCGTCCTGCACCCGGTCGTCGGGTGAGTCGCCGGCCGCTTCCATCCGGAGCAGGACGGCGTGCGCCAGCCGCTGCGGCAGCATCGACCGGCCGGCGCCGTACCGGACGCCACGCGTGCGAAGCTCGTTGACCAGCTCCTCCGCCTGGTACGCCGGGACGCGCCAGCGGTGCGATCCGCGCGGGACGACGAGGGCCTCCTTCGGCAGCCGCACCTGGGACCACACGGCCCGGTGCAGCACCTCGGCCATCCGGGCGTCACCCTTCAGTACGTCGACCTCCGCGGCACCCGGCCCGGCGATGCGCACCCGCGCGACCAGGTCCTCGACCGTCGTCTGCTTCGCCTCGATCTCACCGAGCGCCGGCAGAACGTCACCGATGTAGCGCAGGAAGCTCGCGTTCGGCCCGACGACCAGCACCCCGGCCCGGCTGAGCTGGTCCCGGTAGGCGTAGAGCAGGTACGCCGCCCGGTGCAGCCCGACCGCGGTCTTCCCGGTCCCGGGCGCTCCCTGGACGCAGATGGTGTCCTCCACGCCGGCGCGGACGATCACGTCCTGCTCGGGCTGGATGGTCGCCACGATGTCGCGCATCGGGCCGGAGCGCGGGCGCTCGATCTCGCCCTCGAGAATCGAGCTGGTGAGGGTGTCGCCGTGCCGGTCGCCCGGCGAAGCCGGGGACGTCAGGTCCTCGTCCTCGAAGGCGGTCATCTCGCCGTGGGTGTAACCGAACCGCCGCCGGACGCCGACACCCATCGGCTCGGTCCGGCTGGCGCGGTAGAACGGCACCGAGATGTCCGCCCGCCAGTCCACCACCAGCGGCTCGCCCAGCTCGTCGTTCACGTGCCGGCGGCCGATGTGGAACGTCTCGGGGACCGGCGAGACGTAGTCCAGCCGGCCGAAGAACAGCGGCACCTCGGGGTCGTCCTCGAGCTCCTTCATCCGGCGCCAGATCGCGGCCTTCAGGAACTCCTGGTTCACCCGGTCCGCGCTGTGGATCTCGAGTGCGCCGGTCTTCTCCCGCATCACCGCGAGCGCCGCCCGCGAGGTCTTCAGGTAGTCCTTCTCGGCCTGGAGGATGTCGGTCGTATCAGGGGGCACAGCGAACCTCCGGCAAGGGGTGTGGGAAGCCCAGCCACGTTACTTGAGCACCCGGCGGGGGGAAACCGAATTACGCGCTCGGAGGTCCTCGTGCAGGCCGGGGCGGAGCAGCAGCGGCAGGCTGACCGCGACCAGAACCAGCGCGACGACGCCGTCCAGCCAGTAGTGGTTCGCCGTCATCAGGACCACCGCGAAGGTGATGGTCGGGTGCAGCAGCCACAGCCACCGCCACCTCGACCGGGTGATCAGGATCATCGACAGCGCGATCAAGGCGGCCCAGCCGACGTGCAGGCTGGGCATCGCGGCGAACTGGTTCGCCACCCCGCCGAACCGCTCCGGGCCGTACACCGACTGACCGAAGTGCAGGCCGGTGTCGACGAAGCCGGGCATCATCCGCGGCGGCGCGAGCGGGAACACGATGTGCCCGATCATCGCCAGCCCGGTCACCGCCACGATCGTCCAGCGGACGTGTGGGTAGGCCCGCGGCCGCCAGATGCTCAACCAGAGCAGGACCGCCGCGGTCAGCGGCGCGTGCACGCCCGCGTAGTAGAGATTCGCACCCTCGACCAGTTGCGGCACCTTCAGCGCGGCCTGCTGAATCGAGGCCTCGTCGGGCAGGTGCAGCCGGTTCTGGAAGGCGAGGATCTCGTGAGCGTGGTCGAACGCGGAGCCGGTGTGCTTCGCGGCGAACTGGCGGCCGGCGCTGTAGACCAGGAACAAGGTCGCCAGCAGGACCGCTTCCCGGACCACCCGCCAGACGACCGGCGCGGGCCTCCCGTCCCGTCGCCCCTCGCCTTCCCCACGGATCCCCACCCGCTCGAGCGCCTGCGTCCCCATAGCTTTCGACGGTACCTGGCGTTCGGTCGGGATTTGCCCAGGCGCAACCCTGGCGTTGCCCTGGGCAACCCCTGGGGACGCTCGGCGCGACCGTTCGTGACCTGCCCGTCACGCCGTTGCGATCATCCCTTGACGGCGCCGGTGAGCACGCCCTTGGCGAAGTGCCGCTGCAGGAACGGGTAGATGATCAGGATCGGCACGATCGAGACGACCAAAATCGCCATCTGGATGGACGACTGCGGCGGGAGCAGCTCGGTCCCGAGCTCGGCGCTGCCCAGCTGGGTGTCGTTGATGACGTACGTGCGCAGGACGAGTTGGAGCGGCCACAGCTTGCTGTCGTTCAGGTACAGCAGTGCGCTGAAGAACGCGTTCCAGTACGCCACCGCATAGAACAGCCCGATCACCGAGAGCACCGCCTTGGACAGCGGCAGTACGACGTAGCCGAAGATCTTCAGTTCGCCCGCACCGTCGATCCGGGCGCTCTCGGTGAGCTCGTTCGGCAGGTTCATGAAGAACGCCCGCAGCACGATCACGTTGAACGCACTGACCATCGTCGGCACGATCAGCGCCCAGATGCTGTCCAGCAGGCCGACGCCCTTGACCACCAGGTACGTCGGGATGATGCCGGGGGAGAAGAGCATGCTGAACAGGAGCACCAGCAGGATCGGCCGTCCGGCCGCGAACGACGGCCTCGACAACGCGTAGGCGAGCAGGCACGAGGCCGTCAGACTGAGCGCCGTACCGACGACCGTGACGAACACGCTGACGAACAGCGCCTGGGTGACCACGCCGCCGGCGAACAACGACTCGTACGCCGCGAGACTGATCGACTCGGGGAAGAGCACCAGCCCGCCGGCCTCGTTGATCTGCTTGTTCGGTGCCACGCTGGTCGAGATCACCCCGACGAACGGGATGATCACGGCCACGCAGAACACCAGCAGGACCAGGCCTTTGAACATCCGCATCGGCCAGGACGGCATCGGCACGCCGTTCACGATCTTCCGGGTCATCGCTGGTACACCCCCTGCTCGCCGAAGATGTGCGCCACCTTGTTCGCGGCCAGCACCAGGGCGACGCCGACGAGGCCCTTCACCAGGCCGACAGCGGCCGCCACGCCCCAGGCGCCGCCGATCACGCCGTTGTTGTAGACATACGTGTCCAGCACTTCGCTGACGTCCCGGCCAACCGCCTGTTGCTGCAGGATGATCTGCTCGAAGCCGACGGTCAGCGAGTCGCCCAGCCGCAGGATGAACAGCAGGATGATGATGCCGCGCAACCCCGGCAGGGTGACGTGCCACAGCTGCCGCGTCCGGCTCGCGCCGTCCACGCTGGACGCCTCGTAGAGCTGCGAGTCGATCTGCGACAGCGCGGCCAGGAACAGGATCGTCGCCCAGCCGGTGTCCTTCCAGATGATCTGCGACGTCAGCAGGACGTGGAACAGCTCGGAGTTGCCGATGATGTCGATCGTGGCCAGGTCGTGCGAGCGCAGGTAGTTGTTCAGCAGCCCGCTGCCGCCCAGCATCTGCTGGAACAGCGCGACCACGATCACCCACGACATGAAGTGCGGCAGGTAGAGGATGCTCTGCGCGATCCGTTTGATCCGCTCGGAGAACAGCGAGTTCAGCAGCAGGGCGAGCAGGATCGGTGCCGGGAACACGAAGACCGACTGCAGGCTGGTCAGGATCAGGGTGTTCTTCAGCGCCCGCAGGAACGCCGGGTCGCCGTTGAAGATCACCGCGAAGTTCGCCCAGCCGGACCAGTCGCTGCCGCTGATGCCGAGGAACGGCTGGTAGTCCTTGAACGCGATCACGTTCCCCAGCAACGGCACGTAGTGGAACGCGATGATCAGCGCGGTCCCGGGCAGCGCGAACAGCAGCAGCGCCTTGTCCCGGAGCAGTCGCTGCCCCAGGCTCAGCTGCTGCTGCGGTCGCGTCTTGGAACGCTGGAGCATGTACCTACTTCCCTGCCGCGTCGGAGAAGGCCTTCTCGAGCTCGGACCGCATCGCGTCGCCACCCGAGGACTTCCAGGTCTGCACCGCCGCCGTCCAGTCCGACACCGGCTTCTTGCCCTGCACGATCTGGTTCTCCAGGTCGAGCATCGTCTTGGCCAGCTGGGTCTGCTTCTTCGACTGCGTATCGGAGTAGAGGCCGTACGACGCGTCGTACACGAGCCGCTTGGCCACCTTCTGCTGAATGGCGTGCTGCTTCTGCGGTACGTCGGGCTTGCCGGCCCAGTACAGCGCCGTTGCCGGGTCGCAGATGTACTGCAGGCCGATGCCGGTCTCCAGCCCACCGGTCTTGCTCGGCACCGGGTCCGTGCCCTGCAACGTGTAGTGGCGGCCCGCGACGCCGTACTTGCGGAACAGATACTCCTCGGTGCCGAACGGCGCGGCCATCCAGTTGGCCACCTTGAGCAGCGTCTCCACGGAGTGCTTGCTGTCCTTGTTGAACGCGGTGACGTTGTTCAGTGCAGAACCCATCCACGGTTTGCCCTGGCCGCCGGTAAAGCCGGGGACGTCGAGCATGTTCACCGAGAACGCTTCCCCGGCGGTGTTGTCGGAGTAGTACTGGTTCCAGGCGATGAAGCTGTCGTAGTCGAACGACGCGATCCCGCCGTTGAACCACTGCTTGCGGGCGCTGGCCTTGTCGTTGAACGCGTCCGGGTTGATCACGCCGGCGGCGACCATCTTGCGGCCCGCCTCGAGGGCCTCGAGCTGCGCCTCGTGCTCGTACATCGAGGTGAACTTGCCGCCCTCCTCCTTCCAGACGTTCGGGATCTCCAGCATCTGGCGGATCGTCGACATCGGCACCCGGGTCCAGGCCCACCTGTTCTGCTTGGCGGCGGTCATCTCCTTGGCCAGGTCGAAGAACTCCTGGAAGCTCTTCGGCGCCGGGTCCTTGATGCCCTTCGCGGCCAGCAGGTCCGCACGGTACAGCGGCAGCGACGTCCGGGACATCCCGCGCGGCACCGGTACGCCGTAGATGGCGCCGTTGAACACGCAGCCCTTCCAGTACTCGGTCGGGATGTTCGCCAGGAACGGGTACTTCTTGGCGGCGTCACCGGACAGGTGCTCGGTCAGGTCCATGCACTTGGCCTTCACCAGGCCCGGGATCTGCACGGTGTCGGGCGGGATGTTGAGGATGTCGGGCAGGTCGCCGCCGGCGATCCGGGTGGCGAGCTTGTCCTTGTACTCGTCGTTCGACGCCATGCTGATCTGCAGCTCGGATCCGAGCCGCTCGTTCACGGCCTGCCAGAACTGGTTCTTGTCCATCGCCGGCGGGATCGCACCGGGGATGTTGGTCATGAACGAGATCGGCTTGCCGTCGCCAGGCACCTCGGTGATCGCCCGGGCCGGGTTCGCCGGGTACTTCAGGAAGCCGTCCAGGACGACGTCGGTCCCGGGCAGGTCCGGCTTGATGTCCCCGTACTTGGTGTACGTCGGCAGTTTCACGGCCAGGTTCGCGGCGGCCGAGTTCTTCTTGTCCGAAGCACACCCCGCCAGCAGTGGCGTACCGGTGACCGCGACAGCGGCGGCGGCCAGACCGCCGCCGAGGAATGTTCTTCTGCTGACTGGCATGTGGCCTCACTTCCATCGGAGGGCCACACCATGACATAGTACGTCCTATGTCTTCAAGAGTCGGTGCCGCGGAAATCACCGCCGACGTCGTCTTCGACCCCGACCGGAGCGGGTACCACACCTTCCGGATCCCGTCCGTCCTGGCGCGGGACGAAGTGGTGCTCGCCTTCTGCGAGGGCCGCCTGCACGGGTCCGGGGACGCCGGCGAGATCGAGGTCGTACTGCGCCGATCGCTCGACGGCGGGCGAACCTGGCTGCCGTTGCAGGTGGTCTCCGCGGTGCCCGGCAAGACCTGCGGGAACCCGGTGCCGGTGATCGACCCGGCCAGTGGCGACATCGTGCTGGTCACGGTCGAGAACGGCGCGCACGCGGTCGAGATGTCGCTGGCCCGCGGCACCGATCCGGTCGACGGCCGGCGGATCTTCGTCCAGCGCTCGGCCGACGACGGCGCGACCTGGAGCGACACGGTCGAGATCACCGCGCAGGTGAAGCCGTCCGACTGGGGGTGGTACGCGACCGGGCCGTGCCACGGGATCGCGCTGACGACGGGGCGGCTCGTCGTACCCGCCAACCACTCGTTCGTGCCATCGGAGCCGGTCGACGACCTGATCCGGCTGAACGGCGGCCACTGCATCTACAGCGACGACGGCGGGCACACGTGGTCGGTCGGCTTCGTCGATCGCAACGACGGCGCCGAGATCAACGCCAACGAGACGACCGTCGCCGAGTTGCCGGACGGGCGGCTGTACTTCAACGCCCGCAACCACCAGGGCACCGGGCCGGCCCGCGTGCACGCCTGGTCCTCGGACGGCGGTACGACGCTCGACGCGCCGTACGCCGGGATCCCGGAGGTCTCCGCACCGGGGATCCAGGGGAGTGTGCTCGCCCTGCCTGACGGCCGGTTGCTGTTGTCGACCCCGATCGATCCGACGAGTCGCCGGGAGCTGACCGTGTTCGTCAGCGAGGACTCGGGACAGTCCTGGCGACCCGCGCTCGTCGTGCACGAGAGCATGGCCGGCTATTCCGATCTGGTTCTGCTTCCCGACGGCCGCGTCGGGATCTTCTACGAGGCCGGCGAGACGTCCTCGTTCGCGACTCTTCGCTTCGCCACATTCGCCCTTTGAGGTTGGGAGACCCCTTGACCGACTCCGCCCAGTTGACCGGCGTCGTACCGCCGCTCGTCACCCCGCTCACCCCCGAGTACGACGTCGATACCGCCTCGCTCGCCCGGCTGATCGAGTATCAGCTGACCGGTGGGGTGGGCGGCGTGTTCGTGCTCGGCACCTCCGGTGAAGGCACCTTCCTGACCGACGAACAGCGGCAGGTCGTGCTGGAGACCACCATGGCGGAGGTGTCAGGCCAGGTGCCGGTGCTGGCCGGTGTCATCGACACGTCGACCGCCCGGGCCGGTGCGCACCTGTCGGCCGCGCTGAAGGCCGGGGTGGACGGTCTGGTCGCGACCGCGCCGTTCTACGCCGCCACCCATCCGGCCGAGATCGAGCGGCACTTCGTGCGGCTCGCCTCGCTGGCCGAGGACACGCCGCTGTACGCGTACGACATCCCGTCGCGGGCGGGAGTGAAACTGCCGGCCTGGCTGATGATCTCGCTGGGCGAGCGTGGGGTCATCGCGGGGGTGAAGGACTCCAGCGGACAGGAGACGAGCCTGCGCCGGCTCGTGCTGGATCGGCGCGACGCCGGACTGTCCGGGTTCGCGATCATGACCGGGTCGGAGGTGACCGTCGACTCCTCACTGGCCTTCGGAGTCGACGGCGTCGTACCCGGGTTGGGGAACGTGGATCCGGCCGGGTACGTGCGGTTGTACGGCGCGGCGGCGTCCGGTGATGCGGCTGCCGCCCGGGCGGAGCAGGACCGGTTGATCAGGCTGTTCGAGATCATCGACGTGCCGGACCGGAGCCGGATGGGGGCGAGTTCGGCCGCATTGGGTGCGTTCAAGGCCGGGCTGTACCTGCTCGGGGTGATCGCCTGTCCGGTGACGGCGTACCCGTCGATCCCGCTCGACGACGCCGAGATCGAGGCGATCCGCCCGCTACTGGACCGAGCCGGATTACACTGAACGGTCCTAGACGAGGAGGCCGGCGGTGACAACGGGTGGGCTCAGCCGGGCACGAGGTGCGGCGGGGAATCAGTCCTTCATCCGCGACCAGATGAAGTCGTACATCCTGGAGCGCGGGCTGAAGGCGGGTGACCCGCTGCCCAACGAGCAGGAGCTGATGGCGCAGCTCGGGGTCGGGCGGCACCCGCTGCGCGAGGCGATGAAAGCGCTGCAGGCCGTCGGCATCATCGAGATCCGGCACGGCTACGGTACCTACGTCGGCGAGGTCTCGCTGCAGTCGCTCGAGGACGGGCTCGCGTTCCGGATGTCTCAGTCGATGGCCGGCGACCTCCGGGACGTGCAGAACGTCCTGGAGGTCCGGCAGGCGATCGAGGTCGGTCTCGCGGCGGACGTGGTCGCGTTCTTCAGCTCGCACGGGTACGACACGCTCGAGCCGATCGTCGAGCGGATGGAGGCCAAGGCCGACGCCGGCGAGTACTTCCCCGTCGAGGACTGGGCCTTCCACCAGGCCCTCTACGAGCCGCTCGGCAACGCACTGGTGATCGACCTGCTCAGCGTTTTCTGGCGGACCTTCTCCCAGGTCGACGCACGCTTGCCGGGTGCGCGGTATTCACCCGCCGACGCCGCCGCCTGGCACCGTGATCTTCTGGTGGCACTGGAATCCGGTGACCCTGACTCCTTCGCCCGTTCCATGAAGAAGCACTTCCACGGCATCCACACCCGGTTGGGCGAATGACGCCGCCTGCACATCGACAGGACGTATACCTCCACTGAGACGGTGACGGACAGCGCCTGAGCGTGGGGCGCCTGGAAGGACCGGGACACCTCCTGTCGATCTGCACCCTGTGGATAAGGCAGGCCGCGAATCGACCGCGTCGGGCACCATCCTTGGATGGAATCGGTCGGTGAGGTCCTCGTGCGCATGGGTGGGTGGGCCTGCTACGCCGAGCTTGTCGCGGCGGCTTCCCGCCATGCCGTCGCGGCTGCGCTCGCACGGGGAGAGGTGCAGCGGATCGGGCGAGGCATCTACGCGGTGCCAGGACTCCCGGCCGACGCGGTGGCGACCCTGGCCTACGACGGTGTCCTCTCGCATCTGAGTGCTGCGGCGGCGTTGGATCTTCCGCTCCTGGTGGCAGCGGAGAAGCCGCATGTCACGGTCCCGCCCAAGCGCCGCCCACGTCCGGGGCCACCCGCCGTGCTGCACTGGGCCGCCACCGGTTCCGGGGAACGACGGAACCGGATCACATCCCCGCTGCGGACCGTCGTCGACTGTTCCCGCATCCTCCCGTTCGCCGAGGCCCTGGCCGTCGCGGACGCAGCCCTCGCCACCGGACGCTTCAGCCACGAGGAGCTCCTTGCCGCCACTGCCGCGATGCGCGGTCCCGGCTGCCCGAACGCTCGCGCAGTGGCGGCGGCCGCGACCCGCCACTCCGGCAGCTTCCTCGAGTCCATGCTCCGGGCTCTCCTCATCAGCGAGGGCATCGATGGCTTCGAGCCACAGGTCCTGGTGACCAACGGCTGGTTCCGCGCCCGGGTGGATCTGGGCCATCGGCGCGCCAGGCTGGCGCTGGAGGCCGACGGATTCGAGTTCCACGGATCCCGGCGGGACTTCGCCGCCGACTGTCACCGATATGACGAACTGGTGGCAGCAGGGTGGCTGGTGCTCCGGCTCACGTACGAGCAGGTGATCGGCGATCCGGCCTGGGTCGTCGCCATGGTCCGTGCGACTCTGGCTCAGCGACTCGCGGGGTGACGAAGTGCAGATCGACAGGACGTGTCCTCATCAGGAACAACGGAGCCTCGATAGTCGAGCGTGGCGATGACGCGCCGACCCCGATACCTCCTGTCGATCTGCAGGTCTGTCTAGGCAAACAGGTTCTCCGCGTCCACGATCGTGTACGCATAGCCCTGCTCGGCCAGGAAGCGCTGGCGGTGGGCGGCGAACTCGGCGTCGACGGTGTCCCGCGCGACGATCGAGTAGAACCTCGCCGTCCGGCCGTCGCCCTTCGGGCGCAGGACGCGGCCGAGACGCTGGGCTTCCTCCTGCCGGGAGCCGAAGGTGCCGGAGACCTGGATGGCGACCGACGCCTCGGGCAGGTCGATGGAGAAGTTGGCGACCTTGCTGACCACCAGGCGGGTGACCTCGCCGGCGCGGAACGCGTCGAACAGCCGCTGACGTTCGCGGACCGTCGTCTCACCCTTGATCACCGGGCACTCCAGCCGTTCGCCGAGCTCGTCCAGCTGGTCGATGTACTGACCGATCACCAGCAGCGGCTCACCCGCGTGGTGCTCGGCGATCCGCCGTACCAGCCGGGACTTCGCCGGGGTGGACGCGGCCAGCCGGTACCGGTCCTCGGGTTCCGCGGTCGCGTACACGAACCGCTCGGTCTGCTCCAGGTCCACCCGGACCTCGACACAGTCGGCCGGCGCGATCCAGCCTTGCGCCTCGATGTCCTTCCAGGGCGCGTCGTACCGCTTCGGCCCGATCAGCGAGAACACGTCGCCCTCGCGGCCGTCCTCGCGGACCAGGGTCGCGGTCAGGCCGATCCGCCGCCGGGTCTGCAGGTCGGCGGTCATCCGGAAGATCGGCGCCGGCAGCAGGTGCACCTCGTCGTACACGATCAGGCCCCAGTCGCGGGCATCGAACAGTTCCAGGTGCGAGTAGACGCCCTTGCGGCGCGTGGTCATCACCTGGTACGTCGCGATCGTCACCGGGCGGATCTCCTTGCGGGCACCGGAGTACTCGCCGATCTCGTCCTCGGTCAGGCTGGTCCGGCGGACCAGCTCGTCCTTCCACTGCCGCGCGGACACCGTGTTCGTGACCAGGATCAGTGTGGTCGCGGACGCCTGCGCCATCGCGGCCGCGCCGACGATCGTCTTTCCGGCGCCACACGGCAGCACGACCACACCGGAGCCGCCGTGCCAGAACGAGTCCACCGCCTGCTGCTGGTAGGGGCGCATGTCCCAGCCTTCGCGGACCAGGTCGATCTTGTGCGTCTCGCCGTCGACGTACCCGGCCAGGTCCTCGGCGGGCCAGCCGAGCTTCAGCAAGGTCTGCTTGAGGTGACCGCGCTCCGACGGGTGCACGAGGACGGTGTCGTCGTCGATGCGGGCACCGAGCATCGGCTTGACCTTGGCGCTGCGCAGCACCTCCTCGAGCACCGGCCGGTCGGTGGTGACGAGCACGAGACCGTGCTGCGGGTGCTTCTCCAGGCGGAGGCGGCCGTAGCGGTCCAGGGTCTCGGCGATGTCGACCAGGAGCGAGTGGGGGACCGGATACCGGCTGTAGCGCAGCAGTACGTCGATGACCTGCTCGGCGTCGTGTCCGGCGGCCCGGGCGTTCCACAGGCCCAGCGGCGTCAGCCGGTACGTGTGCACGTGCTCAGGAGCACGCTCCAGCTCAGCGAACGGTGCGATCGCCTTGCGGCAGTCGTTGGCGTCCGGATGTGCGGTCTCCAGCAGAAGCGTCTTGTCCGACTGCACGATCAATGGACCGTCTGTCACTGCGTCTCCCATTCACCGATGTCCGACCTTCCATTGTGCCTCAGCGGTCAACTGACGGGCCGGGCGGTGGAGATGCGGTGCAGGGCGTAGGTCCGGGGCTGGTCGGCGCCATCGTCGTAGGCCGTCAGCCAGCCGTCGGCCACCCGGACCGGCTCGACGATGCGTTCGGAGGCGGTGCCGTTGTGGTCGACGTACGAGATCCAGGCGCGGGTGTGCGCCTCGGCGGCGTTCGCCAGCACGCTCATGATCTCGGCCGGAGCGGTGGGCTCGACCAGATTCTCGTCGGCCGGTCGCTCGGCCGCGATCCGGTCGCCCGCCCGGACCTTCTCGATCACGGCCTTCACCTGCTCGTCGGTGAGGTCGAGCGGGCTGTCCACGAAGTCACGGCTGGTACGGCGTCGTGGCGTCTCACCTCGGCGCGTCGCCGCGGTCGTCACGTGCACGACGCCGTCGAACGTCTCCGCGAGCGGGGCCAGACCGGCCTCGCGCAGCCGGCTCAGCACCGTGTCCGGCGGCGACGGCGAGACCACGACCGTCGGAGCGAGCCGCCGGAACCGGATGCCCGGCAGATTCGAGCTGAGCAGGTGGGTGAGCACGTCCTCGTCGTCACAGCGCAGGTACGTCGACGCCGTACCGAGCCGCAGTACACCGTGCCGCCGGGCAACGTCGTCGATCAGGTACATCAGCGGCTGGGGAACCGGTGTCCGCGAGTGCTCGGCCAGCCACTTGTGCAACTGGTCCGCGGTCCGGCCGAGGTCGAAGGCTCGCCGTACCGAGCTCTCGCTGAACCTGTAGACGCCGGCGCCGCCGTGGGACTCCACATCGGCCATGGCGGTCAGTTCGTCCTGGACCGCACGGACCAGCGGGCCCGGCGCGATCGCGGTGAGGTCAGCCTGGAGAAGCACTTCGGACACCGGCTCGGGGACCAGGGCGCTGATCGCCGCGGCCAGGTCATCGGCTGTCGGCTCCGTCTCCATGAGCGGTCGAGCGTGCGCTGCCAGCGCGCCCAGCCCGGTCAGACCGAGTAGGGCTGCCTCGGTGATCGTCCACTCGACCAGCTCGTCGCGGAACTGCCCACCGCGTCGCGGCCGGTGCCAGGCGACCCAGGTGACCACGGACTCCGTGGCGGCTGCCGTCCCGGCTCCTGCCTCGGCCAGGGCTTGCAGCGTCAGCACTCGGACCTCTGGGGCCAGCAGCCGCTCCAGGTCCGGGGCGAGCGCGTTGACGAGTCGCTCGCGGGCTGTAGCCGTCGCGCCACCGCTGTCGCGCCGGCCGATCAGGCCGATCGCCCGCAGACCGGTGAACCAGGCCATCACGAGCTGCGCCCATCGGTGTGCGAGATCCTGCTCGAGCCAGTCGTCGTACGAGCTCGTGGGCAACCAGAACTCGCTCGTGCCGACCTCGACGGCCGCGACGAGTCCGGCGGCGTACGCGATCTCCAGGACCGCGGCGGCCGTCGGCTCTTCCACACCGATCTTCCCGGCCAGGCTGCGCAGGTCGCGCACACCGATGCCGCCAGTACGCAGTACCGGAGGCGGCTCGGTGCCCAGTTGCTCCAGCGCACGGTCGACCTGACGGACGAGGTCGAGCGCCGCGCCGGCCGCTGCCCGGTCGGCGATCGCCGCCGATACCTTCTTGCCGTCCAACGGCGGCGGAACCGGCCGGGTCGACGCGAGCACCCGGCCACCCCGCAGGTGCAGCCCGATCTGCCGCGGCAGCACGACGGTGTTCGCGTCCTTCGGTACGACGAGGCCGCGAGCGAGCAGCCGCTCGACCGGCGTCCGCGCGGTCGCTATCGTCACCGGTCGCTCCGCCTTCTCGACCGAACCGGTCGGCGGACCCCAGGTCAGCTTGTCGAGCACCGCACGCGCGTCCGGACCGGCCTCCTCGATCAGCTTGTCCAGGTCGCCGAAGTGCCTGGTGGTGACCGGACCGAGCCCGGCGGGTGTCGGGCCGAGCAGCTCGTGGACCGCGCGGATCGGCCGGAGATCGTCCTCGGTGCCCCAGACGAGAGCCAGTTCGAGCAGCTCGGCAACACGCGGCCGGACCACCTCGACCGACTGGTCGACGCCGGCCGCCAGCGCCGACAGCTCGACCGGCTCCGGCAGTGCCGACAGCGACTCCAGCAGGTCGACACCGAACTCGTCCAACCGGTTGATCGCCCGCGCGGCCGAAGCGTTGGTCGTCGCCCGGGCCGCCAACTGGCTGGTGTCCGCCGGAATCGGCACCGCCAGATCCGGCCGCCGCTGGAGCAGCCGACCGAGCGCGGCGTCGTCCCACGTACGCAGCGCCTCAGCGAGGGTCCGCGGGCGACTCGACTCGGTTGTGCTCATCCCTCCAACGGTACCTACTCCGCGGCGCCGGCAGTGGCGATGCGGCGGAAGCCGAGACGCTCGTAGACGGCGGCGACGGGTTTGGACTCGGCGGAGAGGAGGATGAGGTCGACCCCGTTGGCGAAGGCGTGCTCGGCCAGGACGCTGGTGACCGCGGCGGCCAGGCCGCGACGGCGCATCGACGGCAGAGTGCCGACGCCGACGATCTCGGTGGTCGCGCCGACGGGCTGGTGCGCACCGCTGGCGACCATGGCGTGGTCGGTGAACGCGCCGGCTGACACGGTGACGCCGCGGCGGGCACGATCCACGAGCCCGTCGACCAGGTCGTCGGAGATCTCGGCCGCCTTAGCGTCGCGGTCCTCCGGGCCCGCCTCGC
This sequence comes from Kribbella turkmenica, assembly GCF_004348725.1. GTDB lineage: Bacteria > Actinomycetota > Actinomycetes > Propionibacteriales > Kribbellaceae > Kribbella > Kribbella turkmenica. Next base: position 25,617 of record NZ_SMKR01000019.1, read on the forward strand.
CGACCGCCGTCCCCAGGTCGGCGAACGCGAGCGACGCGACCGCCCGGGCCTGGCGCAGTACGGCGCCGTCCGGCGGCAGGATCTCGCACCGGGCCGCGGCCGACGCCGGGCGGAAGTCGTCCCGCTCGAGGACCAGCAGCGGATGCTCGACCACCGACAGACGAGCCGCGGCCGCCGCGGGACCGAGCGACGGGCAGGTCTCGACCACCCACTCGAAGCTCAGTGGGATCTCCAGCTCCTGGCAGCGTGCCCGGACCGCCTCGATGTCGACCGGGTCGATCGTCGCCCCGGAGCCCGGCACCGGACGGGCGTAGTACGGCCAGACTGTCGTACTACGGAACAGGGTGAATGGACCGACCTGCTCGGCCACCGCCCCGGAGAGCGGAACCGCGTGGAGGTAGTCGTCGACTCTGGTGATCATCGCGGGCAGTGAATCACCCCTGGCGGAGGCGGCGCCATGGATTATGTCGAGGACCGCCGGCCGGCTCCGACGTTCCGATCGTCAGCAACGACGTGAAAGGAACACACATGCACAAGGTGACTTCGGAGGACGGTACGACGATCGCGTACGAACGCCTCGGCAGCGGACCACGGCTCATCCTGGTCGCGGGCGCGCTCTGCGACCGCGGTGCGCTGCGGCCGCTGGCCGACGAACTGGCCGCCGACTTCGACGTGGTCACGTACGACCGACGTGGCCGTGGCGACAGCGGCGACAGTACGACGTACTCCGTCCAGCGCGAGGTGGACGACATCGGCGCGCTGCTCACGGCCGTCGGCGGTACGGCGGCGGTGTACGGCCACTCGTCCGGCGCGGCCCTGGCCGCGGCCGCCGCCGGTACGGGTCTGCCGGTCACGCAGGTCGTGCTGCACGAACCGCCGTACGGACCGGACGACGCCGACACCGAGGACGAGGGCGCCGAGGTGATCAGGCTGATCGGTGCGGGTCGGCGGCGTGAGGCCGTCGAGTTGTTCCTGATGCTCGCAGGGATGCCGAAGGAGGCAGCACTGGAGACGGCGGCCGACCCCGCCGTCGTCCGGCTCGCGCACACCCTCGCCTACGACTTCGCCGTGATGGACCACGCGTCGCCGGGTGGCCGGGTCCCGGTCGACCTGCTCGCGCGGATCACCCAGCAGACCCTCGTCGTCGCCGGGACCGCCTCGCCGCCGTTCATGGTCGACTCGGCCCACCGGATCGCGAAGGAGCTGCCGGCCGCGGTCCTGGCGGAGCTGCCCGACCAGGATCACGTCGTCCCGCCGGGGATCCTCGCGCCGGTCCTGCGGGAGTTCCTGCTCAGTCGGCGATGATCTCGATCGACACCTTGTCCGGGTAGAAGGCGACGTGCTCCCGGATGTCGGCGACCGCGTCGTACGGCTGCTCGTACGTCCAGACCGCGTTCACTCCGGGCGGGCCGGCGGGCAGGACGCTGTAGTACGACGCGTCGCCCTTGTAGGGGCAGTAGGTGTGGTGGTCGGTGCGCTCGAGCAGCGTCAGGTCGACGTCGGCGCGCGGGATGTACTGGACCGCGGGGTAGCTCGCCTCCTGCAGCGACAGTGCGTCCCGGGTGTCCGCGATCACCTGGTCACCGGCCCTCACCACCACCCGGTCGGGATTCTTCGCCACCGTGATCGGGTGGTCCGGGCCAGGAATCTTCTGCTCCGCCATCAACGTCTCCCAAGGGCGTGGTTCACCGTCGACTTTTCAACAACCCGGGAGCGGACGGCGGCATTCCCGTCAGAGCGGTACGAGCTCCACCACCAGGCAGGGGCCGCCGTCGAAGGCGCCGCCGTCGATGCCGAGGGCGAGGTCGTCTGCGTACAGGTGCGGTCCGGTCAGGTTCTCCGGGAGGATGCCGAGTTGGTCGGCGACGATGCTGTGGCCGTGCACGATCCGGTGACCGCCGAGGTGCCGCAGCATGATCCGGGCGATCTCGGGGCCGCTCGGGCCGCGGAACGCGTACCGCGACGTCATCCGCCGCCAGACCTCCCACCAGACCACGATGTCGTCACTGTGCAGCTCGGCGTGCGCCGCGGCGTTGATCTGGTCGATCGAGTCCCCCCACTCGACGTACTCCGCGGTGTCGGAGTGCATCAGCAGGTGTCCCGCGTCCAGCCCGAGCACCGGCTGGTCGAGCAGCCACCGGACCTCCTCGTCGGTGAGCAACTCCTGGTCGCGGTCCTGGCCGCCGTTCAGCACCCAGGACCGCTCGAAGCTGCGGGTGGTGATGCCGTCGTGCGGGACGAAGGTGTCGCCGAACTTGTGCATCCCGAGCGCGAGGATCTCGTGGTTGCCGAGCAGCACCCGGATGTCCCCGTCCGGTGCCTGGCCGATCAGCTCGCGGACCATCCGCAGGGCACCGATCCCGTCCGGGCCGCGGTCGAAGAAGTCGCCGAGGAACCACAACCGGGTGTCCTGGCCGGCCCAGTTGCCGGCGGCATCGGCCAGCCCGGCCTGCTGTAGGGACGCCCGGAGCTTCTCCGGATGCCCGTGGACGTCGCTCACCGCGTAGACCGTGGTCACGTCATCCCCGCACGGTGAGGACGATCAGGACGACGGTGAGCACCGAGACCGCGGTCACTACCAGGCATGCGGCGAGGGTAGTCGCCCAGAGGTCGGTGAAGTCACCCATGACGCGCCGCGACCCGGTTGATCGGACCAGTCTGTGCGGCGCCGCCGGCGGTGCAACCCTTAGGCGCCGGTCGTCGAGGTGCCCAGCACCTTGCTCGCCTTCGCGTAGGCGTCCAGGACCGGCTCCTCGATGTCCGAGGTGTCGAAGTCCATCGTCAGCAGCACGTCACCCAGCGCGGCGAAGGCGAACGTCACCTCGAGTCCTGCCAGCGGCCCGCTCGCGGCGGAGAACCGGACCGCGACCGGCGTGGTGCCCGCCTCCGGCGCGCGGACCTCGGTGACCGCGACCGTCGAACTCCCGGCGCCCTCGATCGTCAGCTTCGCCTTGGGACAGGCCTTCACCGCCGCCTTGACCGCGGCGAGGTACGCCGTCGTCGCCCGCGCCGACGGCATCGCCTCGAGGGTCTCGCCGACGAACGGCCCGTCCTGGCCGCCGGAGAAGCCCCGGCTGACACCGAGCTTGGACCCCGGAGTCGAGTCGGCGTTGAAGTACCGGACGAGCTTGGCGCACTTGGCGTCCGGCGACGACAACGCCGTCCCGTCGTCGTCACCTTGGGCCTCGGAATCGATCGCGAACCCGGCCGGCAGGTCCTCCAGTGCCAGCAACGCCTTCGTCAGCGTCGCTTCGGTCCGCGGCACCGGCGCCGGTGCCGCCGGAGTCGTCGGGACGACGGACGGCGTACTGCTGCTCGCGGTCGGCGCTGGGGTCGGTGTGGCCGACGGCGTCGGCGCGGCGCCGCCGGACGAGTCGCCGCACGCGGTCAGGCAGATGGCCAGGCCGACGGACAGGACAGCAGCGGTCAGAGGTCGGTGCGGCATCAGAAACCCCCCAGAATCCGGACGATAAGGGAGAGTACCTCACTAGACCGCAATCACGCCCAGGAGAAATGGACCTCGAGGGAAACGTGAACATTCTGATCGCCAGGCGTGATCTCGAGCTGTGAGTCGAAGGCCCCCTTCGCCAGCGGGACCGCCTGCTCACGGATCGGGAAGTGGCCGTGCGACTCGGAGATCGAGGTGACCGAGCCGAGGGAGTAGCCGGCCAGACCGGCCAGTTCCTCCGCCTTCGCGCGGGCCTGGCGGAACGCGAGCTCGCGGGCCCGGCTGAGCAGTTCGGTCTTGTCCGCGATGTCGAACTCGAGCGCCTGCAGGTTGAGGCTGTTACCCCCGGCATCCACTGCCGCGTTCAGCAGGCGCCCGAACCCGGTCAGGTCCTTCGTGGTCGCGGTCAGCTGGTGGGAGCCGCGGTAGCCCGGCGACCGCCCGTGCTCGCGGTACTCCTGGTAGACGCTCACGGTGCTGGTCGCGATCGCCCCGGCGTCGATGCCCTGGCCGCGCAGCGCGGCGACCACGGCGTCGGTTCGTTCGCCCACCTGCGCGACCGCGGCCGCCACGTCCGGCGCGACATGCTCGACGCTGAACGACACCCGCAGTACGTCCGGCGGCGCACTCACCTGTCCCGACCCGACAACGCTCACCCCGGTGTCCATACCTGGAGTCTGACACTTCCTCCGGCCAACCGGGACCGATCAGCCGGCGTCGGGCGGTTCGTCAGCTGGCCGCCGCAGGCCGCACCGCAGAGGAGCTGCTGAACCACTCCACCGAACTCGGGCTGTCCACCCCTGCCGGCGAGACCCCGCCGGCACCGAGATCCAGACCTGCGAGGCTCGCTCGGCTAGCTGGCACGGCGAGGGTGAATTCGGGCTGGGATGTCGTGGTGGTGGCAGAGGGACAGGAGGACGGTGCCGTCGATGAGTTGGAGGGGTTTGCCGGTGGCGAACTGGTAGCTGGACGGGCCGAAGCCGCTGGTGGTGATGAGGATGCCTTTGGTGGCACCGGCGTCGACGACGGTGCCGAAGAGGTCGCGGACGGCGGACGGCGGGACGGTGCGGGTCCAGAGCTTGGCCTGGACGACGAACTTCCCGCCGGTGATCGGCCGCGGGTCGTACGCGACGCAGTCGATCCCGCCGTCGTGGCTGCGGCGGAAGACCCGGGTCTCCAGGCCCATCCGGGTGAGCAGGTTCTGCACCAGGTGCTCGAAGGACTCCGGGCTCAGGTCGAGCAGGTTCGGCCGGCGGTCGATCTCACTGAGTACGTCGACCGGCTCGATCGTCCGCGGATCCGTGAGGTCGAACTCCAGCACAGGCTCCACCGGCTGCAACTCGTCCGGGTGCCGGGACACCTCGGCGGAGAAGTAGTGCCGCACACACGCGACCGGGTCGAGCTGGTCGAGGACGAGCGTCTGGAACTGCTCGCGGGTCGCCCGCAACGTGATCAGGCACGGCCGTACGGTCCGCCCGGTCGGGAGATCCACCGCCTCGACCATCCCGTTGAACACCACCGTGTCCACCACGCCGTACCGGTCACTGCCGAACACCAGGTGCAACGCCCGCAACGCCAACTGGGCCACGAGTTGCTGGTACATCAGCCGCACCTCTTGCGACGGTCGCGGCACCGCGGTCACCACGTCCTGCGAACGGTCGTAGACGTACGACGCCTCCCGCGGTACGACGTCCACACCTGGCAGCTCCCATTCGACGGCCAGCAGGGTCGACTCCGGTACGTACCCGACCCGGCGCCGGCGCGGGAAGTCGAGCGGCTCGGCCACCCGGTCGAGCGACTTCTGGAAGTACTTGCTGACCGCGGCCCGGTCGCGTCCCTCGACGGCCCTTTGATACGCGTCGATCCGGGCGTGCTGTTGCGCGGTCGCCTCGTCGAGCCGGCGCTGCTGCTCGGCCTGGTCGCGGAGTGCCCGGGCGACGCGTTCGCGGCGGTTCTCCTCGAACGCCCGGTGCCGCTCGATCGCCTCCGCGAACCGGTCCTCGGCCGCGGCCAGCCGGCGGGCGTACCGCCGTTCGGCGCCCCACCAGCGGAAGCGACCCGGCGGGTGCGGCACGAACGCCGCCCAGACCGGGCCGGGATGCGGCTCGAGATCGGCCGGTGACACCGTCGGCGGCGCCCGCCGGCCGGCCCGTTTGAGGGTCTGCAGATCGGTGCCGCAGACCTCGACCGCGAGCGCGTCGGCGAGCACGTTGCCCAGGGCCCGGACACGCTCCACCACCGCAGCGGTTCGCTGGGCGGCCTCCGCGGAACGCCTCGGCGGCTGATCGCTGCGGGCCTGATCTTCGGGGGAACGGGCCATCGCCTCACACCTCTCCCGTTCACTGTAACCGACCCACCACGCTCAGCGACGAAAATGACGGAGAGTTGGTAAGGACATTGCTTGCCGTCCACCGCCTGTTTCCTGCCTCGCGTGCGGTTGCCGTGGGGCGGTGGCGAGGTGACGATGGCCGGTATGAGCCTGCCTTGCTACGCGTCCGGGATGTCCGAGGTTCCGTTGCTGGGCGAGACCATCGGGGCCAATCTCAGCCGCACGGTCGGCCGGTTCGGCGATCGGGACGCGCTCGTGGAGGTCCAGACCGGGCGGCGCTGGACGTACGACGAGTTCGGCGCGGACGTCGACGTGGTCGCGCGCGGCCTGCTGGCGCGCGGGATCGGGAAAGGCGACCGGGTCGGCATCTGGGCCCCCGACTGCGCCGAGTGGACGATCACGCAGTACGCGGCCGCGACGATCGGCGCGATCCTGGTGAATCAACCCCTACTCGGCCTGTGACCTCAGGTGGGCGGCGAAGGCCTGCAGGGACGGGGTGTCCTCGCCGCGGCGCCAGACCAGGCCGAGGGCTGAGTCGGGGAGGCCGGTGACGGGGATGGTGACGATGTCGGTGCGGCGGTGGTTCTCGGCGGTGGGACGGCAGACCAGCATGCCGCCGCGCCCGGCGACGATCAGGGACAGGCCTTCCTGCAGGGTGTGGACCTCGGGACCGCGGTGGATCAGTGCCCCGGCCGGGGTCTGCGTGGGCGCCTGCGCCTGGCGCCAGTAACTGGGCGCGGGCCCGGCGACCGCGATCAGGACCTCGCCGGCGAGATCCTCGGCGTCGATGGCGGCCCGTCCGGCGAGCCGGTGGCTGGTGCAAACCGTCAAGGTCTGCTGCTGACGCGAGAACACCGGCCCCAGGACGAGGTCGTCCTCGGCCACCGGCAGCAGGACGACGGCAGCGTCGACGTGACCGCGCCGCAGTGCGCCGAACGGGTCGTTCAGCGGCAACTCGGCGACGTCGATCAAGCAGTTCGGGTTGTGCGACTGGAAGACCGCCACCGCGTTCAGAACGTCGTCGTTCGCCGAGCCCTGGAAGCCGATCCGGAGCTTGCCCCGCACGCAGTTCGCGTAGTCGCGCGCGTTCTCCACCACACGTTCCAGTGCGGCGTACGCCGGGCGCAGCGACGTCAGGAACTCCTTGCCGAGCGGCGTGAGCGCGACCCGGCGGCTGGTCCGGTCGAACAACGGCCCGCCGATCCGCCGTTCCAGCGACTGCAGCAACTGGCTGACGCGACTCTGCGACAGGTAGAGGCGTTCCGCCGTACGGCCGAAGTGCAACTCGTCGGCGAGTACGAGGAAGCACTCCAGTTCGCGGATCTCGACACCCACCCAACGACCTCCCGATCGATTAGCTCAGCTAATACAAGCATGACCACATCGCCGTTGTTCCGCACCCCCACGCTGCCGAAGCCTTGACGTATGACGACGATCTGCGCCGACCAGGTGGCGCCCAGGACTCAGGGCTGGGCCGCCCCCGTGGCGATGGCGGCGACCGTGTTCACCGTGGTGACCGCCGAACTGATGCCGGTCGGCCTGCTGACGCCGATCGGTTCCGCGTTGCACGTCAGCGAGGGAACGGCAGGCCTTACCCTGACGGTGACCGGCGTGGTCTCGGCGCTCGCGGCTCCTGTCCTCCCGCTCGTACTCGGCAAGCTCGACCGCCGCACGGTCCTGGTCGGTCTGATGGCGCTCCTGGGTGCGGCCGGGCTGCTCGCGGCCGTCGCTCCCGGCTTCGGCGTGCTGGCCGTCGCCAGGATGCTGATGGGGATCTCACTCGGTGGCGTCTGGCTGCTCACCGTCGGCCTGGCGCCGCGGATCGTCCCGCCGCACGCCGTCGGTCCGGCGACCTCACTCATCTTCAGCGGGATCGGAATCGCTTCTGTGCTGGGGATTCCGGCCGGTGCCTACGCCGGCGAGCTGATCGGCTGGCGCTGGGCTTTCGCAGCCGTCGGCGTGCTCTCCCTGGCACTGGCCGTCGCCTTGGCCTTCCTGCTTCCGGCACTCCCCGCGGCGCAGGCCGTCCGGATCGGAGACGTTCTCGCCGTCCTGCGCATCAAGCAGGTCCGCGTCGGCCTGGTCCTGGTCGCCTTGGTTGTCACCGGCCACTTCTCGGCGTACACCTACGTCCGTCCGTTGCTGGAAAAGCTCGCCGGGATCAGCCCCGCGCTGATCGGCAGTCTGCTCCTCGCGTACGGCGTGGCCGGCGTCCTCGGCAACTTTCTCACCGGGTCGATGCGTCCGGCCCGCGCCATGACCTTGATCGCGGGCGGGATCGCGACCGCGAGCCTGGTGATGCCGTTCCTGGGCACGACGCTGACCGGAGCGCTCGTCCTGTTGCTGGTCTGGGGTCTCGCCTACGGCGGTACGAGCGTGAGCACGCAGGCCTGGGGACACGCAGCGGCACCCACAGCGCCGGAAGCATCGTCCGCTGTGCTCGTCGGCGTGTACAACGGCTCGATCGCACTGGGCGCCTTCACCGGCGGCCAGGTCGCCGACCACCTCGGTACGACGACGGTCACCTGGCTTCCGGCTGTGCTGGCGACGACCGCACTGGTCGTCGTACTAGCGAACCGCCGCCAGCGCGGCTGAATCCTCGTCGCCGAAGTCGTCCTCGAGCTTCTCCGGCGAGTAGTCGAGGTCGATCCCGGCCACGTCCGCGCCGACCGCCGACTCGATCGCGCCGAGGCGCCGGGTCGCCCGGTCACCGGCGTACGTCATCAGTACGGTCGGGTTGATCTCCGGCGGAAGTTCGGGGGAGTTGTCCATCGCCCACTGGATCTGGGTCAGCGCGTGCGGGAGGAGTTCCTCCATCGTGTCCGTGACGACCTTCCAGTTCGACGCGTCGGCGGCGACGTGGCGGCGGCAGGTGAAGGTGCCCCAGGCCATGTGCCGGCGTTCGTCGTCACCGATGCGGCGGATGAGCTCCTGCATACCGGGGAGGACGCCGCGCGACGTGCACAGCAGGTTCCAGGCGTGGTAGCCGGTCAGGGCCAGAGTCCCTTCCACCACGTGGTTGTAGGTGACACTCGCGCGGACCTGGTTGGCCGGCGACGGGTCGTCGGCGAGCGACCTGAGCGCGACCGGCAGGGCCTCGTAGAAGATCGCGCGGTAGCCCGGGTTGTCCTCGACGTAGCGGTGCAGGTCCTCGGTGACGCCGATCGCGTCCAGCCAGAGGCGGAAGACCGCGGTGTGCTTGGCCTCCTCGAAGCAGAACTGGGTCAGGTACATCTCGTCGCCGAACCGGCCCTCGGCCGCCATCGCCTGCAGGAACGGCTGCAGGTCCTCGGTCACGGCTTCCTCGCCGGCGATGAACTGGGAGCAGAGCATCAACGCGTTGTCCTTGTCGTTGTCGCTGAGCTCCTGCCAGTCCTTCGCGTCCTGGCTGAAGTCGATGTCGCGCGGATTCCAGAACTTCCGGTTGCCCTTGTCGAACAACCGCAGCGGCAACGACTCCCAGTTGAGGCCGCCGGACCGCAGCGAGCTGAAACCTTGCCTGTGCAGTTGGTTCATCGGTGCTGCCTCCTGGACTGGGACAGAAACGGGTTGAGGACGCGAGCCAGCTGCGCCGCCACCGTCGCCGGGGGAGGACCCGGGGTGACGATGTGGCTGAGGACGACGCGCAAGGCGACGTCGACGCAACTGGTCGCGTCCTCCGGTGGAACCTCCGGCCAGTGCTCCCTGACGTGCTCACCCAGCCGCAGGTGGGCCACCTCCAGCACCTGCTGCCCCCGCGTGGTCAGCAGCTGGCTGGCCTGGTCCGATCCCGGCTGGCCGAGCGCCGCCTTCACCAGCGGGTTGTCCCCGGCCAGTGCGAGCGCCCGCTCGACCGCGGCCCGCAGGCCGTCGATCGGGTCGGCGTGCTCGGCGAGCGCCGCGTTCACGTCCAGCAGGAACCGTTCGGTCTCGCGGTTCGCGACCGCCTGCAGCACCCCCCACTTGTCGCCGAACTCGTTGTAGACGGTCTGCCGGGAGACGCCGGTCCGGCGGGCCACGTCGTTCATCCGCAGGCCGTCGTACCCGCCCGCCACGATCGCGTCGTAGGCGTTGTCCAGCAGTTCGTCGCGCAGTCGGCGCTTGGTCCGGTCAGCGAACGAGTCCATGGTCGAGAGTTTTACATATTGCGTTTGATTGTCAAGTAGTCGGACAGAAACCACAAAAGTGTCAAGTGAACCGGGCGGTTTCGGGATACCAGCAGAACCGCCGAGCGGGAGCACGTAGGGTTGGGACGTGTCAACCGCCGAGATCCAGCCCGCTGCCGCCACCTTCGACGTGCCGGAACTCGTGGTCGGCTTCGACCTGGACATGACGCTCATCGACTCCCGGCCGGGGATCCAGGCCGTCTGGGACCTGCTCGCCGCCGAGACCGGCGTGCCGATCGACACCGACCTGGTCGTCAGCCGGCTCGGGCCGCCGCTGACCTGGGAGATGGCGAACTGGTTCCCGCCGGAGCAGGTCGACGCGATGGTCTTCCGCTACCGCGAGCACTACCCGTCGCACGCGATCACCGGAAGCCAGCCGCTGCCCGGTGTGGCCGAGTCGCTGGCCGCCGTCCGGGCGTTGCGCGGCCGGACGATGGTGGTGTCGGCGAAGTACACCCCTTCGGTGATGCTGCACCTGGAGCACCTCGGCCTGGACGTCGACGAGCCGGTCGGTGACCTGCACGGTGCCGAGAAGGGCATCGCCCTGCGCGAGCACCAGGCCACGATCTACGTCGGCGACCACACCGCCGACATCGACGGCGCCCGGGCCGCCGGGGCGGTCGCGGTGTCGGTCGCCACCGGTCCGTTCACCGCCGACGAACTGCGTGCGTACGGAGCCGACGTCGTACTGAACGACCTGACCGAGTTCCCGGCCTGGCTGGACGCCTACGTGCTCGAGCAGCGGCTGGAAGCGTTGGTGCGGCGGCTGTCGAGCTACCAGAACATGGTCGTCGCGTTCAGCGGCGGCGCCGACTCGGCGTTCCTGCTGGCGGCCGCGGCGCGGGCGATCGGCCCGGCCAACGTGATCGCGGCGACCGCCGTCTCGCCGAGCCTCCCGGTGGCCGAGCTGGAGCCGGCCGCGCGGTTCGCCGACGGCATCGGCGTACGGCACGTCACTCCGCACACACACGAGATGGACCGCGAGGGGTACCAGGCCAACGCCGGCGACCGGTGCTACTTCTGCAAGGCCGAGCTGGTCGAGACGCTGCAGCCGATCGCGGACGAGTTCGGGATCACCGCGATCGCGACCGGGACGAACGCCGACGACGCGGTCGCCGGCTTCCGGCCGGGGATCCGGGCCGCGTTCGAGCGCGGCGCGATCACGCCGCTGAAGGACGCCCGGCTGACCAAGGCCCAGATCCGCGAAGCCTCCCGGAGCTGGGGCCTCGAGACCTCGGACAAGCCGGCGGCCGCCTGCCTGTCCAGCCGGATCGCCTACGGCATCCGGATCACGCCGAACCTGCTCGCCCGCGTCGACCGGGCCGAACAGGCGGTTCGCGCACTGCTCACGCCGTACGGCGTCGAGAACGTCCGGGTCCGCGACGTCGGTGACACCGCGAGCATCGAGATCGACGCCCGGCTCGTGGGTCAGGTCGACCACCAGCCGCTCGTCGACGCGGTCCTGGCCGAGGGCTTCCCGGCCGCACAGGTCGATCCGCGCGGCTTCCGTTCCGGGTCGATGAACGAACGGTTGAAGGACCCGGAGAAGTACCGGTAGGGCTGCGCAGTCCTTGCCCGGTCAGATAGTTTTCCTGAGGCGCCGCGGCGCCGGTTCACGTACGCTGGGTAGCCGATCGAGCAGTCGGGCCGCCCGTGCTGTTCCGACGATTGACATCGCTGTTCCTGATTGACACAGAGGGGTTCCCGTGCCCGTTGGCAAGGTCAAGTGGTATGACTCCGAGAAGGGGTTCGGCTTCCTCAGCAAGGAGGAGGGCGGGGACGTCTACGTCCGCAACGACGCCCTGCCGGCGGGTGTGACCAACCTCAAGCCCGGCCAGAAGGTCGAGTTCGGTGTCGTCGAGGGACGCCGGGGCGAACAGGCCCTCCAGGTCCGGCTGATCGACCCGCCGCCGTCGGTGGCGAAGGCGATGCGGCCGAAGCCGGAGGAGATGCAGCTCGTCATCGAGGATCTGATCAAGCTTCTCGACAACCTCGGCGAGGGGTACCGCCGCGGCCGCCACCCCGACCACAAGGCCGCCCGCCAGGTCGCCACCGTGCTGCGCGGCGTCGCCGACAAGCTCGACATCTGACCCGTACGGCGCTCGCCCGGTACGGCGCTCGTCGTGCCGGGGGCGCGTCCTGGACTATTGGGGCGGGTGGCCGCCTCGGCGGCGGGGATTGAAGACGCCGCCGCGGTCGCGTTCGACGGTCGGATCCTCGGCCCACGGTGCGTGGTCCTCGACGGTGTCCTCGTCGTCCTCGTCCGGCTGCCCGCTCCACCATCGCCCGACCGCCTGCTCGGACCGTGGCTGCTGAGAGCTCGCGGGCCGGGGCGGGCGGTGGTCGTCCGAGGCCCACTCGACGGTCGGCTCGTCGTGCTGGCGCTGGGAGTTCTCCCGGTTGGCCCGCTGCTCGGCGACGCTCGTGGTCAGGATCGTCCGGCTCGTACTCGTGGGCGGCTCGGACTCCACGTCGCCCGCCCGGGTCTCCGGCCGACGATCTGCACTTCCGGCACCAGGACCAGATGTGCCCGATGCTCCCGGGCCGGCCTTGGCCAGACCGGATCCAACGGACCCGGATCCCCCCGTGCCGGTGGGCCGGACGCCGCCGACGCCGGCGATCGAGGACGGCTTCATCCGGACGACGAGGAAGACGACGACCAGGAGCACACCGGCGAGGAAGCCGAAGCCGAGCCGGGGGATGAGCGGCAGCACGATGCCGCAGCCGCCGCCGATCACCCAGGACAGCTGCAGCACCGTCTCCGAGCGGGCGAACACCGACGTCCGCACGGTCTCCGGGACGTCCCGCTGGATCATCGCGTCCAGCGACAGCTTCCCAAGCGAGCTGCACAACCCGGCGACCAGGCCGAGCGCGATCAGGATCGGGAACCCGTAGAACACCGCGACCAGGATCGCGACGGTCGCGTCCGCCAGCAGCACCACCAGCACGACGGCCTCGGGTTTTCGGGCCTTGAGCAACGATCCGATCAGGGTTCCGAGACTGTTGCCGAGCCCGGCCGCCGCGATCACCGCTCCGGCCGCCAGCGCGCCGTCGATCCCGCTGAGCGGCTTGTCCCGCAACAGGAACGCCAGGTACATGGTCAGGAACCCGGACACGAACCGCAGCCCGAGATTGCACCGGATCCCGCGCGCGACCGCCGCCGTGATCGCCCGCCGCCGGGCTTCGCGTCCCGCCGTACCGGTGATCTCCTCGCCGGCCGGCGAGTCGACTCTGCTCGGCAGCCGGATCGCCAGCACCAGACCGACGGTGTAGACGAGCGCGGCCCACCGCAGCGACCACTCCGGCCCGATCGCCGCGAAGGCACCGGCGATGCCCGCGCCGATGGTCGCACCCGCGACCCCGGCCAGTGAGATCCGCGAGTTCGCGGTGACGAGGGTGATCTCCTTCGGGAGCAGCCGCGGTACGGCGGACGCCCGGGTCACGCCGTACGCCTTGGACGCGACCAGGCAACCGAGCGCGGCCGGGTACAGCCACGGCGAAGTGCTGCCCGTCATCGACGCGGCGAGGCTCCAGACGAGGAACCCCCGCAGGCCGAGCGTCGCACCGATCGCCCAGCGGCGACCATGGCGGAACCGGTCCAGGATCGGGCCGATCAGCGGCGCCATCAACGCGAACGGCGCCATCGTCAGCAAGAGGAACAGCGCCACCCGGTCACGAGCCTGCTCACTGGGTACGGCGAAGAACACCGTGCCGGCCAGCGACACGGCGAACGCGGTGTCACCGGCCGCGTTGACCGCGCCGAGCTCGATCAGCCGGGAGAGCCCGGACTCACGGGCACCCTGGGCGCCGGTCAGTCCACTGATCCGCCGGCCGGTGGCCCGACCGACCTTTCCACCGACGAGGGCGGTCTTCCGCGACGCGGAGGCGAACCCGCTGACACCGACCCTGGACGCTTGCCCGACCTTCCTGCTCGCCGTGCCGAGCTTCTCCTTCGCACCGCTGATCCGCTCGTCGGCCCGCTTGCCGGCAGGCTTCCCCGTGGACCCGTCAGCCGGCTGTCCGCCGGACTTGGCACCAGGCGTCGCGCCGGCCGGGGGCGCGCCGGCAGAACCGGGCGATGCCTTCCGGTCCGAAGGGTCTGGGCTCTGCATGGAACCATCCTGCCTCCTGCGGGGGACAGACCGTAGTCACGGCGCGGTCGCCGGTGGACAACGGGCGCCGACGGCGCGTTCGGATCACGGCCGCGGGCGTGCGAGAATGGGCGATTGTGACTCCCGTCAGAGCTCCGGAACCGGTCCGCGCCAAGGCCGACGCCGTCTGCGTCGCGGCGATCGAACCCGCGCGCGAGGCCGCGATCGCCGAGGCCGGCGCCGCGCAGGTCGGGGAGCACCTCGGTCACCTGGTCGAGGGCGAGCGCCTGGTCACGCACTACTTCGCCTCGACCCACCCCGGGTACCGCGGCTGGCGGTGGGCGGTCACGCTCACCCGCGCCTCCCGTGCGAAGACGGTCACCGTCAACGAGGTCGTCATGCTTCCCGGCGACGAGGCGATCGTCGCGCCCGAGTGGGTCCCGTGGTCCGACCGCGTCCAGCCCGGCGACCTCCGCCCGGGCGACCTGTTCCCGACGCACCCGGACGACCCGCGCCTCGAGCCCGGCTTCACCGACACCGGCGCTCAGGACGACGTACTGAGCGTCGTCGAGGAGCTCGGCCTCGGCCGTGAGCGCGTCCTGTCGCAGTACGGCCGTGCGGACGCGGCAGACCGCTGGTACGCCGGAGACTTCGGCCCGTCGTCCGCGATCGCGCAGGCCGTCCCGTACAAGTGCAACGCGTGCGGCTACTGGATCCGTCTGGCCGACAGCCTCGGTCAGGCGTTCGGGGTGTGCACCAACGAGATGGCTCCCGGTGAGGGACGCGTCGTCTCCTACGACTACGGCTGCGGGGCCCACTCCGACGCCGTCATCGACCTGCCCGAGCAGCCGGCCACCGAGCACGCCTTCGACACCACCGGCTACGACAACCTGGAGCTGGCCGGCCAGGCGAAGGCCGACGCCCTCGAGGCGGACGCCGTCGAGTCCGAGGTCGGCGTCACCGACACCGCGGCCGGCAAGATCGCCCAGGCCCCGGACGAGCCCCAGCCCGCGGACACGGCGGAGTCCGGCCCGGCCACGGACGCCGACTGAGGCGAGAGCTCCCAGACTCGAGCACCTGCTGGCACCTCGTCGCGGCTGTAGGACGATCGGCAGACAGCGGAGGGAGTATTCCTTCGCGGCCGCGTCGCCATCACGGCGCTGGCTCCGGGGTCCGGCACGGATCGCCGCCGCCGGTCTGACCAACGTCGAGATCGGTACACAAATGTTCCTCAGCCGGCACACCGTCGAATGGCGCTGCCGCAAGCTCTCATCGAGCCGGGGCATGACTCCCCGGAGACGACTCCGCAAATGTCCTCACCGAAACGGAGATCCGTCATGCCTGGCGTTACTCGCCGACCTGGCCGTCGATCGACTCGCGGATGAGGTCGGCGTGGCCGTTGTGGCGTGCGTACTCCTCGATCATGTGGAACACGATCCACCGCACGCTGGCGGTGCGACCGTTGACCAATTGGCGTCCCGCCGGCTGGTCCAGGCCGCCGTCAGCCAGCGCCTCGGCGAGCAGTTCGCGTGATCGCGACACCGAGTCCTGCCAGAGCGCACGTAGTTCCTCGGGGGCGTCCTGGGCGGCCGAGTTCCACTCCCAGTCGGGATCGGCGTCCCAGTTCTCGTCGGCCCAGATCGCCTGCCGCTCGTTCCCCCGCAGGCGGTACGAGAACCAGTTGTCCTCGTAGTACGCCAGGTGCTTGAGCATCCCGCCCAACGTCATGGTCGAGGCCCCCACGCTCACACCGAGCCCGGCCGCATCCAGCCCCGAGCATCTCCACGCGAACGTCGCGCGCTGGTACTCCAAGAACCCGACCAGAGTCTCAACCTCCCCAGCCGACAAGGGAGTCTCCGGCCGACCATGCTCATCGAGCGCCATGCTCAGGAGTCTAAGACCGCCTACGGCCGCGCTCAGCCAGTCGGCGACGCAGCCCGAGCCGCTTCCTCGACCTTGGCACGATGTGCTGCCCAGTAGACCGAGTCGCCTCCGTGCAGCACGGCACCGTCCGCACCCGCACCGACAGTCCCGTCGAGCTGCTCGCGAAGGATGTCGAGGTGACCGGCGTGCCGACTGGTTTCGGTCAGCACGTGAACCACGACGTTGAACAGCTTCACCTCAGGCCGCGGCCACCACGGCACATGGCCGGCCGCGTCGATTGCGAGCGCCTCGATCGTGGCGTCGCCGAAGTCGCAGGCAAGCCGGTAGCGATCGAGATCTCCTCCCGGGTCTCGTGCGCGGCCCCCCACATGTCGTCCTCACTCCGGGCGGCGTCGCTGTCCCACGGCGGGAGCGCCCAGGGCGAGGGGCGGTCGAAGACCTGGCTGAAGTACCGCGCCTCCGACACCGACAGGTGCTTCACCAGCCCGAGCAGGTTGGTCCCGGTGGCGGTCAGCGGCCGACGGACGTCGTACTCCGACAACCCGTCGAGCTTCGAGAGCACCACCCCTCGGATCCACTTCAGATCATCATGCAGGTAATGCTTCGCGAAGTCGTCGATCACAGGTGCAGCGTGCCACGCCTCGGGAGCGCTTGGGCGCACCGCAGCTGAGTTCCGCGACGCAGACCGTCAGAAGGTGGCGATCGGGTTGACCGGGCTGCCGGAGGTGCCGGCGAAGCGGACTGGTGCGACTGCGAGGTGGAAGTCCCACTGGCCGAGCCCGGTGGCTGTCGTCGCGCACTGCTCCAGGTCGCAGTTGTCGAGCATCCACAGACCCATCGCGACCAGACTCACCGCGTGGACCGGCATCAACACGTCGTCGTACCCCGACGGTTGAACGTCCTGAGGGGTGTCAGCGCCGATCAGCGCGACCTCCCGTTCGTGCAGCCACGGCAGGCAGGACGCGTGCCAGCCGGCCTGCGTGATACCGCCGGCGTCACCGGCCTCGTGCCGGAAACGGCCGTAGCCGGTCCGCAGGAGTACTGCGTCGCCCGATCGCACCCGGACGCCCTGGCGACGCTCGGCCTCCTCGAGATCGTCGGGAAACACGCCCTGTCCTGGTTCGAGCCACGGCACGTCGCGGACCGCCGCAATGTCGAGCAGGACACCGCGCGTGGTGATCCCGTTCGCCGCCGCCGTGACGGCCGCCCAACCCGATCCGGTGTCGGCGTCGACCAACGAGTGCGACCGCCCGTTGTACATCCGGCCGTCCCAGTACAGATGGCACGGCGAGTCGACGTGGGTGATCGTGTTGCCGTGGAACATGATGCCGAGCCGCTCGTTCGAGAACCCCCAGCGCCGGTCGTTGTGGAACGGCGCCGGCATGTGCTCGGCCCCCGGCATGTCGGCGGCGCACGGGCAGGTCGTCGTCGACCGTTCCATGTCGCCCGGTGCGGCAACCTCCCAGGCGCACGACACGCTCCTGCCGTGGCGCACGGCCCGCGCCGCTGCCAGCCGGACGTCGTCGGTGATGTGGTTCAGCGTGCCGAGCTCGTCGTCCTCGCCCCACCGCCCCCAGTTCGACAACGTGTCGAAGTACCCGAGCACGTCGTCCTGCGTCGGCATCGTCCGCTCCGCCGTCATCCCAGCACCGACTCCTCCGTCACGCGGTTCGAGCACAAGCCCGCTGACTCGCATGACACCACACCACCGGTCCAGCAGCAGGCGCGGACGGCTCCAGGCGAGAACGCGCGCCTCGGCTCCGGGCAACGGCCCGCCGGAGGCGGTGTGCGTCAGTCTTCGGTGGGGCTGCGGTGGCCGGCTTGGATGGCGGACCAGCGGCGGCGGCAGTACCAGAGGCCGATGAAGCCGAGGCCGGCACCGGCGACGGTGACCCAGAGCCACCAGTCGAGGCCGTCCTTCTTGAGCTCGTCGCGGAAGATCAGGACGACGACGAACGCGACCGCCCAGGCGACGATGCCGGTGATGACGCTGGGGATGCCGGACAGGTCGAGTGGCTTGACCTCGGCGTGCACCAGTTCGCCGCGGGCCAGTTGGCTGGTCGGGTCGGTGCGCTTGCTGGGCTTCTCGGCTGCCACGGTCCCACCTTAGCCGCCGAGTTGGACGATTTGCCGTTGGTGCTCGCAACTTGCGGGTGGGACCTGGCACGATTCCGCCATGAGCTCGCCCCAAGCCGCCACCGCCCGGGACCGGTCCAACTTCGTGGACTCGTACTTCAAGATCAGTCAGCGTGGTTCCACGGTCAGCCGGGAGATCCGCGGCGGCCTGGTCACCTTCTTCACGATGGCCTACATCGTCGTGCTGAACCCGCTGATCATCGGCACGGTCAAGGACGGCGCCGGCCAGTACGTCGGCGGCGGCACGGACCCGGCGGCGTCGATCGCGAAGATCGCGGTCGCGACGGCGCTGGTGGCGGGCGTGGTCACGATCCTGATGGGCGTGGTCGCGAACTTCCCGCTCGCGCTGGCGACCGGTCTGGGGCTGAACGCGTTCATCGCGTTCTCGGTGGCGACCAAGATGACCTGGGCGGACGCGATGGGTCTGGTGGTGCTGGAGGGCATCATCATCCTGATCCTGGTGCTGACCGGGTTCCGCAGGGCGGTGTTCGAGGCGGTCCCGGTGCAGTTGAAGGTGGCGATCAGTGTCGGGATCGGCCTGTTCATCGCGTTCATCGGAGTGGTCGACGCGGGCTTCGTCCGTCGTCCGGCCGCGCTGACCGGCCCTCCGGTCGAGCTCGGAGTCGGCGGCAACCTCCGCGGCTGGCCGGTGCTGGTGTTCGTGATCGGCCTGTTGCTGATCATCACGCTGTATGCACGCAAGGTGAAGGGCGCCATCCTGATCGGCATCCTGACGGCCACCGTGCTGGCGATCGTGATCGAGTCGATCATCAGCGTGGGCGCCCGGACCACCGAGAACCCGGGCGGCTGGGGCCTGAGCGTGCCGAAGCTGCCGGACGACTGGTTCACCAAGCCGAACCTGGACACCCTCGGCGAGTTCAGCCTGTTCGGTTCGTTCGAGAAGGTCGGCCTGGTGTCGGCGCTGCTGCTGATCTTCACGCTGATGCTGGCGGACTTCTTCGACACGATGGGCACGATGACCGCGATCGGTGCCGAGGCCGGCCTGCTCGACGAGGACGGGAACCCGCCGAACACGCAGCGGATCCTGATCGTCGACTCGGTGGCGGCGGCCGCCGGTGGTGCCGCGTCGGTGTCGAGCAACACGTCGTACATCGAGTCGGCGTCGGGTGTCGGCGAGGGGGCGCGAACCGGGCTGGCGAGTGTGGTGACCGGGATCTGCTTCCTGATCTCGATGGTGATCGCGCCGCTGGTCACGCTGGTGCCGTACGAGGCGGCGACGCCGGCGCTGATCCTGGTCGGGTTCCTGATGATGACGCAGGTGAAGGGGATCGACTTCGACGATCTCGAGGTCGCGTTCCCGGCGTTCCTGACGATCATCCTGATGCCGTTCACGTTCTCGATCACGGCGGGTATCGGTGCCGGCTTCGTCTCCTACGTGATCCTGAAGCTGGTCCGCGGCAAGGCCCGCCAGATCCACCCGCTGATGTGGGTGGTCTCCGCACTCTTCGTCGTCTACTTCGCCATCGGCCCCCTCGGCGACTGGCTCACCTGACCGGCCGCCGCCGTCCGGCGGAGTTCGAGGTACTCCGCCCGTGCGATGAACAGGGTGCGGAGCTCGGCGGTGAGGTTGTCGAGAAACTCGGTTCGGTACGACGCGTCGGTCAGCAGCGCGATCGCGTAGTACAACCCGGTGACGTTCGCGATGCCGGTCGCGACCTTCACCAGGGACGCGCTGAGGAGCACCGGGTGGCCGAGCAGGTCGACCTCGTACGACCACGCGCCGGGGCTGATGCCCCAGTTCTCGTAGATCTGCCCGCTGATCCCGAGCATGCCGAAGGCAACGAAGAACAGGCCGACGCCGGTGCTGACGACGAGCACCTGCAGCCACTGCCGGACGACCAGGCCGATGCTCAGGTTCACCCGCTGGATCCGGCGCAGCGGCGGTCCGGAGCCCGCGTCGCGCTCGATCTCGTCGAGCTCCTTCGGCAGCCGGATCAGCAGGAAGAGGATGCTGAGCAGCGTGAACGCGATCACCGAGAACACGATGAACTCGACCGGCATCCCGGCGAACACCTGCCACATCTCGGTGTTGACGAACAGCACCAGGGAGAACACGAGCAGCAACGGCAGCGCCCGGACCAGGCTGGCGATCGAGTTGGCGAGCTCGCCGACGAGCCGGCGCAGTCCCCAGTACGTCGTCGCGATCAGGCCGTAGCCGATCACGACGTACACCACCCCGACGAACACCAGGTTGCCGATGGCAACGCCGAGGAACTGCCGGACCTGTCCCTGGACCAGCGGCAGCAACGCCGGGAGCAGCACGAAGACGGCCAATTCCGGAATACCGAAGCGGGTCGGCAGCGACCAGAACGGGCGCCCGCGGAGACCGTTCAGCAGGCCGAAGCCGCCGATCAGGACGGCCAGCCCGACGATTGCGGCCAGGATGTTCTGCCAGACCGGCCAGTTCAGTTCGGTGGCGCCGAGCATCTCGGCCAGGAACACCAGCACCAGCACCGGCGTGGCCCGGGTGAAGATGTCGTGCGTCGGTGAGAAGTCCTCGATGAACAGCGGCAGCCCGGCCCGTCGGAACCGCTGCTCGTACCGCTCGAGCTCAGCAGGTGTCCCCATGCCCGGGAACCCTAGCGGGTGGTCGGCGACTGCCCGGGAATACCACGGACCGGCCCACCGTTTTCTTTAGCAAAGGTAATAAGTTAAGCTAACGAACATGCCCGAAGTCGTAGCCCAGCAGGTGAAGAGTGACGTCGGGCTGGCAAGTGCCCTGAGGTCGTCGATGCTGCGGTTGTCCCGGCAGCTGCGGCGGCAGCGCGAGCCCGGCCACGACCTCACCGCCAACCAGCTCAGCGTGCTCGGCGCGCTGGCCAAGCACGACGCGATGACGATCGGCGAGCTGGCCGCGCACGAGCAGGTCAAGCCGCCGTCGATGACGCGGATCGTGTCGAACATGGAGGAGGCGGGCCTGGTCGCCCGCCGGCCCCACCCGACCGACAAGCGCCAGATCGTGGTCGAGCTGACCAGTCGCGCGGACGAGCTCATCCTCGCCAACCGCCGGCGCCGCGACGAGTGGCTGCAGACCAAACTGAAGCAACTGACTCCCGAGGAGCGCGACATCCTGCGCAAGGCAGCACCTGTTCTCGAACGCCTGGCGGCTACATGAGTCCGACCTTCCGCGCGTTCAAGGTCCGCAACTTCCGTCTCTACGCCTCCGGCGCGATCGTCTCGAACGTCGGCACCTGGATGCAGCGTGTCGCCCAGGACTGGCTGGTCCTGGAGCTGACCCACTCCGGTACGGCGCTCGGCATCGTCACCGGACTGCAGTTCCTGCCCGCCCTCCTGCTCGGTCCGTACGCCGGGCTCGTCGCCGACCGCTTCCCGAAGCGACAGGTGCTCACCTGCACCCAGATCGCGATGGCCACGGTCGCTCTCGTGCTCGGCGGACTGACCGTGTCCGGATTGGTGGCGCCCTGGCACGTGTATCTGCTGGCCCTGCTGTTCGGGATCGGTACGGCGTTCGACGCGCCGGCCCGGCAGGCGTTCGTGGTCGAGATGGTCGGCCGGGACGAGCTGGCCAACGCGGTCGGGCTGAACTCGGCCTCCTTCAACGCCGCCCGGCTGCTCGGCCCGGCGCTGGCCGGCTTGCTGATCCACTGGATCGGCACCGGACCGGTCATCATGATCAACGGTCTCACCTACGCCGCGGTGATCGTGTCGCTGCGGCTGATGCGGGTGAGCGAGCTGCACACCCCGATGGTCGCGGCCCGCGACAAGGGCATGATCCGCGATGGCATGCGCTACCTGTGGCGCCGTCCCGATCTGATGATGGTGCTGGTGACCGTGTTCTTCGCCGGCACGTTCGGGCTGAACTTCCAGCTGACGTCCGCCCTGATGGCGACCGAGGTGTTCCAGAAGGGCGCGGGGGAGTACGGCGTCCTCGGCTCGATCCTCGCGATCGGGTCGCTGTCGGGTGCGCTGCTGGCGGCCCGCCGGGTCCGGATCCGCGCTCGCCTGGTGATCGGCTCGGCGCTGGCGTTCGGTGTGATGGCGCTGGTCAGCGGCCTGATGCCGACGTACCTGACGTACGCGCTGGTGCTCCCGCTGGTCGGGCTCACCTCGCTGACCATGCTGACCGCGGCGAACGCGACCATGCAGCTCAGCATCGAGCCGACCATGCGCGGCCGGGTGATGGCGCTGTACATGACGGTCCTGATGGGCGGTACGCCGATCGGGTCGCCGCTGATCGGGTGGGTCGGCCAGACGTTCGGCGCCCGCTGGTCGCTGATCGTCGGCGGTGGGCTCACGGTCCTCGGCACGATCGCGTCGGTGCTGTACTTCTCCCGCCGCCGTGGCCTGTCGATCCGTCCCAGGCTGCTGCCGCGCCCGCGCCTGGACGTGCTCCCGCAGACCGAGCTCCTGGGCGAGAAGGCGGTCGTCGGACCGCCGGAGCCGGCGCTGTCACCGGCGAAGGATCCGGGACCCAGGGTGGCCTGAGTCCCGCCGACCCCACAATGGGGTGTGACTCATTACGACCTGGTGATCATCGGGACCGGCTCCGGGAACACGATCGTGAACCGGCGGTTCGCGGACTGGAAGGTGGCGATCGTCGAGCGCGGAACGTTCGGCGGCACCTGCCTGAACGTCGGCTGCATCCCGACCAAGATGTTCGTGCACACCGCCGACCTGGCCGCGACCCCGTCGATCAGTTCGCGGTACGGCGTCGACGAGACGCTGGACAGGGTCCGCTGGCCGGCGATCCGGGACCGGATCTTCGGCCGGATCGACCCGATCGCCGCGAAGAGCTCGGAGTACCGGCACCACCACGCGGACAACGCGAACGTGACCGTGTACGACGGCACCGGCCGGTTCACCGGCGCCAGGGAGCTGACCGTCGACGGCAACGACGGCACGACCAGCGTGCTGACCGGTGAGCAGTTCGTGCTGGCGACCGGCAGCCGGCCGATCGTCCCGTTCGTGCCGGGGCTCGAGGAGGCCGGCCACCACACCTCGAACACGATCATGCGGCTCGAGGAACTGCCGCGCCGGCTCGGCATCATCGGCAGCGGGTTCGTCGCGGCCGAGTTCGCGCACGTGTTCGCGTCGTACGGCGTCGAGGTCACGATGATCGCCCGTTCCGGGCAGCTGATGCGGCACGAGGACGGCGACATCGGCCAGCGGTTCACCGAGATCGCCCGGGCGAAGTACGACGTCCGCCTGAACCACGACACGGTGAGCGCGAAGCGGCGGCAGGACGGCGCGATCGCGCTCGAGATGCTCAGCCCGGAGGGGGTGGACGAGCTCGTGGTCGACGAGGTCCTGGTCGCCGTCGGCCGGACGCCGAACTCGGACACGCTGAACCTGGACGCCGCCGGGGTCGCGGTGGACGACGAGGGCCGCGTGGTCGTGGACGAGTTCCAGCAGACCAACGTCGACGGCATCTACGCGCTCGGTGACGTCACCTCGCCCCACCAGTTGAAGCACGTCGCGAACCACGAGGCCCGCGTGGTGAAGCACAACCTGCTCAACCCGGCCGACCGGATCACCTCCGACCACCGTTTCGTCCCGCACGCGGTCTTCAGCTCACCACAGATCGCGGCCGTCGGCCTCACCGAGGAGCAGGCACGGCAGCGCGGGATCCCGTACGTCGTCGGCCGTCAGCAGTACGCCGACATCGCCTACGGCTGGGCGATGGAGGACACCACCGGGTTCGCCAAGATCCTGGCCGACCCGCAGACCCGGCAGATCATCGGCTGCCACATCATCGGCCCGCAGGCGTCGTCGGTGATCCAGCCGGTCATCCAGGCGATGAGCTTCGGCCTGGACGCCTACTCGATGGCCCGCGACCAGTACTGGATCCACCCGGCCATGTCCGAGCTGATCGAGAACGCCCTGCTCAAGCTCCGGCTACCGGCGAAAGGCTGAGATCACCTCGCCGGCGTTCTCCAGCGTGTCGAGCGACGGCAGGCTGATCATCACCTCGGCGACGCCGGCCTCGGAGAGTTCGCGGAAGCGGCCGATCTGGTCGGCGACCGTGCCGGCGTTCACGGTCGCGGCGTACCGGGCCGGGTCCTGGTTGCGTGGACGCAGTTGCGCCACCAGTTCGTCCACATCCCGACGATCCTTGCCCACAAGGGTTGTGGACAGGTGCGAGACCTCCACGGAGGTGCTGAACTCACGCAGATAGCCGACGCGCTTGCGCACTTGCGCGACATCGCCGAACACGTTCACCGCATCAGCATGGCGGGCTGCCAGCCGCAGGGTCCGGGGTCCGCTTCCCCCGACCAGCAGGGGCAACCGCTCCTGCAACGGTCGCGGGTAGCACGTCGTATCCGGTACGTCGAGCACCGCGCCGTGGAACGGTTTGTTGCCCGGTCCCCACAGAACCGGGAGCAGCTGCAGCGCGTCCTCGAGCAACGCGTACCGTTCGCCCACCGGGGGGAACGCCCATCCGTAGGCCTTGTGCTCCGCCTCGAACCACGCCAGCCCGACCCCGCAGACAGCACGTCCACCACTCAGTACGTCGAGCGTCGCCGCGATCTTCCCCAAGTGCGCGACGTTCCGGTAGGTGATCCCGGAGACCAGCGTCCCCAGCCGCGCCCGCGACGTACACGCCGCCAGGTACCCGAGGGTCGTCCAGCTCTCCAGGAAGTCGTCCCACGCCCGGCCGACCTGCGGGATCTGCCGGAAGTGGTCCATCACGTAGATCGCGTCGAACCCGGCCGCCTCCGCCCGGGTGGCCACCTCGCGGATCCACGACGCCGTCCCCGCCCGCCCGGCCTTGTGGGTGTAGCTGCTCAGCTGCAGCCCGAACCGCAACCCGGTCGGCGACTCCTCCTGCCGCTGCGCTGCCGCACCGGCCTCCACGAACGCCGACGGTACGACGCGCACCACGGCCGGCTGGAGGACGTCGTCGTACCCCTCGGCCGGCAACGCCTTCTTCACCGCGGTCCACGACCGCAGTTGCGAGGTCAGCGCGTCCGCCGGGATCCGCTGCAGCCGGGAACGGTTCCGCCGGCGGCACTCGTCGGCCGGGGTGTCGAAACCGACCGCGACACACGGCATCCCGGCCGCCCGGGCCAGCCCGAGCCAGCGCAACCGCCGTTCGCGGTCGAGTCCGAGCGTGTCGATCACCGTCGTCAGCTGCCGCCCGATCCGCTGCGCGACCACCTCCTCCAGCAGCGCGAACGCGTCCGCACTCGCCGCGAGGTCGTCCTCCCCGGCACCGACCAGCGCGCGCAACCGATCACTCGACACGATCAGGTCCGCCGCGAACCGCTCCGCCGCCCATGTCGACTTCCCCGAGGCACCGGGCCCGACCAGGATCACCACACACGGCGACGGCAGCTTCAGTTCCTCCACAAAAGCAGTTTCCCGCACGGTTACGATTTCTGGATGCGATTGTTCGTGGCCGTGGTGCCGCCGATTGACGTAGTGGAGGATCTCAGCGACTTCGTGCAGCCGCGGCGGGAGCACCGGGACGACGACATCCGGTGGGCCGCGGACGAGCACTGGCACATCACCCTGGCGTTCCTCGGCGAGGTTTCGGAGTGGAAGACCGACGAGCTGGGGGAGCGGCTCGAGCGGGCCGCCAAGCGGCAGCAGCCGTTCGAGCTGCAACTCCGGGGAGCGGGCGCCTTCCCAGGGGTGCCGGACGCCCGGGTGCTGTACGCCGGGGTGCGCGACGACACCGAGTCGCTCAAGCACCTGGCGATGACCACGAGGGCGGCGGCGAACCGCGCCGGCGTGACCGTGGAGGGCCGGAAGTTCACCCCCCACGTGACCCTGGCCCGCCTGCGCCGGCAGATGGACGTCACCAAGTGGGTCCGGATCTTCGACACCTACGACGGCCCGTCATGGACCGCGGGCAGCCTGCACCTGATCGAGTCCCGGCTCGGCGAGGGCCCGGGCCACAGTGCGGCGTACGCCACAGTGGGCGAATGGGAGTTCCTAGGCTGACTCGTTTCCAGAGGGTTCACGGGCTGGGAGGTCCGCCTGAGCCGCCCACTCCTTGCCTATCCCGTTGAGCAGCGGCGGATAGACGAAGAGGTGGCGGAACGGGAGGATCGCGGCCATGTAGAGCCGGCCGAGCCGGCCGTTGGGTCTGACCAGCACGGCCAGCTGGCCGCGATACCGGCCGCGGTGTCGGCAGCGCTCAGACGTCATCGACGGTGAAGTCGGCGGCGATCTCGTGCATCCGCCACGGCGGATCCGTGTAGGCGGATTTCGGCAGTTTCATCGTTCCCCTTCCAGTCCGAGCACTCCGGCGACCGCCCGAACGGCGAATCGCTCGTCCTGCGGCACCTGCCCGGCCAGCGCGGTCACGGTGCCTTCGAGCGCCCCGACGTACGCGCTCGCGACCACCCCGGCCGGAGCTCCGGCCGGCAGCCCCCCGGTACGGCGGCCGGCCCTGACCAACCTGGTCACCATGGCGACCAGTTGGGCGTAGTTCTCCTCGACTTGGAGGCCGACCGGATGGTCCTGGCCGGCGAACTCCATCCGGAGCGCGACCGCCACCCGGGCGATGTCGCGCCGGCAGTACACCGCGTGCCGGCGAGCCAGGGTGAGCAGCGCCGTTACCGGGTCGGACTCCTGCCGGACCGCCTCACCGACCTCCTCGTCCCAGGTCGCGATCACCCATTCACGGACGGCCAGCGCGAGCTCTTCCTTGTTCTTGAACAGGTGGTAGAGCGCGCCGCGGGTATAGCCGGCGTCGGCGGCCACCTGCTCGAGCTTCAGGTTGCCGTAGCCGTACCGGGACAGGCCGCGCGCGGCCGACTTGAGGATGGCTGCCCGGGTCCGCGCCCGTCGCTCGGCCTGCGTCGTCCGCATGCGTCCTCCTGAGAAACCTACGTACATGAATGTATGTAAGTTGCGCGCGGCCGCAACGTGACGACGGCACCACAAGAGGGGCTCTCCGGCCGGAGAGCCCCTCTCGTGGTGGTGGAGTTACTTGACGGCGCCCGCGGTGACGCCCGCGACGAAGTGGCGCTGGGCGAGCAGGAAGCCGATGACCACCGGAATGCTGACGACCAGTGCGGCCGCCATGATCTGGTTCCAGTAGACGTTGGTCTGGGTCGAGTACTGCCGCAGGCCCACCGACAACGTCCGGTTCGCCTCGGTGGTCATCACCGACGCGAACAGGACTTCACCCCACGCGGTCATGAACGAGTAGATCGCGACCGCGATCACGCCGGGACGCGCGGCCGGCAGCACCACTCGGCCGAGGGCGCCCATCGGTCCACAGCCGTCCACCAGCGCCGCCTCGTCCAGCTCCCGCGGGATGCTGTCGAAGTACCCGGCCAGCATCCAGATCGAGAACGGCAGGCTGAAGGTCAGGTAGGTGATGATCAACCCCAACCGCGTCCCGACCAACTGGACGCCCACCGAGTTGTTGATGTTCACGAAGATCAGGAACAACGGCAGCAGGAACAGCACACCCGGGAACATCTGCGTCGACAGCACCGTGGTGGTGAACACCGTCCGGCCGCGGAACCGGAACCGCGACACCGCGAACGCGGCCAGGATCGCGATCGCCACCGAGAACACCGTCGCGGCCACCGAGACGATCGTGCTGTTCACGAAGTACCGGGCCAGCGGCACCGTCTTCCACATCTCGACGAACGGTTCGACGGTCAGGTTCGACGGCCACCAGGTGAACGCGCCCTGGACGTCGGCCAGCGGCTTGAGCGACGAGGTGATCATCACGTACAGCGGGATCAGCACGAACAGGCCGAGGACGGCCAGCATGACGCCCCGGTAGATCTTGAAACCCTTCGTCTCACGCACGACGCGACCTCCTTCCGGTGACGAACAGGTAGATGCCGGTGACGATCATCAGGAAGATCAGCAGCAGCACGGACATGGCCGCGCCGGAGCCGAAGTTCCAGGTCAGGAACGACGCGTTGTAGATGTGGAAGGTGATCAGGTCGCCCGCCGGCGGCTGCGCCGTACCGAACAGCACGTACGGCGTGTTGAAATCGCTGAACGTCCACAGGAACAGGACGAGCACGAGCACGAGGTTGACCGGCCGCAGCGACGGCAGGGTGATGTTGCGCCACTGCCGCAGGTTGCCGGCCCCGTCCACCGCCGCGGCCTCGTAGACGTCGCGCGGGATGCTCTGCAATCCGGCCATCAGGGTGAGGAACGCGAACGTCCACAGCTTCCACACCGCGACCGTGATCAGCGACACCAGCGCGTTCCCGCCGAGCAGCCAGAACGGCCGGTCGCTCGCCAGTCCCAGGTTGTCGACCAGGATGTGGTTCACGATGCCGGTGTCGCGCTGGAGCATGAAGTTCCAGGTCAGGATCCCGGCGTACGCCGGCAACGCGTACGGCACCAGGAACAGCGTCCGGACCCAGCTCCGGCCGCGGAACGGCGGCTGCAGCGCGACCGCCGCGGCCATGCCGAGCGTCCAGGAGAGCGCGACGGTGATCAGCGAGAAGGCGATGGTGACGCCGAAGGACTTCAGCAGCCCCTCACCGACGGCGTTGTCGAAGTCGACCGCCACCTTGTAGTTGCCGAGCCCGGCCCAGGGCGCGGCGGACCAGTTCGCGATGTAGAACTTGGTCAGTTTCACGAAGCTCATCCAGATCCCGACCAGCATCGGGATGATGTGGATGAGCAGTTCCAGCAGCACGGCCGGAGCCAGCAGCAGGTAGGGCAGCCACCGGCTCAGACCGGGCCGGCGTTCCGGGCCGGCGCGCCGGGACCTGGCCGGCTTCGCGGCGTCCGCGGGGGCATCTGTTGTGGCGACGGACATGCGCGGGGTCGCCTCCTGTCTTCGGGTCGGTGGTCGGCTGACGTGGACCGGTGGCCCGGGCGCGTCGCCGCGCCCGGGCCACCGCGGTCGCGTCAGCTACTCGCGGCCACTTGGTCCTCGGCGGTCTTCAGGGCCGCCTTCACCTCGTCCGCGGTCACCGTGCCGCCGGTGGCGATCTTGGCGAACATCGCGTTCATCGCCTTGCCGACGGTGCTCTCGTACTGGTCCTCGGCCGGCACCAGGGGCAGCGGCTTGGACTTGGTGTTGTAGATGTCCTGGAAGGTCGCGGCCTCCTCGGCGTTGTCGGTGAAGACCGGCTTCGCGTCCTTCAGCACCGGCAGCGAGGCGAACGGCTTGCCCAGCGTCGCCTGGGTGCCCGGGTCCGTCATGAACTTCACGAACTTGAGCGCCGCGTCCTTGTTCTTCGTGTTCTTGAAGATCGACAGGTTGATCCCGGCCACGTGGCTCGCGGTCTGGTTGGCCGCGTCCGCCGGTGCCGGGAAGGGCACCACGCCGTACTCGCTGCTCTTCATGCCGTTGGCGGCGATCGAGGAGTTGGCGTTGTTCTGGTTGATGATCATCGCGACCTTCTTGGTGGCGAAGTCGTTCACCGACTTGGTGCCGTTGTCGTACTGCGCGTTCGACGGGTTGGCGACCTTGTCCTTCTGCATCAGGTCGAGGTACCGCAGGACGCCCTGGACCTGGCCGTCACCGGTGAAGGTCGGCTTGCCGTCCTTGTCGAACCAGTCGGCCCCGTTCTGCGCGGCGTTGATGAACGCGAAGTGCACGTTCTCGGTGTAGCTGCCGGCCGCGAGCGCCATGCCGTACTGGTTCTTTGCCGGGTTGGTCAGCTTCTTGGCCGCGGCGACCATCTCTTCCCAGGTCTTCGGTGGCTGCAGACCGGCCGCGGCGAACATCGCCTTGTTGTAGTACATGCCGTACGCCAGGCCGTAGAGCGGGACCGATGTCGGGTCGGTGCCTTCCTTGCCGCCGGTCGCCAGCGCCGTCGGCACGAACTTGTCCTTCCCGCCGATCGCGTCCATCGCCTCGCCGTCGAACGGCAGGAACGCGTCGGTCGCCTGCAGCGACGCGGCCCAGGTGTTGCCGATGTTGACCACGTCCGGCGCCTGGCCGGAGGTGATCGCGGTCTGGATCCGGGTCTGCAGGTCGTTCCAGCCGATCACCTCGAGGTTGACCTTGATGCCGGTCTCCTGGGTGAACTTCTGCAGGACCGGGGTCAGCACCTCCTTGTCGTTGTCCAGGCTGGTGCCCTGGTTGCTGGCCCAGTAGGTCAGCGTCTGGTCTCCACCCGAACTGCCGCCGGAGGAATCGCCCGAGTCGCTGCCACCGCAGGCGGCCAGGCTGATTCCCAGGGCGGTCACCGCTGCTGCGGCTACAAGCGAACGCAGTCTCACGTCGGACTCCCTCGTCCCGTCGAGCCCCCGCGGTGCTGCGGAGGCGGATCGGCCCCATAGTGGCCTAACCGGTTAAGTTTCGAAACCCTAACCGGTTCAGTAGAGGCATCTTCGTTACTACCTCGTGACATCGACCAACCTTCATCCGTCAGGGGACACGCGCAATCCGACACACTCCGGAATCGCCCGAATTCACAGAGTCTTGAAGGATCAGGCGCGAGCGGGACCGGACGACTCCCGCGCCCGCAGTTCCCCGGCGGGGGCCTGTTCATGCAGGGCGGTCTCACCCGAGGCCACCCGGAGAAGGAGATCGGCGGCCGCCCGGCCGCGTTCCATCGTCTTCTGGTCGATCGCGGTGATCCCCGGCCGCGCGAGCTCGCACAACGGCGAGTCGTCCCAGGCAAGGATCGACACCTCACCGGGTACGTCGGTGCCGTGGTCCATCGCCACCCGCAGTGCGGCGACCGCCATCAGGTCGTTGCCCAGCACGATCGCGGTCGGCGGGTCCGGGGCCGTCAGCAGCAGGCGGGTCAGCTCGGCGCCGTCGTCGTAACGGTACCTGCCCTCGATGTGCCGGACCGTCATGCCGCGGCGCTCGGCCTCCTCGTGCAGCATCCGCACCCGGAGCTGCTCGTGCACGAACGTGAACGGCCCGCTGATGTGCGCTATGTCGCGGTGGCCGAGCTCGGCCAGGTGGTCCAGCAGCAGCGTGACGGTCTCGACCGGCGAGCTGATCAGCCGGCCGACCTGGTCGTCGGGATCGTTGGAGCTGACCACGACGCACGGCAGCCCGAGCTCCCGGAGCAGCGGGATCCGCGGGTCGTCGTCGTGCTCGTCGAACAGGATGAACCCGTCGACCCGCCCCTGCCGCGACCATCGCCGCAGGACGTCGAGGTCCTCGCCGTGCTCACCGGTCAGCCGCAGCAGCAGCGACGAGTCGACCTCGTTCAGGTACTGCTCGATGCCGACCAGCGTGCGCATGTAGAACGCCTCGGTCGAGATCAGCGCCGGGTCGCGGGCGATGACGATGCCGATGGTGCGGGTCCGGCTGGCCGAGAGCGCGACGGCCGCCGAGTTCGGGTGGAAGCCGAGCTCCTCGGCCAGGTCGAGCACCCGCTGCCGGGTCTCCTCGCTGACCCCGGCGCGGCCGTTCAGCGCGTACGAGACCGACGCCTTCGAGATGTGCAGACGGCGTGCGAGGTCGCTGATCGTGACCCGCCGGCGCCCACCGCCGCTCGCCGGACCGTCGTCGGCGCTGTCGCCGCCGGCCAGGGATCCGGGTGTCGTCATGTCTGCCTGCTACCCCGCACAGCCGAGAGGGTAGCAGCGTGTTTTCGGGGGTAGCGCGGGCGCGGAGGTTTGGATAGCGTTTTCCCATGACGCCTGGTGAACCGTTGCGACTGGATTTCCTGCCCTGGGAGTACGCGCGCATCGCCTCCGACGAGGAGCGCGAGCGCCAGCTCGAACGGCAGCAGCGGCTCGTCGGGTCGGTGTCGCTCGCGGACACGGCGTACGTCGCGGAGTCGGCGGCGGTGTACTGCGAGGAACTGCGGATGGGGGAGCGGTCGTACATCGCGGCGCACGCCTACGTCACCGGGCACGTGTCACTGGGCGCGGACACCACGATCAACCCCTTCTCGGCGGTCCGTGGCCGGGTCACCATCGGCGACGCGGTCCGGATCGGCGCCCACACGTCGCTGCTCGCGTTCAACCACGGGACCGCACCGGGGAAGCCGATCTTCCGCCAGCCGCACACCTCCCTCGGCATCACCGTCGGCGACGACGTCTGGATCGGCTCGAACGTCACGGTCCTCGACGGCGTCACGATCGGCCCACACTCGATCATCGGAGCTGGTGCAGTGGTCACCAAGGACGTCCCCGCCAACGCGATTGCCGCCGGCAACCCGGCGCGCGTACTGCGCTCCCGTGAGACGTCCGCGCGGCGCCCGGCGGGCGACCTGGCCGAGCGCCTCGCCGCCTTCACCGCCAAGGCCCGCGACCAGGTGGACGACGTACTGCGCCGGTGCTGGGACGGGGAGCGGTTCGTCGACCGGCCAGGACGCGGCCACGAGCCGCAGATCCGCCCGTGGTGCGACGCCGTCGAGATCGCCGACGTACTGGTCCGCCGTACCCCTGAGGGTCACCCGCGCGACGACCTCGTCCGCCGGCTGCGTCACCGCCAGGATCCGGAGAGCGGACTGGTCTCACCAGGAGACCTCGCCGACGCCGGGCTGGACGTGCCGGCGACCGACAAGCTGTCGGTGCTGGAAGGCCCGGCCAGCTATCACATCCTCTGTGTCGGCTATGCCCTCCAGGTGCTGGACAGCTGCTTCGAGCATCCGATCAGGACCGACTTCGCGCCGGGCGAGCTCGAGCGTCAGCTCGACAACCTGCCGTGGGAGCGGCATGCCTGGTCGTCGGGGTCCGGGATCGATGCCCTGGGCACCGCTCTGGCCCGGAACCTCAAGGATCACGGCGAATCCGGCCCGCTGTCGACGCTCCTCGGCTGGCTCGTGCTGCGCGCCGATCCCGGCTCCGGCATGTGGGGCCGGCCGCATCCGGACGACGGCTGGTTGCAGGTCGTCAACGGCTTCTACCGGCTGACGCGCGGTACCTACGCGCAGTTCGGGTTGCCGCTGCCGTACCCGGAGCAGGCCGTCAGGACAGTGCTTGCGCACAGCAACGACAAACGGATGTTCAGCGGCGACGGGTACAACTCGTGCAACGTGCTGGATGTGATCCATCCACTCTGGCTGGCCGGGAAGCAGA
Organism: Kribbella turkmenica; assembly: GCF_004348725.1. Taxonomy (GTDB): domain Bacteria; phylum Actinomycetota; class Actinomycetes; order Propionibacteriales; family Kribbellaceae; genus Kribbella; species Kribbella turkmenica. The sequence goes on from NZ_SMKR01000019.1 coordinate 58,566, forward strand.
CCGACAGCGGCCGGGTGGAGGGCCGCCGGTGGGCCGAGGACCAGCTCGGCCGGATCCTGGACCGCTGGGTCGACGGTCAGGGCTTCGCGTTCGCGCCGGACGGAACCGACGACCGGGCGATCCCCGGCCTGCAGGGCACCGAGATGTGGCTTGCCGTGATCTGGCTGCTCTCGGACTACCTCGACCTGTCGGACGCGGTCGGATACCGCCCGCGCGGCGTCCACCGGCCCGAGCCGCTGGTCGCCCCCTGCCCTGACCGGAGACATCCGGGGGTCGATTAGCCTGAAGGTGTGGACCCGCGTACCCGCAACCTGGTGACCTCGCTCGTGCTGGCCGCTCTGGTCGCCATGGTCGTGATCGCCGCCCTCGTCCGCTGACTCCTCTCCGACTAGGGTTCTGGCGCATGAGCACCACAAGTGGGTCACGGTCGCCGTACCTG
>NZ_SMKR01000001.1 GCF_004348725.1 Kribbella turkmenica
ACGTACAGGCTCACCGCGGTGGGTGGGAAGGCGACGTGGACCGGACCGGTCGCCGGTTCGGCGAGGGTGATGGTGCCGCCGTCGATCAGCGTCACCGTGGTGCCGGAGGCGGTGCCGCGGTAGAGGTTGAGGCCTACCAGCTGTGCCACGTAGTCGGTGCGGGGCCGCCGGGCGATGTCGGTGGGGCGACCTTCCTGGACCACCCGACCGTCCTCGACGATGACCAGGCGATCGGCCAGGACCATGGCGTCCAGCGGGTCGTGCGTGACGAGCAGCGTACGGCCGGCGAAGCGCTGCAGGTGCTGACCGAGCTCGGCGCGCACGTGCAGCTTGGTACTGGCGTCCAGAGCGGCCAGTGGCTCGTCCAGCAGCAGCACCTCGGGACTTGTCGCCAACGCCCGCACGAGCGCCACCCGCTGCGCCTGCCCACCGGACAACGTGCGCGGCCGGACCCGGGCGTACGACGAGAGCTCCACTGCCTCCAGCCAACGGAGAGCCTCGGCCCGCGCGACCTGCTTGTCGACCCCACGAGCCCGGAGACCGAACGCGACGTTCTCCAAGCAGCTCAGGTGGTTGAACAGCAGATAGTCCTGGAACACCACCCCGATCGGTCGCCGGTCCGGCGTACGGAAGATGCGCGGAGGCTCGTCCCACACCTTGCCGTCCAGCGCGATGCGCCCCGCACCGACCGGCAACAGCCCAGCGATCGCTCGCAGTGCGGTGGTCTTGCCGGCGCCGTTGGGCCCCAGCAGCGCGACAACCTCACCCGGCTCGACCGCCAGGTCCACCGCGAGTTCGAAGGACCCACGGCTCACCCGCACATCGGCGTACAGCGTCATCGCAGCCCACCGATCCAACGCTCGCGCAGCGACGCCAGTACGACGACCGACACGAGCAACAGCACGAGACTCAGTACGACGGCCACCTCCGGATCGGTCTCCAACGCCAAGTACACCGCCAGCGGCATGGTCGTCGTACGCCCCGGCAGATTGCCCGCGAAGGTGATGGTCGCCCCGAACTCACCGAGGGCCCGAGCCCAGCACAGCACGGCGCCCGCCATCACACCCGGCGCGATCGAAGGCAGCGTGACCCGCCGGAACGTCAGCCACCGTCCCGCCCCGAGGGTCGCGGCGGCCTCCTCGTACCGCGGATCCGCGGCCCGCAGCGCGCCCTCGACAGCGATCACCAGGAACGGCATGGCCACGAACGCCTCGGCGACGATCACCCCGGCGATCGTGAACGGCAAGGAGAACCCGAACCAGAGATCGAGCCGCTCACCGATCAGTCCGCGCCGCCCCAGCACCAGCAGCAGTGCAACGCCGCCCACGACCGGCGGCAGGACGAGTGGGACCGTCACGAGCGCGCGGATGAGGCCGCGGCCAGGCAGCGCCCCGCGAGCCAGTAACCACGCCAACGGGATTCCCAGGAGCAAGCACAGCACGGTGGCCGCCGTCGCACACACCAGCGACAACCGCAGCGCCGTCCAGACCTCCGCACTGAACAGGCGGCTCGGCAGCGTCGACCACGGCGCTCTGACGAGCAGGCCGATCAGCGGGACCAGCAGAAACGCCAGACCGAACAGAGCAGGCAGCAGGAGCACGAGCGGCAGCCGCCCACTCGTGCTCCTGCGCCTACGACTCACGATGCGTCGACCCCACCGGTCACGGAGCCTCGAAGCCGGCTGCGGTGAGCACGGCCTTGCCCTGCACCGACAGGACGTAGTCGACGAAGGCCTTGGCGCCGTCCGGGTTCGGAGCGTCGGCCAGGGTGGCGATCGGGTACTCGTTGACAGCCTTGGCGGCCTCGGGGAACTCGATGCCCTCGACTTCGTCCTTCGCCGAGAGAACGTCGGTCTTGTAGACGAGCGCCGCGTCGACCTCACCCAAACCGACCTTCGTAAGCGCAGCCTTGACGTCCTGCTCGAGGCTGTCCGGCTCCGGCGTGATCCCGGACGCCTCGAACACCTGGCCGGCCGCGGCGCCGCACGGCACCTGGACGGCACACAGCGCGATCTTCTTCCCCTTGTCCGCGAAGTCCTTCAACCCGGTGATCCCGGCCGGGTTACCCTTCGGTACGGCGATCTCCAGCGTGTTCCGCACGAACGTCGCCGGGGGGTTGATGCCGGTCACCTGGTCCATGTTCTTCGGCGCTGCCGAGGCGAACACGTCGGCCGGTGCACCCTGGTTGATCTGCTGCGCGAGTGCGGAGCTGCCGGCGAAGTTGAGCGTCACCTTCACTCCGGGGTGCGCCTTCTCGAAGTCCTTGCCGAGCTGCGTGAACGAGCCGGTCAGCGACGCGGCCGCGAACACGTTGACAGTCCCGGACAGGTTCGTCGTACCGGAGCCGGCGGCGGACGCGGCCGGGCTGTCGTCACCGCAGCCGGAGACGGCGAGCACGGCGACGGCGGCCAGCCCGGCGAGCGCAGTACGGCGAAGCGCAGGACGGCGAGACATCAGGCCTCCGGGATCTCGACGACGACGTGGGTGGACTTGATCGACGCGACCGCGACCACACCCGGCTCCAGCCCGAGGTCGTCGGCGGCCTCGCGGCTCATCAGCGACACCACGCGGAACGGCCCGGCCTGCATCTCGACCTGGGCCATCACGCCGTCCTTGACGACGCGCGTGACGATGCCCCGCATCCGGTTCCGCGCCGAGGCCGCCGTGGTGGTACCCGGCTCGGGTGACTCCGCGAGTTGCTGCGCGAAGGCGGCCAGCTCCCGCCCGTCGATCGCCATCCGGCCGCCGCCGCCCTGAACCGACGGCAACCGCCCCTGCTCGACCCACCGCCGCACGGTGTCGTCACTGACCCCGAGCAGCGCGGCCGCCTCACTGATCCGCAAATTCGGCACGATCGACAGTCTAGCTCCGCAACTGCGGATCCTACCGCCGCTTGTCCACAGCGCCGGACCGGTCACCGAAAGTATCCGCCGAGACGCATAAGTTAAGGGCATGAGCACATCGGGGTTGCGGGACTACCTGGACGGGCCGCACAAGGCGGCGCGGGACGTCGTGCGCGCTGGGCTGGGCGCGGACGCGGAGCTGTTCGAGCCGGCCGTCAGGCTGCCGCGGGACGAGTACCGCGACAAGGTCCTCGAGCTGCTCCAGCGGATCACCGCGGAGGGACATCCGGCGCGCGGCTTCCCGAAGAAGTACGGCGGTGAGGGTGATCTCGGCGGATTCATCGCCGGGTTCGAGACGCTCGCCTTCGGGGATCTCTCGCTGATGGTGAAGGCCGGGGTGCAGTTCGGGCTGTTCGCCGGCGCGATCCTGCACCTGGGCACCGAGCGGCACCACGAGCGCTACCTGGCCGACGCGATCGGCGGCCGGCTGCTGGGCTGCTTCGCGATGACCGAGACCGGGCACGGATCCAACGTCCAGGCGCTCGGGACGACGGCGACGTACGACGCCGGGACCGGGGAGTTCGTCGTCCACACGCCGACCGTGGCGGCGCGCAAGGACTACATCGGCAACGCGGCCCGGCACGGCCGGATGGCGGCCGTGTTCGCGCAGCTGGTGGTCGGTGGCGAGACCCACGGCGTGCACTGCCTGCTGGTCCCGATCCGGTCGGAGGACGGTACGCCGATGCCCGGCGTGACCTTGACCGACTGCGGGCCGAAGCTCGGGCTGAACGGGGTCGACAACGGGCGGATCGTGTTCGACCAGGTCCGGGTGCCCCGGGACGCACTGCTGGACAGGTACGCCCAGGTCGATGCTGACGGCAACTACACGAGCGAGATCGAGAACCCGGACCGCCGGTTCTTCACCATGCTCGGGACGCTGGTGCAGGGCCGGGTGTCGGTCGGCGGCGCGGCGATCAACGCCGGCAAGGCCGCACTCACGATCGCGATCCGGTACGCCGCCCAGCGGCGGCAGTTCGGTGCTCCGGGAAGTGCCGACGAGACGCTGCTGCTGGACTACCGGATGCATCAACGACGCCTGCTGCCGCTGCTCGCCCGGACCTACGCGCTGCACTTCGCCCAGGCAGCGCTCGTGGACGAGTTCGTCAGGGTGTTCGACGACGGCAGCAACGAGCACGACCGGCGAGCGCTGGAGGCGCAGGCCGCGGGCACCAAGGCGCTCGGGACGTGGCACGCCACCGAGACCATCCAGACCTGTCGTGAGGCGTGCGGCGGAGCCGGCTACCTGGCGGAGAACCGGCTGGCGACGCTGAAGGCGGACACCGACGTGTTCACCACCTTCGAGGGCGACAACACCGTGCTCCTGCAACTGGTCGCCAAGGGTCTGCTGACGGACTACCGCGAGTCCTTCGGGAAGCTCGATCCGCTCGGGACCGCCCGGTTCATCGCGACGCAGGCGGTGGAGATCGCGGTCGAGAAGGCGGCCCTGCGACCGTTGATCGAGCGGCTGCGCGACGTCGTGCCGAACCGGAACGACTCCGCCGACCCGGACGCCGGGTTGCGGGACGACGCGTACCACTCGGGGCTGCTGCGGTTCCGGGAGGAGCACATGCTGGCCGGGGTCGCGCGACGGCTGAAGGCCGGAATCGACGCGGGCGACGAGCCGTTCGAGGTGTTCAACCGGTGCCAGGACCACGTCATCGCAGCCGGGCGGGCCCACGTCGACCGGGTCGTCCTGGAGGCGTTCCAGACCGCCGTGCGGAACGCACCGGTGGAGCTGCGCGAGCTGCTGAAGGACGTCCACGACCTGCACGCGCTGGCGACGATCGAGGCGGAGCGGGCCTGGTACCTCGAGCACGGGCGGCTCTCGCCGGGGCGGTCGAAGGCGATCACCGCGCTGGTGAACGAGCTGTGTGGCGCGGTCCGGCCGGTCGCGGTGGAGCTCGTCGACGCGTTCGGCGTACCGGGCTCGGCGGTCGATGTGCCGATGGTTGTACCGTCGCAGCATGAGTGAGCCGATCGAACCCGCGTCGGCCGCCGAGGCCGCCCGTGAACTCGCCCGGGTGCTGCTGGAGCAGGCCGACGCTCTGGACCTGCACGATTTGCGGGCCACCGGCGCGATCGAGAACGTCCGGGTCCAGGCCCGGGCGCTCGCGGACGCGGTGCACGAACGAGGCTGGGGCGACATCTTCCTCGGGATCGACTCCTACGACCCCGACGAGCTCGACGACCTTCCGCTCGGGCCGGACGACTTCGACGACCCGGAGGACTACCGGGAGATGGTCGAGGGCGGCAGCGCCGACGACCTCGACGAGCTGGGGGAGCCGCTGGTTCCGGAGGACGGGATCCGGCTCAGCTACCAGGCGCGGTACGACTACGTGGTCACTGATCCGGAAGCGTTCGTGCGGTACGTCCGGAGCCGGGCGGACGAGGCGCAGAACGACGAGGTGATCGACGACATCGAGGACGCCCAGTCCGCGTTCGAGCTGCTCTGCTACCTCGACGGCCTCGGCTCCAAAGACTACGACAACGCGGGCCTGACCCCGGCCGGCGGCGAGGAGTCCCACAAGATCGTCGAGTTCTCCCTCTGGGACCTGGACCCCACCCGCCGCGACGACACCTACCCCTACTAGACCGATCCACAGCGGCCTGCCTCCGGAACGTCCGGAGGCGGGCCGCTTCTGCGTTCCGGGTTTCTCACCGAGAACCGGGCGCGACGGTCCGGTCCGTGCCCGCCACACCGCCGGCGGTGCCGATCCGCTCCTGCCGGGCGGCGTCGGCAGTGCATGCCGGAGGGGGCTGGCGGCACCGATCTGTTGTTGCGGAAGGCAACATGTCTACGGAAAGTGAGACGCTGTCTACACAGTGTTGCCTTGTTCAAAGGCAATGCAAATGTTTGATCCGGGGGATGGTCCGGGGGTGTGGCCGCGTGACAACGTTCTGCTGCCGGCGACGGACGGGTCGCCGGCACAGGCTCCAGGTGGTTCCCGACGTGCTCCCGTCCGCGACCGGACTGTACCTCCCCTGCCGGTCACGGAATGAGGCGCCGGGCCTACCCGCTTTCGGGCCGACTGCCCTCTCGGGGCAACAGCAGGACGCCGGCCGCGCCGTTACGGTGCCGGTCGCCAGTGAGGTGGCGACCGACATGAGGCGCGGCCGGCGTTTCCCGTTCTCCGGTCGGTGTCCGGCGCTGCTGGGGGCCGGACACCGACCGGGAACAGTTCCGCCGCACCCCGCCTCCGTGCCGGCGGCGAGCGATCAGGCGAGCTCCAGGGACGGCCGGAAGGGGACCTCGCCGTACGTCGTGGTGCGCTGGCGGGCCGGGCGGCCGGCGGCGGTCGCCATCGCCGTGAGCTCGGCGATCGACTTGCGGGAGCCGTGCTTGGAGCCGGCCATCCGGCTGATGGTCTCCTCCATCAGCGTGCCGCCGATGTCGTTGACGCCGCCGTTGAGGACGGCGACGCAGCCGTCGACGCCCAGTTTCACCCACGAGCACTGGATGTTGTCGATCCGCCCGTGCAGCATGATCCGCGCCATCGCGTGCACCGCGCGGTTCTCGTCGTACGTCGGGCCGGGGCGGGCGACGCCGGCCAGGTAGATCGGCGAGTTCTGGTGGATGAACGGCAGCAGCACGAACTCGGTGAAGCCGCCGGTGCGGTCCTGGACGGCGGCGATCGTGCGCAGGTGCTGGACCCAGTGGTGCGGCGCGTCCACGTGGCCGTACATCATCGTCGAGCTCGACGGCAGGCCGACCTTGTGCGCGGTGCTGACCACCTCGATCCAGGTTGCTGTGGGCAACTTCCCCTTGGTGAGGATCCAGCGGACGTCGTCGTCGAGGATCTCGGCCGCGGTGCCGGGGATGCTGTCCAGTCCAGCCTCCTTCACCGAGATCAGGAAGTCCTCGATCGACAGCCCGGTACGGACCGAGCCGTTGACGATCTCCATCGGCGAGTACGCGTGCACGTGCATGTCCGGGACCCGGTCCTTGACCGCCCGGACCAGGTCGGCGTACGCCGTTCCCGGCAGGTCGGGGTGGATACCGCCCTGCATGCACACCTCGGTGGCGCCGATCACCCAGGCCTCCTCGGCGCGCCGGCCGACCTCGTCCATCGACAGCGAGTAGGCGTCCGCGTCGCTCCGCCGCTGGGCGAACGCGCAGAACCGGCAGCCGGTGTAGCAGACGTTGGTGAAGTTGATGTTGCGGTTGACAACGTAGGTGACGTCGTCGCCGACCGTTGCCTTGCGCAACTCGTCGGCGATGCCCGCCAGCGCGTCCAGCGCCGGACCTGTTGCCGTCATCAACGTCAGCGCCTCGGCGTCGGAGAGCCCGGCGGGCTCACGCTCGGCGGCGGAGAGCGCTGCCTTCACATCACCTTCGATGCGCTCAGGTGCGGACCGGCCCGCTACCTGCTCGCGCAGTACGTCCCAGTCGCCGTACGCCGCGTCGAAGTCGGAGCGAGTCTCGGTGCGGCGTCCCTCGGTGTCGATCGCGGTGTGCAGATCGGTCCGTCCGACGCTGTCCCACCCGCCGTCCGGCTCCTGCCAGGGCAGCCCGGCAGGCAGCGCGTCCTCGTCGGCCAACCCGGTCGTCGGGTCGACGAGCGCCTCGACATGCGAGATCAGCCGCGGGTCGAGCCACGGCTCCCGCAGGTACTCCGGGTGCGTGGTCAGCCTTTCCCGCAGGGCGAAACCAGCGTCCGCGGTCACCTTGGCCAGGTCGTCGATCATCGGCCACGGCCGCTCCGGGTTCACGTGGTCCGGGGTCAGCGGCGAGACCCCGCCGAAGTCGTCGACGCCGGCGTCGAGCAGCGCCCGGCACTCGGCCAGATCGACCAGGTTCGGCGGTGCCTGCACGCGCATCCGCGGCCCGAGCACGATCCGGGTGACCGCGATCGCGGCCAGCCATTCCGCCAGCGGTACGTCGTCGTCGTTGCGCATCGCGGTGTCGGGCTTCACCCGGAAGCCCTGGATGATGACCTCCTGGATCCCGTTGTACTGCCGCGCGATCCGGCGCAGCGCGAAGATCGAGTCGGCCCGCTCCGCCAGGGTCTCGCCGATGCCGATCAGCAGGCCGGTGGTGAACGGCACATTCGACCGGCCGGCGTCCTCGAGCACCCGCAGCCGGATCGCCGGGTCCTTGTCGGGTGAGCCGAAGTGCGGCCGGCCCTTCTCCTCGAACAGCCGGCGCGACGTCGTCTCCAGCATCATGCCCATGCTCGGCGCGACCGGCTTCAACCGCTGCAGGTCCTGCCACCTCAGCACACCCGGGTTCAGGTGCGGCAGCAGTCCGGTTCCCTCGAGCACCCGGATCGCCATCGCCCGGACGTAGTCCAGCGTGCTGTCGTACCCGGCCTCCTCGAGCCAGGTGCGGGCAGCGTCCCAGCGGTCCTCGGGCGCGTCGCCCAGGGTGAACAGCGCCTCCTTGCAGCCGAGCGCCGCGCCCTGCCGCGCGATCTCCAGTACTTCGTCCGGCGACAGGTACGGCGAGTGCACCCGGCCGGGCGTGGTCGCGAAGGTGCAGTAGTGGCACCGGTCGCGGCACAGCCGGGTCAGCGGGATGAAGACCTTCTTCGAGTACGTGACGATGCCGGCCCGGCCGGCGTCCGCCAGTCCCTGGTCGCGGACCCGCGCCGCGATCGCCGTCAAGGCGGTCAGCGCGTCACCGGTGGCGGCGAGCAGCACCTCCGCCTCGGCCGGGTCCAGGGTCTTGCCGTCGTCCGCACGCCTGAGGGCGCGGCGCATCGCGGTACTGATGTCGTTGGTGGCCACGGAAACCGAGCCTAAGCGCCGAAAACCGGCCGTTCTCGCGATTCCTGGACCCAAAAACAATCCGTACAAGTGTCCTGATAGTTTGCTGTTCATGCAGGTCAGAGGGGTCGTCGACGGGCGCCGGATGCGCGGTGAGCAGCGGCGGAGCGAGTTGCTGCGGGCCACGCTCGCCGTGATCGAACGCGACGGAGTCGCAGGTGTGAGCCATCGCGCGGTGGCCGCGGCGGCGGATGTGTCGGTCGCGTCGATCACGTATCACTACCCGACGCTGGACGATCTGCTGGTCGCGGCGCTGACCTGGGCGGCGGATGATCTGACCGCCGAGCTGGACGCGCGCGGGAGTGAGCTGGGTGCGCGACCGGCGGACGAGTTGGCCCGACTGATCGAGCACAGCCTGGTCCGCCGGCGCGGGCGGACGCTGGCCCTGTACGAGCTCTATCTGTATGCCGCCCGCCGCCCGGACCTGCGCGAGTCCGCCGGGGCCTGGCTGGAGCCGCTCACCGAGATCGCCCGCGCGTTCACCGCCGACCCGCACAAGGCGCGCCTCCTGGTGGCCGCCCTGGACGGCCTCCTCGTGCAGGCCCTGATCGGCGCCCGCGAGGTGGACCGCGCGGACTTCGCCGCGCTGCTCGACGTTCTCAGGTAGCGCGGGCGATACCTCGGACCGCGTGGTCCGGTCCGAGGCCGGGAATCAACTCGGCTGATCTTCGTCGCGACGCTGGCCGTCATCGGAGTCGCTGCGCCGTCACCGCGCACCGGGCGACCAGTGCGCGACCGGTCCACCTGCTAGCGGGGCGCGAATGACCTCGTGCCCGCCGCGGCCATGCTCGCCACCACCAGATGGTGGAACGGCCGGATCAGGTTGTAGTAGAAGCGCCCTGCCGGCCGCAGGTAGCGCACCAGGGTGACGACCTTGAACGTGCTCTCGGGCTGCGCGTCGTCGGTGATGATCGCGAGCCAGCCGATCAGGTGGTTGTCGGTGACCTTCAGCAGAAGGTAGTGGTCCTCCTCGCCGCGGACGACCTCGAAGAACGTCGCCGGAGCGCCAGGTGTGAAGCTCACCGTCTCCGGCCGCAGGCGCCGCGAGGCCGGGATACCGGTCGTCTCTAGGCGCAGCACCCGCGCGACCACCATCCGGACCGCGAACAACCCCTTGATCCACAGTGGTGAGTAGCCCAGCGCGCCGGCAGTGAACTCGCGCAGCGACACGGCGCCGCGAACCGTCTTCACATCGATCTCGTCGACGGTCGGCAGCAGGTCGTCCAGTTCGGGAAGATCAGTGCGGGTCGGCATGGGTGGCCTCCTCGTCCGACAGCGTCTCGCCAGTCGCGAGCAGCAGTGTCATCGCGTAAATCTCTCGCAACTCGCTCGTGGGCACGGGAGGCAGCACCTGCTCGGACCCGATCAGGATCAGGTACAGCAGTTGAGCCAGGCGATCCGCGTCGACATCGGCCTTCAGCCCACGGCACAGCTCGCGAAGGTAGTCGGTCCGCGTCCGGTCGACCCGCTCCTGCGCAGCCCGTGCCTCGGCGTCCTGCAGAGCCCATGCCCGAACGGCAATCTCGAGTCGAGCGCTGTCCGGATCCGACAGCACCAGCTTCAGCAGATGCTGCAGCCTGGCCCACGGCTCCGTCCCGGGCTCCCTCTCGACCGAGTCGATCAACCGCATGGTGAACTGCGCCTCGAAGTACTCCAGGAGCGCCGTCCGAAACCCCGCGGTCCCGGTGAAGTGGTGGTAGTACGACCCTTTGGTGACCCCGAGCTTCCCGGTCAGCCGTTCGATCGTCACCGCCGGCGCTCCCTCGGCCGCCAGCAGCTCGAGTCCCGCCTCCAGCCATTCGCGCCGCGTCACCATGACAAGACCATACCATCCGGTATGGTCTTGAGTTCGCTCAGGCGTCGGCGGTGGTGAGAGTCTCGGCCCCGGCCCTGCTGTGGACCTCGGGGGTGCGCAGGTGGGACAGCGGCTTCCAGCCGGTGGCGAGGGTGGCGACCGCGAGCAGGACGGCGAAGGCGCCGACGTAGAAGGGCAGTTGGATGTTGACCTCCTCGCCGAGCTTGCCGGCCAGCCACGGCGCGACCGCACCGCCGGAGAAGCGGACGAAGGAGTACGCCGCCGACGCCGTACCGCGCTCGACCGGCGCGGCCGCCATCACGGCCTCGGTGATCAGGGTGTTGTTGACGCCGAGGAAGAGCCCGGCCACGATCACGCCGATCGCGAGCACCTCCTTGTGGTGGGCGTAGACGCCCATCACCGCGAGGTCCGCGCCGAACAGCAGCAGGGACGCCATGACCACCGGCAGCGTGCCGAACCAGCGCTGCAGCCGCGGCGCCACGAACACCGACGTGACCGCCAGCCCGATGCCCCACCCGAAGAAGATCAGCCCGATCTGCCGCGCCGACATCGCCAGCGGGAACGGCGTGAACGCGAGCAGCGTGAAGAACCCGAGGTTGTACAGCAACGCCGTGATCGCCACCGTCGCCAATGACCGGTGCCGCAACGCCTTCAGCGGCTCGACGACCGACGTACGGCGTTGTGCCGGGGGCGAGGCCGGCAGCAGGAAGGCCGTGGCCGCGAGCGCGATCGTCATCAGTACGGCGACACCGAAGAACGGACCGCGCCACGAGATCGTGCCGAGCTCACCGCCGACCAGCGGGCCGGCCGCGATGCCGACACCGAGTGCGGCTTCGTAGAGGATGATCGCCTCGGCGACGGATCCGGTGGCGGAGTTCACGATCGTGGCGAGCGCGGTCGCGATGAAGAGCGCGTTGCCGAGGCCCCAGCCGGCCCGGAAGGCGACGATCGCGCCGATCGAGTTGGACAGACCGGCCAGTGCACTGAAGACGACGATGACGGCCAGGCCGATGAGCAGGGTGCGCTTGGCGCCGATCCGGCTGGAGACCGCCCCGGTGATCAGCATCGCGACGCCGATCACGGCCATGTAGCTGGTGAACAGCAGTGACACCTGTGACGGGCCGGCGTGCAACTGCTCGGCGATCGGCTTCAGGATCGGGTCGACCAGGCCGATGCCCATGAACGCGATCACACAGGCGAACGCGACCGCCCAGACCGACTTCGGTTGTTTCAGGAACGAGTTGCTCACCGGGGGGTGACCTCCAACAGCTTGCGGATAACGGTGACTGCGGCCTCGAGAGTGGAGAGGTCGGCAGCGGGGAGCTGACCGAGCCGGGTCGCAAGGGCGGCGCCCGCTTGGTGGCGGGCGCTCTGCAGCTCGGCGTACCCGGCGTCGGTGAGGCTGATCAGGCTGGCCCGGGAGTCGGCCGGGTCGGCTTCGCGCCGTACCCAGCCCTGCTCCTCCTGGCGTTGCACCAGGTTGGACATCGTCGGCTGGGAGCACCGGTCGGCCTTGGCGAGCTCGCTGATCCGGGTCGGGCCGAGCTCGTCGAGCCGGCCGAGCAGCCGCATGGCCGCGTGCGGCAGGGCGCTCACGTCCCGGCTCGCCATCCGCGTCAGTCTCGCGGAGGCGACCACCATGTCCACGCCCAGCTGGGTCAGGTCGGTTTCACTCACATCTCGGCAATATACATAGGAATGCTATGCATCTCCAGGGCCGGCCGGGCGATGCCGCAGGCGCCGAGGTGGTTCATGGTCGGTGTCCTCTGCTGGGGAGCTTCAGCGGAGACGTCGCGGGACCGCGGCTGATCCGGACGCGGTCAGGGCACGTCGCCGGCGGAGAAGGCCTCCTCGAACTCCGGGCCCGGCGGGATCTCCGTGATCACGTCGATCAGGACTCCACCCGGGTCGGCGACGATGAAGTGGCGCTGGCCGAACTGCTCGCTGCGGATCGACAGTTTGGGCTCCAGTCCGTCGCCGATCACCAGTCGCTCCCACTCGGCGTCGACGTCGTCGACCTCGAAGTTCAGCAGCAGTCCCTGGACCGGCCGGCGGTAGCCCTCGGGGATGGTCGGGTGCGTGGGGTCGAGCAGGGCCAGTTCGTACCCGGCGTCGCCCGGGCGCCGGAGGCTCACGTACCAGTCGGCCTCGAAGGTGGTCTCGAACCCGAACAGCCGGGTGTAGAAGTCGTGCGACTCGCGCAGCCGCTCGGTCGCGATCACGGGGTAGAAGCTGGAGAGGTTCACCGGCACTCCTCAATTTGACATACCGTTGGTATGTACACGCTACTTGGCGTACCATCGGTATGTCAACGTGGTCGGGAGGCGGTTCATGGCGGGCGTCAGGGCAGAGCAACGGGAGCGGACGCGGGCGGTGCTGCTGGAGGTGAGCCGCAGGCTGTTCGCCTCCCGCGGTTACGCCGCGGTCGGACTGGCCGAGTTGGTCCAGGCGGCCGGCGTCACCAAAGGTGCGCTGTACCACCACTTCGAGGGCGGAAAGGTCGACCTTTTCCGGGCAGTGCTGACCGGGGTCCACGAAAAGGTCGGTGCGGTGGTCGCGGCGGCCGCCGAGGCCGAGACCGATCCGTGGGACCAGTTGCTGGCCGGCTGCCGCGCGTTCCTGGTCGCCGCCACCGATCCCGCCGTACGGCGGATCATGCTGGTCGACGGTCCCGCTGTCCTCGGCTGGAGCGAGTGGCGGGCGATGGACGAGGCCCAGTCGGCCAGTCACCTCGCCGAGGCGCTGGCGATGCTCGTGGCGGCGGGCGTCATCGCTGCGCAGCCGGTCGCGCCGCTGGCCAGACTGTTGTCCGGGGCAATGAACGAGGCCGCCCTCTGGCTCGCCGAGACCGACGACCCCAACGCCCTCGACGACGTCACCTCGGCCCTGTTCCGGATGCTCGGCGCGCTCCGGTGATCAGCTGCCCGAGTGCTCCTGGGCGAGCGGTCTTGGGGACCGGTCCGGAGTCGGCGCCGGCGCCGTCCGTCCGGGCGTTCCGGACGACGGCGGTGCTCGCCCGAAAGCTCCGCTGCGCGACGGGCGAGCGACTGCGAACGGACGGGCTCACCACCCAGCAGGCCACCGTGTTCACGGCCGCGGCCGCGCTCGGCGAGTCGTTCCTGGCCGAGGCGGATCCCGCGGACCGGCGCCGTGCTTAAGGCAGTCCTCGGGAGTGCGGCGTTCTTCTTCGCCGCGCCGTGTGTGGTGGGCGGTGTGATCCCGTGGTGGATCAGCGGCTGGGCCGGACCGCGGTTCTGGCCCGGGCTCGTCCTGGTCGCCGTTGGGGCCTCCGTCGTACTGCGGGCGTTCGTGCGGTTCGTCCGGGAAGGACGCGGTACGCCGGCGCCGGTCGCGCCGACCGAGGAGCTCGTGATCGGCGGCGACTACCGCTTCGTCCGCAACCCCATGTACGTGGGGGTGGTGACGGCGATCCTCGGTCAGGCGCTCACCTTCCTGGACCTCGTCGTTCTCGGGTACGGCGTCGTCGCGTGGGCCGTGATGGCGTCCTTCGTCCGGTGGTACGAGGAACCCCTCCTGCTGCGACGGTACGGCGCTCGGTACGAGGACTACCGGCGGACTGTCCCGGCCTGGGTGCCGCGACTCAGACACTGACCGGCCGACCGTCGGCGTCGCGGAACAGGCCGACCGCGAGCGAACCGCGGTGCAGGATGTGCGGGATGTCGGCCCAGGGGAACAGTGGCTCGGTCGCGCTCAGATTGCGCAGTCGCTCGAGCGCCTTGTCGGACGGTGTGGACAGGGTGGCGACGGTGGTCGCGCTGTACGGGAGGTAGTCGGTGGCCGGCTGTGGGCGGAACAAGGGGTCGTGGCGCTTGAGCAGGATGCAGGTGCGCTCGGGATCGAGCAGGTCGGCGTCGAGGGTCCAGTAGTCGAGAGCGGCCGGCCCGATCCGGCCGGACTCGCGAAGGGCGTCGAAGATCGGCGCCGGATGGACGGGGGACAGGAAGACCACGTCGCGCCAGCGGCAGCCGAGCGGATGGACCGGGTTGTCAATCGTCTGCGGACGGTACGAGTACTTCCCGGCCTCCCGCTCGTAGAGGTCGGGGTGCTGCTCGCGGAGCAGGTCGAGCGGCAGGATCTCGGTCCCGCGGAGGTCGTGGATGGCGGCTCGGTAGAGAAGTGTCGGCATACGAAAGAGCCTCCGAGTGCGGGAACCCGCACCGGAGGCTGCCCTTCATTCTACCGGCCGGACGAGTCGGCCGGCCAGTTCTCTGCGTGGCTGCAAAGTCTCACAGCTAACAAATTTGCAGTGAGTGCAAGTTTGTTCCTCGCCTGGTCCGGTGAGGCAGGCAGAGGGCGGGGTGCGGGAGCGGAAGTAGCGCGAGACGCGGGCGGCGCTGGCCGAGGCTGCCTTGCGGCTGGCGTTGGAGAAGGGCGCGGACAACGTCACCGTCGAGGAGATCGCCGAGGCGGCGGACGTATCCGAGCGGACTTTCCTCAACTACTTCCCGCACAGGGAGCACGCGATCCTCGGGCGCAACCCCGAGCACATGGAGCGCGCGCTGGAGCGGCTGCGGACCGCGCCCGCCGGGGAGTCGCCGCTGACCACGATGTGGCACGTGGTCAGCGAGGTGCTGGCGGACCTCGAACGCGACGGTGGGCTGTCGCCGCGGCGAGCTGATCATGAGCTCGCCGAACCTGCTCTACCAGCTGATGATGTCCAGCTTCGACGACGAGCGGCAGCTGACCGCCGCGCTGGCCGGGGCGGATGGGCGAGCCGGCCGGCTCGGTGCGTCCGGCCCTGGTCGTCAGCACCGCCGGAGCCGCCTGCCGGGTGGCGATGGAGCTGCACAAGGCCTTCCCGGACCGATCCGTCCGCGACCTGGTCGCCGAGGCTTCCACCTACTTGCCGAGGGCATCGACCCCGCCTTCGGTCCGGCAAGTACCAGCGAACCGACGACGAAAGCTCACTCATGACAACGACCTCGTCACCCTCCCCGTCGCCGGAGAACGTCGCCGGAGGACGTCGCCGGCGACGCCGCGGGTGAGGTCCCTCGTCGCGATCCTCTTCATCAAGGAAAGGGCCCTCACCACCTCGGCGGCCGAACGCCGGGCCGCCGAGGAGCCTGACATCCTGGACACATGATCGTTGCATTCAGCATCAGCCCTTCCGGTGGCGACGAGACCGGAGGCGTGAGCCGGGCGGTGGCCGAGGCCGTCCGCGTGGTCCGCGCCTCCGGTCTGCCGAACGAGACCAACGCGATGTTCACCAACGTCGAGGGGGAGTGGGACGAGGTGATGGCGGTGGTGAAACAGGCGGTGGACGTGGTGGCCGCGGTCTCGCCGCGAGTGAGTCTGGTGCTGAAGGCCGACATCCGGCCCGGGTACACCGGCCAGCTCACGGCAAAGGTCGAGCGGATCGAGGAAGCGCTAGGCGACTGAGTTGAGGACGCCGATCACCTGGTCGTAGCGGTTCTCCCGTTCGGCGTCGCGGAGGAAGCGGACGCGGTCGACCAGGATCTCGTCGGCGTCCGGGTGCTGCCGGAGCAGGCTGACCGACTCGTCCAGGAACGCGTCCAGCGGCATCCACTCGGGGTCCGGGGTGCCGTTGAGCAGTCCGGTCTGAACGGCCGGCGGGACCAGTTCGATCACCTGGACACCGGTGTCCGCGAGCTGGATCCGCAGGCTCTGGGTGTAGCTGTGGACCGCGGCCTTGGTGGCGCTGTACGTCGGGGTGTGCACCAGCGGGACGAACGCGAGCCCCGACGACACCGTCATGATCACGGCGTCCGGCTTCGCCAGCAGGTACGGCGTGAACGCGGTGATCGTCCGGATCGTGCCGAGCAGGTTGATGCCGATCGTGTCCTCGCTGGTCGCCAGGTGGGCCGGATCCCGCAGGTCCTCGAGCTGCATGACGCCGGCCATCGTGACCACCACGTTGAGGTCCGGGTGCCGCGTGGTGACGGTCTCGACGGCGGCCGCGATCGACTCCGGGTCGGCGACGTCGAGGGTGATCCCCTCGATGCCGTCCTCGGCGGCGATCCGGTCGAGCAGGTCCTTGCGGCGACCGCTGATGATCACGGTGTTGCCGAGGTCGCGGAACTTCCGGGCCAGCCCGAGACCGATACCCGAGGTGCCGCCGGTCATGAAGATGGTGTTGCCAGTCGTTTTCATGCCTTCAGCCAACGCCGCCCGGGCGGCGGCAACCAGGCTCGCCTCAGCCTCTGCTCGGCAGGCAGTGGATCACCGCCCGGAGTCCGGGACACTGGAGTCATGGAGTACGGCGGCCTGTCCGATTTCCTGCGGAAACGACGCGAGGCCCTGCAGCCCGAGGACGTGGGCATGCCGCGTGGCCGGCGCCGCCGTACGCCCGGTCTGCGGCGCGAGGAGGTCGCCGCGCTGGCGTCGATGTCGGCCGACTACTACAGCCGGCTCGAGAGTGGCCGCGGCCCGCAGCCGTCGGTCGACATGCTCGGCTCGATCGCCCGGGCGCTCCGGTTGACGCTGGAGGAGCGCGACCACCTGTTCGTGCTCGCCGGGCACGGCCGGCCGCCGCGGACGACCCGGGCCGGTCACGTCGACCCGGGGATGCTGCGGATCCTCGACCGGCTGCAGGACACGCCCGCGATGCTGCTCAGCCGGCACGGCGAGACCCTCGCGCAGACGCCGGCGCACGTCGCGTTCGCCGGCGAGCAGACCAACCTCGAAGGGATGGAGCGCAGCGAGTTCTACCGCTGGTTCGCCGACCCGGCGTCGCGGACCCTGTACCGCGAGCCGGAGCTGTCGACCCACAGCCGGATGCTGGTCTCCTGGCTGCGTTCGGTCGCCACCGCGGACGGCCCCAGGTCGTACGCCGCCCAGCTGGTCCGGACCCTGCAGAACCTGAGTCCGGAGTTCGCCGCGATCTGGGACGTCCACGAGGTCGGGGTCGCGCACAGCCGGACCAAGCGGTTCGACCATCCGGTGGTCGGCGAGCTCGAACTGTACTGCGAGGTGATCGACAACCGTGACCAGCAGCAGACGCTGGTCGTCTTCACCGCGACGCCCGGCAGCGAGAGCGCGGAGAAGCTGCAGCTCCTGTCGGTGCTCGGCGGTCAGACACTCGACCCGGCGCGCTGAACCGTCGTCCGCCGGCTGAGGTAGTAGGCGAACAACGCGGTGGGGAAGAACATCACGATGCCGTAGACCGCCACCGGGATGGACATCTCGCTGTTGCCGAGCAGGCTCGGGCTGAGCGCGATGGTGAGCGCGAGGGTCGCGTTGTGGATGCCGATCTCCATCGAGCAGGCGATCGACTGCCGCTCACCCAGGCCGGTCAGCCGGGGAACGGCGTACCCGAGCGCGAGGCTGAGGACGTTCAGCAGTACGGCGACCACGCCGACGGCGGCGATGTAGTCGAGCACGTTGTCGCGCTCGCTGTAGATCGCGGCGAAGATCACCAGCGCCAGCACGAGGATCGAGCCCAGCTTCACCGGCCGCGCCATCCGCTCCGCGAACGCCGGCAGCTTGTTCCGCAACAGCATGCCGAGGGCGACCGGGACCAGCACGATCGCGAACACCTGCAGCATCTTGGCCGGTTGCAGGCCGATCTCGCCGTCGCCGAGGAAGTGGGCCAGCGACAGGTTGACCACGATCGGCAGGGTGATCACGGCGAGCACCGAGTTCACTGCGGTCAGGGTGACGTTCAGGGCCACGTCACCGCCGGCCAGGTGGCTGAACAGGTTGGCCGTCGTGCCGCCCGGCGACGCGGCCAGCAACATCATGCCGACGGCCAGTGCGGGCGCCAGGCCGAAGAGTTCCACCAGGCCGAAGCAGATCAGCGGAAGCAGGATCACCTGGACGCCGAGTGCGATCAGGACCGCTCGCGGCATCCGGAGTACCCGGGTGAAGTCGGCGACCGTCAGGGTCAGGCCGAGGCCGAGCATGATGATCGCGAGCGCGATCGGCAGCAGTACCGAGGTCAGCACGGAGTCGTCCATCTGCGAGCCCTTCGAAGGTCGGTGGCTCAGGGTGACAGCGACGCGGGCCGGGAGCAAGAGTTCACCTGCGACGGCACGACCGCCCAGTCCTTCCGGCTGACTGCGATGTGAACTTCGGCTAGGTTCACGCGCATGAGAATCCTGCGTGTGGCCGCGATTGCGGCAGGAGGTCTGCTGTTGATGTCTCAGCTCGTCCCCGCCCAGGCGAGCGGCAAGCCGTCGTACGAGTGGGAGCTGACGCCGACCGGGAGTACGGCGCAGTTCCGCGGGCTGGCGACGGTGAGCAAGGACGTCGCCTGGGCCGGTGGGTCGGGTGGGCAGGTGCTGCGGACCGTCGACGGCGGGAAGCACTGGCAGAACGTCAGCCCGGCCGGCGCGGAGACCGTGCAGTTCCGCGACGTCGAGGCGTTCGACGCCGAGCGCGCGGTGGTGCTGTCGATCGGGAACGGCGAGGACTCGCGGGTCTACCGGACCGCGGACGGCGGCAGGTCGTGGACCGAGACGTTCCGCAACACCGACCCGAACGCGTTCTACGACTGCTTCGACTTCTTCGACGGCAAGCGTGGGCTGGCGTTGAGCGATCCGGTGGACGGCAAGTTCCGGATCCTCGCCACCGCGGACGGCGGCAGGTCGTGGAAGGTCCAGCCGACGGCCGGGATGCCGGCCGCGCTGCCGGGTGAGTTCGCGTTCGCGGCCAGCGGCACCTGCCTGGTCGCCGGTTCCGGCCGGACCGCGTGGTTCGCGACCGGCGGCGGCGACCGGCCGCGGGTGTTCCGGACCGTCGACGGCGGCAAGCGGTGGACGGTCGCGGACTCGCCGATGGCGAGCGGCGAGGCGGCCGGGATCTTCAGCCTCGCGTTCCGCAACTCGCTGTTCGGCGTCGCCGTCGGCGGTGACTTCCTCAAGCCGACCGAGGCGGTGAAGGCCGCCTCGGTCACGGACGACGGTGGCCGCAGCTGGAAGCTGGTGCCGGCCGAGAAGGCGCCGAAGGGCTACCGGAGTGGTTCCGCGTTCGTGCCGAACACGCCCGCTACCGTGATCGCGGTGGGCCCGTCGGGCAGTGACGTGAGCTACGACGGCGGGCGCAGCTGGGAGCAGTTCTACGACGGCAGCTTCGACAGCGTCGAGTGCGCCGGGCACGGATCCAAGGCCGGGTGCTGGGCCTCTGGTGCGCGGGGCGCGGTCGCCCGGCTGACCCGGTGATGTTCAGGTGGGCGACACTCGCACGTCGCCCACCTGACCGCGGCGGTGGGGTGGGAAACGTATCCAGATCTGCCAGGATTGGGACCATGCGCAAACTCTTGCTGGGGACGATTGCGGGACTTCTGATGCTGGCACCCACCTCGGCGGTCGCCGCCGAGCCGGCGGACACGGCCGGCCGGCCGGAGCGTCCGCTGACCGTGATGACGTACAACATCCACCACGGCGCCGGGTACGACGGCGTCCTCGACCTGGAGCGGATCGCCGTCCTGATCGAGAAGTCCGGGGCGGACGTGATCGGGCTGCAGGAGGTGGACCGGCACTGGAGCGAGCGGAGCAACCGGGTCGACCAGCCGGCCTGGTTCGCCAAGCGGCTGAACATGCACTACGGGTACGCGGCCAATCTCGACCTGCCGCCGTTGAACCCGGGTGAACCGAACCGGCAGTACGGGACCGCGATCCTGTCGCGCTACCCGATCAAGGACTTCACCAACACCCTGCTGCCGAAGTACCCGGGCCAGGAGCAGCGCGGCCTGGCGGTGGCGACGATCAAGGTGCGCGGGGTCGAGTTGCGGTTCGCGAACACCCACCTGACCCACAACAACAACGCCGAGCGGCTCGAGCAGGCGCAGAAGGTGGTCTCGGTGCTCGGGGCGTCCGAGCAGCCGACGATGCTGGTCGGCGACCTGAACGCCCGGCCGGACGCGCCGGAGATCAAGACGCTGACCGCGTTGCTGTCGGACACCTGGGTCGATGTCGGCACCGGACCCGGGTACACGAGCCCGGCCGAGAACCCGACGGCCCGGATCGACTACCTGCTGCACAGCTCCCGGGTGACGCCGAAGAAGGCCGCCGTACCGGTCTCGCCCGCCTCCGACCATCTCCCGGTGGTGGCTTCCTACACCGTTCGCTGACCACCGTCCGACGCGCCGACGGCGCCCTCCGGCTCAGACCGGTGGGCGCCGTTTTTCGTTGCCCCCGGCAGCGGTCCGGTCGCAGCGCGCGCGAAATCACAAGCTTGTAGTTTGTCAACCCGACACGCAGGTGAAATGAAGTTACTTGTGTGAAAGGTGTTCCCATTGGGGCTGCAGGCAACTAGTGTCGCGTATGAGGTCCAAGAGGACCAAAAGTTCACGAACCCTGGGGAAGGGGTTCGTGACCGGCGGAAGGAACGACCCGATGCGGACGCCCTCAGGGGCCATGTCCGGTCGGCGGGTCGCGGGCACTGGGAAGACCGGCAGAGCGCTGCTCTCCGGGGTGCTCGCGGTCTGTCTGGCCGGCTCGATGGCCGTCATCCCCGTCCCGGCGCAGGCCAAGCCGAAGCCGCCGGTCATTCCGTCCAAGGGTGCGGTCGAGCGGGCCGAGCAAGCCGCCTCCGCGAAGGCCGCCCAGGTGAAGGCGATCGAGAACCAGCTCGCCGCCGCCGGCGCGCGGCTCGAGCAGCTCGGCGTCGCGACCGGGATCGCCGCCGAGGCGTACAACGGCGCGGTCTACAAGCTCCAGCTGGCCAAGACCGAGGCGGCCCAGGCGGCGGTCCGGGCCGCCAAGGCGCAGCAGACCCTGACGACCCAGCGACAGCTGATCGGCCGGTTCGCCGCGGCGTCGTACCAGGGTGGTGGCGACGTGGCGCAGCTGGCGCCGCTGTTCACCGCGGACGGGCCGCAGCAACTGCTGGACTCGGCCGGGGCCGCACGCTCGGTCTCGGCCGCGATGCAGGGGTCGTACCTGCGCTACACCGCGACGCAGGTGGTGACGAACCTGTTCAAGGTGCAGGCCGACCAGGCCGTCGTGAAGGTCAAGCAGGCCACCGACGAGGCGGCCAAGGCCAAGAAGGCCGCCCAGGCCGCCGAGCAGGCCCAGGCGTCCGCGGTCACCGCGATGGGCGTCGAGCGGAAGCAGGCGATCACGCAGCTCGCCGTCCTGCAGAACACGTCGACCGAAGTGGCCGCCCAGCGGCAGCGGGGACTCGAGGAGCTTGCGCGCCAGCGAGCCGCCGCACTCGCCGCGAAGAAGGCCGCCGAGCTGCAGCGCCGCATCGCCGCCCGGGAGGCCGCCGAGCGGCGGCGGGAGGCGGCCCGGGAAGCGGCCGAGAAGGCGCGCGCGGAGCGTGAGCGGCGCGAGCAGGAGAAGGAGCAGCAGAAGGACCCGGGGAAGAGGCCGCCGAAGAACGAGAAGCCGGACCGGCCGCGGGACGACGACCGGCCCACGCGTCAGGGTGCCGGGGCCGCGATCGACTTCGCCCTGGACCAGCTCGGCGACATGTACTTGTGGGGCGGGACCGGCCCGAACCGGTGGGACTGCTCCGGCCTGACCCAGGGCGCCTGGGCGAAGGCGGGCGTCTACCTGCCGCACTACAGTGTCGCGCAGTACGAGCAGGTCCGGCACATCGACGAGGACGAGCTGCGGCCCGGTGACCTGATCTTCTGGTCGGTCGATCCGGACGACCCGGGCACGATCCACCACGTCGGCATGTACCTCGGCAACGGGCGGATGGTGCACGCGCCCCGGTCCGGCAAGCCGGTGCGGATCGACAGCGTGTACTACTGGGAACCGCCGGACTTCTTCGGCCGCCCCTGAGTTCTTGCCTCCGGCAAGCTCCTTGTTGCCGGAGGCCCCTTCTAGTCAGCCGGTGTCCGCCCGTCCGGCGCAGGACGGTGCCACTGATGAATCCTTTGCGCGGCAAGACGATGCTCGCCTCCGCGATGGCCAGGGTCCGGGTGCGGACGGGCGGCGGCCCGTTGACCGGGAGTGGTTCACCGCCCGGTGCCGAGGCGGTCGACGGTCCGCAGCCCTCGTCGAGCGTCGCCGGGACGTGGTGCGCACGGACCGATGCCGGGGCACCGGGTGACTACCGAACGTCGAGCGCCACGGCAGGGTCAGGCGACTTCCGGGCGCCGGACGACGCCGGGGGTGGTTCGGGCAGTGAGGCGACGGCGCCGCGGGTGGAGCCGACGCCGTACTCGTTGGTCGGCTGGTAGGCCGGGGTCAGTGATGCTCGGTCTTCAGGCGCTCGAAGGAGGCGGAGATCTCGGCCTCGGCGTCGGACCGGCCGACCCAGGTGGCGCCCTCGACGGACTTGCCCGGCTCCAGGTCCTTGTAGACCTCGAAGAAGTGCTGGATCTCGAGCCGGTCGAACTCGGGCACGTGATGGATGTCGCGCAGGTGCTCCTGGCGCGGGTCGCCCGCCGGGACGCAGAGAACCTTGTCGTCCGGCCCCTTCTCGTCGGTCATCCGGAACATGCCGATCGCGCGGGCCCGGATCAGGCAGCCCGGGAAGGTCGGCTCGGTCAGCAGCACCAGTGCGTCCAGCGGGTCGCCGTCCTGACCGAGGGTGTCCTCGATGAACCCGTAGTCGGACGGGTACTGAGTGGCCGTGAACAGGGTGCGGTCGAGCCGCAGCCGGTTCGTCTTGTGGTCCAGCTCGTACTTGTTGCGAGTGCCCTTGGGGATCTCGATGAAGACGTCGAACTCCATACGGCAGATACTGTCACGGTTCCGACCGACCGAATGACAGGAGCAGCCCGGTGATCCGTCCTCCTCGTGCGGCGTTCGTCACGCTGCTCGCCGCAGCGCTCGGAGTGAGCCTGGCGAGCGGTGCCGAGGCCGCGCCCGGATCAGCCCGGACCGCGCAGGTCCAGGCGCCGGCTGTGCTGGCCCCGGCGAAGGCCGAGGGGGTCGCGCCGACCGCGGCCGGCGTCCGGAAGGCGCTGACCCCGATCCTCGCCGACCCGGCGCTCGGCAAGCACCGCGGCATCTACGTGTACGACGCCTCGCGCGACCAGCCGGTGTTCTCGTTCGGTGCGACGACGCCGTACGTCCCGGCCTCCACGCTGAAGCTCCTGACGACGGTGGCGGCGCTCGACGCGATCGGCGCGGACCGTACCTTCACCACGAAGGTGGTCAGCGCCACCCCGGGCTCGCTGATCCTGGTCGGCGGCGGCGACCCGCTGCTGACCGTGAAGCGCCAGAAGGATCCCACCGACTACCCGACCCGCGCCTCCCTGCAGGACCTGGCCGCGAGTACGGCGAAAGCGCTGAAAGCTCAAGGCGTCCGAAGCGTCACGCTCGGGTACGACGCCTCGCTGTTCACCGGACCCGCGGTCAACCCGAGATGGCAGCCGAACTACGTCCCCGAAGGCATCGCGGCGCCGACGTCCGCGCTATGGGTGAACGAGGGCCGACTGACGCCGGGCATGGCCAAGCGCGCCGACTCCCCGGCGCAGGCGGCGGCCTCGGCGTTCGCGGCTCAGTTGCGCGCGGCCGGCGTCACCGTGGCGCCCGCCCTCCGGGCGGCGGTCGCGCCGGCCGCGGCGAAGCCGGTCGCGCAGGTGGCTTCGCCGAGTGTCGGCGAGATCGTCGAGTACGTGAACCTGCACAGCGACAACGACGGTGCGGAGGTCCTGCTGCGGCACGTCGGTCTCGCGACGAACAACGGCGGTTCCACCGTCGGCGGGGTCAAGGGCTTGAAGGCGACGCTCACCAAGCTCGGTCTGGACGTCAGCAAGGCCCAGATCTACGACGGCAGCGGCCTGACCCGGACAAATCTCGTTCCACTGCACGTGCTGGCCGGTGCGGTCCGCGTGGCGGTGTCGGACGACCACCCCGAGCTGCGGCACCTGCTGACCGGGCTCCCGGTCGCCGGGTTCAGCGGGAGTCTCGAGGACCGGTTCGCCACGGCCGGGACCGGCTCGGGTACCGGACTGGTCCGTGCCAAGACCGGCACGCTCACCGGGGTGCACAGCCTGGCCGGGCTGGTGCGGGACCGCACCGGCACGCTGCTGGTCTTCGCGGTGGCGTCCGACAGCGTGCCCGTTCCCAAGACGCTGGACGCCCGGGCGGCCCTCGACCGAGCGTCCGCCGTGCTGGCCAATTGCGGCTGTGCCGGCTGAACGGCAGGCGCATGTTGGGACATGCGACTAGGGTCGACACCATGAACGAGCGGAGCGAGTTCATCATCGAGCGCAGGGTGCCTTGTGTCTCATCCGCGCCCGGAGCGAAGCGAGGACGTGGATGAGTACGGAAGGCCCGGCGGCGGCGGAGATGGTCGACTGGCAGCTGGCGACCGGAGTGGCGCGCAAGCTCCTCCGGCCAGGCCCGGCGGTCAGTCGCGCCGAGGCGGATCAGGTGGTCGCCGAGTTGCGCCAGTTCGCGGCCGACTCCGAGCACCATGTGCGCGAGTTCACCGGGCTGACGGCCACCTCGGCCACCGCGCCGGTGGTGATCGTCGACCGGCCCGGCTGGGTGCAGGCGAACGCGGACGGCTTCCGGACCGTCCTGCAGCCGCTCGCGGACAAGCTGCGCGAGAAGGCGGAGCGGGCCGGCGGGCTGTCGTCCGCGGTCGGCTCCCGGGTGACCGCGATCGAGGCCGGCGCGCTGCTCGCGTTCCTGTCGTCGCGGGTGCTGGGTCAGTTCGACCCGTTCTACCCGTCCGAGCCGGACCCGGACCGCCCCGACCTCACCGGACGGCTGCTGCTGGTCGCGCCGAACGTGATGCACGTGGAGTCCGAGCTGGGCGTCGTACCGCGGGACTTCCGGTTGTGGGTGTGTCTGCACGAGGAGACGCACCGGGTCCAGTTCACGGCCGTGCCGTGGCTGCGGGACCACCTGCGGTCGGAGATCGCGCTGTTCCTCGACCAGGCCGAGCTGGACGCGTCGGCGTACGCGGCGATGTTCCGGGAGGCCGTGCAGCGGCTGGGGCGGTCGGTGCGGGGCGAGGCCGAGCTGAGCCTGGTCGACCTGATGCAGTCGCCCGAGCAGCGGGCCGTGCTGGACCGGCTGACCGCGGTGATGTCGCTGCTGGAGGGCCACGCGGACTTCGTCATGGACGGCGTCGGCCCGTCGGTGATCCCGACCGTGGACACCATCCGGTCCAAGTTCACCTCCCGCCGGCAGAGCGGGAACCCGGTCGACCAGTTGCTGAAGCGGCTGCTCGGCCTGGACGCCAAGCTGCGGCAGTACAAGGACGGCGCCGCGTTCGTCCGCCAGGTGGTCGACAGGGTCGGCATGGAGGGGTTCAACCGGGTGTGGACCGGGCCGAACACCCTGCCGACCAAGCACGAGATCGCGAGCCCCGATGCCTGGGTCACCCGACTCCACGGCTGAACCGCCCGGCAGGTGGGCGGCCGAGGAGTTGGTGGAACACCGGAGGGGGAAGCTGCACCCCGCAGTGGCGCGCACCCGGGAGGCGGTGCGCGGCGTGCTGTCGGAGCTGCCGCCGGGCACGACCGTGCTGGTCGCCTGCTCGGGCGGCACCGACTCGCTCGCGCTGGCGGCCGCGACCGCCTTCGAGGCCCCGAAGCTGAAGTTGCGCGCCGGCGCCGTCATCGTCGACCACGGCCTCCAGGCCGACTCCGCGCAGACCGCGGAGATCGCCGCCGGGCAGTGCCGGTCGCTCGGCCTCGATCCGGTGCAGGTGCGGGCCGTCGAGGTCGGTAGCGAGGGCGGGCCCGAGGGAGCGGCCCGAGTGGCCCGGTACGACGCTCTGCGGGACGCGGCCGACGAGTTCGGGGCGGACTTCGTACTGCTGGCTCACACTCGGGACGACCAGGCCGAGACTGTATTGCTAGGGCTCGCCCGCGGCTCGGGTGCTCGCTCGCTGGCCGGAATGGCCGCGGTCGCCGGACTGCTGCGCCGGCCGTTCCTCGAGCTGCCCCGCGCGACCACGGCCGCCGCGTGCGTGGCTTCCGGGCTGCGGCCCTGGCACGACCCGCACAACGACGACCCGCAGTTCACCCGGGTCCGCGTGCGCCACGAGGTGCTCCCGGTGCTGGAGGGGGCGCTCGGGCCCGGTGTGGTCGAGGCGCTCGCCCGGACCGCGGGGCTGCTCCGGGCGGACGCGGATGCGCTGGACATGCTCGCCGCCGAGGTCGCCGAGACCGCGGTACGGCGTACGGACGGGGAAGTGCATTGTGACGTCGGCACGCTCGAGTCGCAGCCGGACGCCGTCCGCACCCGGGTGCTGCGGCAGGCGGCGCTGGAGGCGGGCTGCCGGGCCACGGACCTCACCGCCGGGCACGTCGCCGCGGTCGACGCGCTCGTCACCGGCTGGCGCGGGCAGCGCTGGATCGACCTGCCGCAAGGGATCCGGGCCGCCAGACGGGGTGGATTCATCGTCCTCGGTCCCGATGTGACAGGCTGATCGCGTGGATGCGTCGGACATCGAGAAGGACCTGAGCAAGATCCATTACACCGAGGACCAGATCCTGGCGAAGCTGCGGGAGCTGGCAGGGCGGATCGAGCGGGACTACGAGGGCAAGGACCTCCTGATGGTCGGCGTCCTGCGCGGCGCCGTGATGGTGATGGCCGACCTCGCCCGGTCGTTCGGCCGGCACGTCGAGATGGACTGGATGGCGATCTCGTCGTACGGGTCGGGCACCAAGTCGTCCGGGGTGGTCCGGATCCAGAAGGACCTGGACACCGACATCACGAACCGGCACGTGCTGATCGTCGAGGACATCATCGACACCGGGCTGACGCTCAGCTGGCTGGTCAGCAACCTGGAGTCCCGCAAGCCGGCCTCGCTCGAGCTGTGCACCGCGTTCGTGAAGCCGGACGCCGCCAAGATGGCGGTCCCGGTGAAGTACGTCGGCCTCGAGCTGCCGGACGAGTTCGTCGTCGGGTACGGGCTCGACTACGCGGAGAAGTACCGGAACCTGCGGTGCGTGGCCACGCTGGCCCCGCACGTCTACTCCTGAGCTGCGCGCGGACCTTCCCTTCCCACACCCCGGTCCTGGCCGCCGGGGCAGAATTGGTGACAGCCTGTACAACAGGTCGTACGGTCCTTTGGTGACCCTCGTGGTGTGTTGTCTTGTGCGGCACGAGACACTTGGACTGGTGTTACCGTCTCAAGCCCGCAAACCCGGGCCTGCCGAGCTAGGAGGGACGGGGCTCAGGCCTCGATCATGGACGTGAAGCGTATCTTCCGCGGACCCCTGTTCTGGATCGTCGTCGCCTTCCTGGGCGTTCTGGTGATCGGACAGCTCCTGACCGGCTCGACCGGGTACAAGACCGAGCCCACCGGCCAGGTCGTGCAGCTGATCCAGCAGGCCACGAACTCGTCGGACAAGACGATCAAGTCGGTGACGCTGATCGATCCCGACCAGGAGATCCGGGTCGAGAAGACCGACGGCACCAAGATCCGGGCGCACTGGGTCGACGGCCAGGCGAACGCCCTCGGCCAGTCGGTGCAGAAGCTGTTCGACGACAAGAAGATCGAGCGGTACGACGTCGAGAACCCGAAGCCGAGCTTCATCGGCCAGGTGTTCTCCACGCTGATCCCGTTCCTGCTGATCGCGGTCGTGTTCATCTTCCTGATGAACTCCATGCAGGGCGGCGGCTCCCGGGTGATGAGCTTCGCCAAGTCGAAGGCCAAGCTGATCACCAAGGACACCCCGAAGACCACCTTCGCGGACGTGGCCGGCTGTGACGAGGCGATCGAGGAGCTCGGCGAGATCAAGGAGTTCCTGCAGGAGCCGGGCAAGTTCCAGGCGGTCGGCGCGAAGATCCCGAAGGGCGTGCTGCTCTACGGCCAGCCCGGTACCGGTAAGACCCTGCTGGCCCGCGCGGTCGCCGGCGAGGCCGGCGTGCCGTTCTACTCGATCTCCGGGTCGGACTTCGTCGAGATGTTCGTCGGTGTCGGTGCGTCCCGGGTCCGCGACCTGTTCGAGCAGGCCAAGACGAACGCCCCGGCGATCGTGTTCATCGACGAGATCGACGCCGTCGGCCGGCACCGGGGCGCGGGCCTCGGCGGTGGCCACGACGAGCGCGAGCAGACCCTGAACCAGCTGCTGGTCGAGATGGACGGCTTCGACGTCCGCGGCGGTGTGATCCTGATCGCGGCCACCAACCGGCCCGACGTCCTCGACCCGGCGCTGCTGCGGCCGGGCCGGTTCGACCGGCAGATCGCCGTGGACGCGCCCGACCTGCCCGGTCGTGAGCAGATCCTGAAGGTGCACGCCCGCGGCAAGCCGATGGCGCCGGACGTGGACCTGACCGCGGTCGCCCGCCGGACGCCGGGCTTCACCGGTGCCGACCTGGCCAACGTGCTGAACGAGGCGGCCCTGCTCACCGCCCGCTCGAACAAGCAGGTGATCGACAACCGTGGGCTGGACGAGGCGATCGACCGCGTCATCGCCGGTCCGCAGCGCCGCAGCCGGCTGATGTCCGACAAGGAGAAGGTGCTGACGGCGTACCACGAGGGCGGGCACGCCCTGGTCGCCGCCGCGCTGCCGCACTCCGACCCGGTGCAGAAGGTGACGATCCTGCCGCGCGGCCGGGCGCTCGGCTACACCATGGTGATGCCGGACGAGGACAAGTACTCGACCACCCGGTCCGAGATGCTGGACAAGCTCGCCTACATGCTGGGCGGCCGGGCGGCCGAGGAGATGGTCTTCCACGACCCGACCACCGGCGCCAGCAACGACATCGAGAAGGCGACCGCGCTGGCCCGCGCGATGGTCACGCAGTACGGCATGACCGAGCGGCTGGGCGCGATCAAGTTCGGCCAGGACAGCAGTGAGCCGTTCCTGGGCCGCGACATCGGCAGCCAGCGGAACTACTCCGAGGAGATCGCGGCCGCGGTCGACGAGGAGGTCGGCAAGCTGATCCTGAACGCGCACCAGGAGGCCTTCGACATCCTCGCCGAGAACCGGGCGGTCCTGGACCACCTGGTCGAGGAGCTGCTGGAGAAGGAGACCCTGGACAAGAACGAGATCGCCCGGGTCTTCGCCCCGGTGGTCAAGCGGGAGCGGCGGCCGGCCTGGACCGGTTCGTCCACCCGGGTGCCGTCGGACCAGCCGCCGGTGATGCCGGTGCCGACGCGCGGCGAGCAGAACGGCTCGCTGTCCGACGTGCTGCCGGGCGGTGCGGTCGGCCCGGACGAGGCCGTCAAGCCGCCGAACTACGGCAGCGGCCCGACCCCGCCGTCACCGAAGGACTGAGCACCATGAACGCCGCCGTCCGGGCCCGGGCGGCGGCGTTCGTCGTTCCCGGCGGGTCCGGCGACCTAGAGTGGCCCGATGACGTCGCCGAAATTCGATCACGCTCGCGCCGAGCGGGCGGTCCGGGAGCTGCTGATCGCGATCGGGGAGGATCCCGACCGCGAGGGGCTCAAGGAGACCCCGGCCCGGGTGGCCCGCTCGTACGCCGAGATGACCGGCGGACTGGGCCAGCGGGCCGAGGACGTGCTCACCACCACGTTCGACATCGGTCACGACGAGATGGTCCTGGTGAAGGACATCGAGGTCTGGAGCCTGTGCGAGCACCACCTGGTGCCGTTCACCGGCGTCGCGCACGTCGGCTACATCCCGAGCCGGGAGGGCCGGATCACCGGGCTGTCGAAGCTCGCCCGGCTGGTGGACGTCTATGCGAAGCGGCCGCAGGTGCAGGAACGCCTGACCACCCAGGTCGCCGACTCGCTGATCGAGTTGCTGGAGCCGCGCGGCGTGATCGTGGTGATCGAGTGCGAGCACCTGTGCATGACCATGCGCGGCGTCCGGAAACCGGGCGCCAAGACGATCACGTCGGCCGTCCGCGGCCAGCTCCGCAACCCGGTGACCCGCGCCGAGGCGATGAGCCTGATCGTCGGCTGACGTCGCCCCCGCCGACCGATTCCGCGCGGGCCGTAGCTTCCGTGCCGTTGTCTTCGTTGGAGTTTGAGAGCCGGAATCTGTGGACATTCTGTCGCTGACCGTTTACTTTCCGTAGGGTGCGTTCGGTCGACAGGACCGGAGGCCGGCGTGAGGGAGGACAAGGATGTCGGGGCGTTTCCGGGTCGGCGCCGCACTTGCCGGGGCCGTCGTACTGACGGCGGCCGGGCTGGTCGCGGCGAACTGGGCCACCGCAGATTCACGGTCCGCGGAGATCAAGCCCGGTCAGCTGACCGACCGCTCGCCACTGGTCGCGGAGACGCTCGAGACCCAGCTGCAGTCGGAGCTCGGGTCGAAGGCCGTCGGCACCTACTACGACGACGCCGGTGAGCTGGTCGTCGCGGTGTCCGACCTGGCCGCCGCCGACCTGGTCCGCCAGGCGGGCGCGATCCCGAAACTCGTCCGCTTCACCGCCGACCAGCTGAACGCGGTCCAGGCCGAACTGAACCGGCTGGCCGTCGGCTCGAGCGCCGGCAAGGTCCGGTCCTGGTACGTCGACCCGATCTCGGGCACCGTGGTGGTCACCGTGCCGAAGGGCGCCCACGACCTGATCACCGAGCGGTTCCTCGAGCGGGCCAGGGAGTACGGCGGCCTGGTGACGATCCGGTCCGCGGCCGGCACGGTGACCACGACCGCCGACGACTTCGGCCTGCGCGGCGGGATGAAGGTCGACAAGAACACCGGGTACGTCTGCTCACTCGGGTTCAACGCCCGGACCACCAAGGGCACCCGGATCTTCCTCACCGCCGGGCACTGCACGGCGGGCAAGCCGTCGTTCTCCCGGAACGGCTACATCCTCGGGAACACCCGGACGTCGAGCTTCCCGGGCAACGACTTCGGCACCGTCGGCGTGATCGAGGGCTGGGACCAGCAGGGGTACGTCGAGGGCTGGGGGGCCGGGAACGTCGCGGTCAAGGGGATCGCGAACGCCACCATCGGGTCGACGCTGTGCAAGTCCGGCAAGAGCACCGGCTGGACCTGCGGCCGGATCGTCGCGCGGAACGTGACCGTGAACTACGGCAACAACCGGGTCGTCCGCGGCCTGTTCCAGCACACCGCGTGCACCGAGGCCGGCGATTCCGGCGGCGCGAACATGACCGGCAACTACGCCCAGGGCATCTCCAGCGGGGCGGCGCTGATCAACGGCCAGTGCCTGGAGAAGCACGGCCGGCCGAGCGAGTCCTACGCGCAGCCGATCGCCGAAGTCCTGCAGTCCACCAGGTCCCGGCTGGTCCTGAGCAACTGACTGGGCGGCGGCCTGTTCTTCCGCTGGGGGTGGGGCCCACTACGGTGGGTGGGTGGGAACTGAGTCGTGGGGTCACGTGGACGGGCTGCCGGTGGTGGACCGGTGTCTGGTCATGGGCGTCGTCAACGTGACACCGGACTCGTTCTCCGACGGCGGGCAGTGGTTCGAGCCGGCCGCGGCGATCAAGCACGGCCGGGAGTTGCTGGCCGAAGGCGCCGACCTGCTCGACGTCGGCGGCGAGTCGACCCGGCCGGGAGCCGAGCGGCCGGCGCCGGAGGAGGAGATCCGCCGGGTCCTCCCGGTGATCGAGGCGCTCGCGGCCGACGGCGCACTGGTCTCGGTCGACACCATGCGCGCCGGGGTGGCCGCGCTGGCCCTGGACGCCGGTGCGGTGATGATCAACGACGTGTCCGGCGGCCAGGCCGATCCTGGCATGCTCCCGCTGGTCGCCGAGCGTCGTACGCCGTACGTGTGCATGCACTGGCGGGGACACTCGATCGACATGCAGAACAAGGCCGAGTACGACGACGTGGTCGCCGAGACGGTCGCGGAACTGGCCGAGCGGATCGAGGCGATGCGGGCCGCCGGCGTCGACCTGAACCGGGTCGCCCTCGATCCCGGCCTCGGTTTCGCGAAGAACGCGGACCACAACTGGGAGATTCTCCGCCGGTTGCGGGAATTCTCCGTACTGGAAAGACCGTTGCTGATCGGTGCGTCCCGGAAGGCGTTCCTCGGTAGGCTGCTCGCCGACGAGCAGACCGGTGAACCCAGACCGGCCGTACGACGAGACGATGCGAGCGCGGCCGTATCCGCCCTGGCCGCCGCCGCGGGAGCCTGGTGTGTCCGGGCGCACGCGGTGGCACCCAGCGCCGATGCGGTCCGGGTGGCGAAGAGATGGGGAACGGTATGACGGACGGATCCGGCGGTCCGCGGCACGGCACCGATGGTGAGGGTGCGCGCGGTGCCACGGCCGAGGACGTCGTCCTGACCGCCAACACCGCCTTCTACAACGCGTTCGAGGCCGGCGACCTGGACCTGATGGCGGCGGTCTGGCTGCCGGAGCCGGACCCGGTCTGCATCCATCCGGGGAACGCGGCGATCTACGGCTATCCGGAGATGATGCGGGCCTGGGCGATGATCTTCGCGAACACGCCGTACATCCAGTTCTTCCTGACCGACGTGCAGGTCCGGGTGGACGACGACGTGGCCTACGTCACGTGTACGGAGAACGTGCTGTCCTCGGGGGAGGGTGCGCCGGAGGAGGGGTTCGCGGGCGGCAAGGCGCTCGCGACGAACGTCTTCCGGAAAACTTCGACCGGCTGGCGGTTGTGGATCCACCATGCCTCACCGGTACTGTCGTCTGGGGGCCGACAGGAGGAGGCGCCGTGAGCAAGCGGAGCGAGGTCACCATCCAGCACAGTGTGCCTCGTGTCCGGTCCGCGCCCGGAGCGAAGCGAGGACGTGGATGAGTGGTCCCGCGCTTCCGCCTGACGTGATCGAGATCCGTGGCATCCGAGGGTTCGGGCGTCACGGGGTGTTCGAGCACGAGCGGGCCGACGGACAGGAGTTCGTCGTGGACGTCCGGCTGGAGCTGGACACCCGGCCCGCGGCGGCTTCCGACGACCTGGCCGACACCGTGAACTACGGGGTGGTGGCCGAGCAGGTTCACCAGGCGATCGAGAGTGATCCGGTGGACCTGATCGAGACCCTCGCCCAGCGCATCGCCGACCTGTGCCTCGCCGACCGGCGGGTGACAGCGACCGCGGTGACCATCCACAAACCCTCGGCGCCGATCACGGTGCCGTTCGACGACGTTGTCCTGACCGTGCAGCGCAGAGCCGGAGAATCTACGTGACTGAGACCCCTAGTCCCCACGTCATCGACGCGGACACCCTGAGCGGTGGCCTCAAACCGATCCGCCAGGTGATCCTGTCGCTCGGCAGCAACCTCGGCGACCGTGAGGCGAACCTGCAGGGCGCGGTCGACGCGCTGCGGGACACCCCGGACGTCGTGGTGGTCGAGGTCTCCCCGGTGTACGAGACCCAGCCGATCGGCGGCCCCAGCGAGTCCGGCCCGTACCTGAACGTCGTCCTGCTCGCCGACAGCACGCTGCCGGTCGAGATGCTGCTGGACCGGGCGCACGCGATCGAGCAGGCGTTCGGCCGGGAGCGCAGCGTGCCGGGCGCGCCGCGGACGCTGGACGTCGACCTGATCACGTACGGCCAGAAGACGATCGAGTCCGAGGAGCTGACGGTGCCGCACCCGCGGGCGCACGAGCGCGCGTTCGTGCTCGCGCCCTGGCTCGACATCGAGCCGGACGCGGTGCTGCCCGGCCACGGACCGGTGGCCGAGCTGCTCACGAAGGTCGGCTCCGAGGGCGTCACCAAGCTCGACATCGAGCTGCAGTAGTGGTGTCCGGCGGTCCCGAGCCGGGCCGGGCGCCCGACGACGGACGTCGAAACGGTCGCGGCAACGGCAACGAGCCGCCGCCGGGGTCGGTCCGGCCGACCTCGCGCCGGCTGCTGGTCGCGATCGCGGTGCTCGGCGCCGCGATCGGCGTGACCCTGGTCAAGGCGATCGAGTCCGGCGGCGGCGTGGCGCCGGCGGTGTCCTGGCTGACGCTGGTCGCCTGGGCGTTCCTGGCCGCGCTGCTGTTCGCCGCGGCCCGCAACACCCACCAGCGGGTCCAGGTACGGCGGGAACGGGTCGAACCGTCCCGCGCGGTGTTCCTGCTGCTGATCGGGAAGGCCAGCGCCTTCGTCGGCGCGTTGTGCACCGGTGTTTACGCAGGGTTCGCGTTATCCTTCCTGGAAGCGGTGAGCTCGTCCGGGCCCCGCAACCGTGTGATCATGGCCGGTGCCGCGGCGGTGGTCTCTGTGCTGGTCGTCACGGCCGGATTGTTGCTCGAACGCGCGTGTCGCATTCCCGAGGACCCCGACGACACCCCCTAACATGTCGGTCCATGGGCTCAAGGGGTAACCGCCGTCGTACCAGGGCCACAGTTCTCGCCGTCGCCAACTCTCTGCTGGTGGTCGTCTGCCTGGGCGTCTCGGTCGCCCTGTTCTCGCAGAACCAGTGGATCCTGCGGGCGGCCGCCGTCGTGGCCGTCCTGGTCGCCGTCGGTGCCTCGCTGCTGGTCCGCCACCAGCTTCTGGTCGAACGCCTCGCCCATTCCGAGGAACGGGCCCAGGTGGCCCAGGAGTACTCCCGGATCACCGGTGCGCGGGTGGTCGAGAACGCCGAGTTCGTCGACCTGATGCAGCGCCGGCTGGACAAAATCGACGAGCGGCTGGACAAGATCGACCAGGAGGTCGCCACGGTCGTTGCCGCCGGCGACAAACACTCCCAGGCCGACGCGCCGACCGTCGTGGACCTCAAGCTGCGAGGTCTGGCCGCTTCCTGAGTCCACGCCCATACTGCGGTGTGGGAGGGGATGGACATGGGGCTGGACGCGAACTACCCGGCCGTGACGATGAACGACCCGAACGGGCACGTCACGGTGTACAACCAGGACCACCTGCCGATCGGCCGGCTCGGGCCGACGCCGTTCGAGTCACCGTCGGTGAACGTGACCTGCCGGCTGACGGCCTGGGAGGAGCAGGACTGGTACCGGCTGCTGAACCCCGACGGCTGGGACTTCCCGGCGACGGCGGCGTACGTCGCGGCCGACGAGACCCACGAGCTGAACCCGGGGCAGCCGTACCCGATCCCCGCCTGCCGAAACGTCGGTTGCCGGCGGAAGGCGGGCCAGGCGGCCGCCGCGGGGGTGCTCGCGGCCGGAGTGTTCACCGCGGTGCGGTCCTGGCGCCGCGGGGCGGACAGCCAGGAGGCCGGTTGAGGCGGTCGCGTAGGTTTCTGCCTTGTGGACATCTCCGAACTGCTGAAGGTCGCCGAAGCCGCCGTCGATCGTGGGCGGACGATCACCGACTCCCGGGCGCCGGGCGTGCTGACGTCCAAGGGGGACCGGGACATGGCCTCCGAGGTCGACTTCGCGGTCGAGCGCGAGGTCCGGGCGTTCCTGGAACGGGAGACGCCGGACATCGGCGTCCTCGGTGAGGAGGAGGGCGGCGCGACCGACGGGACCCGCTGGGTGCTCGACCCGATCGACGGAACGGTCAACTTCGTCCACGGCGTGCCGCTGTGGGCCATCTCGCTCGGCCTGATCCACGAGGGCCGCGCGGTCGCCGGCGTCATCGACCACCCGGCGCTCGGGACCAGGTACGCCGCCGCCGAGGGCCACGGCGCGACCTGCAACGGGCAGCCGATCCGGGGCAGCGAGTGCACCGACCTGTCCGAGGCGTTGGTTGCCGTGGGCGACTATGCCGTCGGCCCGGACGCGGCCGGGCAGAACGCCGTCCGGCTCGCGCTCACAAAGTTGCTGTACCCGCGGGTGCAGCGGCTGCGGATGATCGGTACGGCGGCCACCGCGCTGTCGTGGACCGCGGCCGGCCACTTCGACGCGATGGTGATGTTCTCGAACAAGCCCTGGGACACGATGGCCGGCGTGGCGATCAACCGCGAGGCCGGCATGTTCGTCCTCGACCTGGACGGGGCCGAGCACTCACCCGCGTCCGGTGGCACTTTCGCCGTCTCGGCCGGCCTCCGCGAGCCCCTGCTCGACCTGATCGGCGAGGCCCTCGGCTGAGGTCCGGCTACTTGTCGATGTCGCCGACGACGAAGAACATGCTGCCGAGGATGGCGATCATGTCCGGGATGACGGTGCCGGGCAGCAGCGCGGGCAGGGCGGAGATGTTGTTGAAGCTCGCCGAGCGCAGCTTGAGCCGCCAGGGGGTCTTGTCGCCGCGGGAGACCAGGTAGTAGCCGTTGATGCCGAGCGGATTCTCGGTCCACGCGTAGGTGTGGCCCTCCGGCACCTTGAGGATCTTCGGCAGCCGGACGTTCACCGGCCCGGCGGGCATCGACGACAGCTTGTCCAGGCAGGCGTCGATCAGGTCGAGGGACACCTTCACCTGCTCGAGCAGCACCCAGAACCGGGAGAAGCAGTCGCCGTCGGTCCGGGTGATCACCCGGAGTACGCCGTCGCGCTGCAACTCGTCGTACGCGAGGTAGGGCTCGTCGCGGCGGAGGTCGGCGTCGACACCGGAGGCGCGGGCGATCGGGCCGGAGACGCCGTGCTGGGCGACGAGCTCGGGGGTGAGCCGGCCGACGCCGACGGTCCGGGCGCGGAAGATCTCGTTGCCCATGACAAGGTCCTCGACGTCCGGCAGCCGCTTGCGGACCGCGGCCGAGGCGGCGGCCGCCCGGCCCAGCCAGCCGTACGGCAGGTCCTCCTTCAGGCCGCCGACGCGGTTGAACATGTAGTGCATCCGGCCGCCGGACAGCTCCTCCATCACCGCCTGCAGGGTCTCGCGCTCGCGGAAGGCGTAGAAGACCGGGGTGATCGCGCCGAGCTCGAGCGGATAGGAGCCGAGGAACATCAGGTGGTTGAGGACCCGGTTCAGCTCGGCCAGCAGGGTGCGCAGCCAGACCGCGCGGACCGGCACCTCCAGGCCCATCATCCGCTCGACCGCGAGCACCACGCCGAGCTCGTTGCTGAACGCCGACAACCAGTCGTGCCGGTTCGCCAGCACGATGATCTGGCGGTAGTCGCGGACCTCGAAGAGCTTCTCGGCGCCCCGGTGCATGTAGCCGACGATCGGCTCGCAGCCGACGATCCGCTCACCGTCCAGGGTCAGCCGGAGCCGCAGTACGCCGTGGGTCGCCGGGTGCTGCGGACCGATGTTGAGCACCATGTCGGTGGTCGCCAGCTCCGAGCCGCTCCCGGTCCCGCCGCGCTCGTACAGCGGGTCGAATCCCGCGGCTCCCGCGCCGATTCCGACCACTCTCTCGGTACTCATGACCACTATCGTGACAGGCTTGGGGTGTGGACGACCTCTTCGCACCCTCGGATGTCACCTGGACGCCGGTCTCGCCGAAGCTGGCGGCGGTCCGCCGGCTGAACTCGGCGATCACGTTCGGCGTGCTCGGGCTGGTCGCGCTGGTGGTGCTGGGCGTGACGCTGGGCTGGGTCTGGGGCCTGCCGGCGCTGGCCGTGTTCGCCGCCGGGTTCGCCTGGTCGTGGATCCTGATCGGGCGCAACCAGCGGTCCTGGAAGTACGCCGAGCGCGAGGACGAACTGCTGGTCAGCCACGGGATCCTGTTCCGTGAGCTGGTGGTCGTGCCGTACGGACGGATGCAGTTCGTCGACGTGACCGCCGGCCCGCTGGAGCGGTCGTTCGGGATCGCGACGGTGGAACTGCACACGGCGACCCCGGCGACCGACGCGAAGATCCCGGGCCTGCACCCGGACGAGGCGAGCCGCCTCCGGGACCGCCTGTCCGCGCTCGGCCAGGCCCAGGCGTGGGGCCTGTGACGGAGCCGGCGCCCGGGCCGTACGACGGGCGACAGATGACCCAGCAAACCGGCGGCGAGCAGCCCTGGCCCACGCCGCCACCCGTGCAGCAGCCGCCGGACGAGCCGTCCGGCGCCCGGCTGCACCCGCTCACGCCGTTCGTGAAGGGCTGGGGGTACTTCGTCGTCGCGGCGATCGCGATGGTGAACAACGAGAGCCTGCGCAGCAACCTGACGCTGGCCGGATTCGGGCTGATCGCCGTCCTGGTCGGCGGTATCGCCCTCGGCGCACTGTCGTGGTGGTTCACCAAGTGGCAGCTGACCGAGGAGGCGATCCGCGTCGACAGCGGGTTCTTGTTCCGCCGGACCCGGATCATCCGGTTCGACCGGATCCAGGCGATCGACGTCGCGCAGCCGTTCGTCGCCCGCCTGTTCGGCATGGCCGAGTTGCGGATGGACGTGGCCGGTGGCGGCAAGAGCGACGGCAAGCTGAGCTACTTCAGGTACGACGAGGCCGTCCGGCTGCGCACGATCCTGCTGGTCCGGGCCAAGGGGGAGCAGGCCGTCGAGCACGCCGACCAGCAGCCCCAGTCGGAGCCCATCCTGGTGGTCCCGACGGCCCGTCTGCTCGGTGCGACCCTGCTGTCGTCCACCGTGCTCGGCAGCGCCGGTGGTCTGATCTGGCTGATCGTCGCCACCACCGTGCTGGACTTCCACATCGGTCTGTTCGCCGGTCTGCCGCTGCTGCTCGGTGTGGTGCAGCCGATCTGGAAACAGGTCGTCGGCAACCACGGCTTCACGCTCTCCGAGACCGGCCACGGCCTGCGGACCAAGCGCGGCCTGTTCGACGTCCAGCGGCAGACCGTGCCGCCCGGTCGAGTGCAGGGCCTGCTGATCACCGAACCGATCATCTGGCGCCTGCTCGGCTGGTCACGGGTGGAGCTGGACATCGCCGGCGTCGCGGGCAGCCCGGCCGAAGGCGAGGACGACCGCGAGGGCGCGCAACTCCTGCCGGTGGGCGAGCGGGCCGAGGTCGCGTACGTCCTGGCGCGGGTCCTGCCGGGGCTCGACCTCGCCCGGATCGAGATGCACCGGGCACCGCAGCGTGCCAAGCGGCTGCGCCCGATCGGCTGGCGTTACCTCGCGTACGGGTACGACGACCAGGTCCTCGTGACCACGCGCGGCTGGGTGAGCCGCCGTACGTCGATCGTGCTGCACCACAAGACGCAGTCCGTCCGGCTGGAGCAGGGACCGATCCAGCGGCGGCTGGGCTTGGCCAACGTGCACGTGGACACACCGCTCGGCCCGACCGACGCGATCGCGCTGCACCGCGACCAGTTCGAAGCCGCTCGACTCCTCGAAGCTCAGGCCGACAGAGCCCGCGAAGCCCGCCGCGAGGTTCCCTCGTCGGCCGCGGTCCAGACCCAGCCGAACCCCCCGAGCCCGGACGGATCCAGCAGTTCCGCGGCTTCGCCGGCTGACGACAGCTCGGCCACGTAGCGCAGAGGATCGGTCTGGGCCAGGCCGAGGCGCGGGCGGGTCGCACTCACGCCAAGGGCTCGCAGGGCGTCTCGTTGCCGGACCAGGGACCCGCCGAGGGAGTCCAGCGCCACGTGGGCGGTGATGTCGCAGGACCCGTCCAGGACCGGGTCGCACTCGCGGCCCGAGCGGAAGCCGGTCACCGTCCCGTAGGCCGGCCGGCCGGCACGCACGTGGCCGTAGTCGATCGCCAGTGCCAGCCCGCCGCCGGCGAGCCGGTCGACGACCGAGGCCCACGCCAGGTCGCGCGCCGTACCGATCTCGGCCCGGTCGCCGGGCTCCTGCAGCGGCCACCACTTCTCCAGCCACAGCAGGTCGTTGCCGGTGACAACTTCACCGAGCGACCAGTCGGCGAGCAGATACCGCGGTACGCCGTCGTCGTCCAGCTCGGCGAGGTCGCACGGCACGTTGTCCAGCCACTCGTTCGCGACCACCAGTCCGTGGACGACCGTCGGCAACTCGTCGTCCAGTTCCACGTCCACGACCGGCAACCCTTCGGCCCGCAACACCTCGCCCAGCTCACCGGAGCCGGCGCCGAGGTCCACGACCTGCTCAGCACCCACAGCTCGCGCGAGACGAGCCAGTGCCCGGCCGAAGAGTGCGGACGCGTGCACGGAGGTCCGGAAGTGAGCGGCCGGCCGCTCCCGGCGGTAGAACCCGTCAGGTCCGTACAGCGCGGTCTCCCAGCCCTCGCGGAAGCTGGTCACAACGAGACTGCGCCGAACTGCCGCCACCTGCCGTCGTCGCTTTCACGCCACAGGCCCAGCTCGGTCAGCGTCGTGGTCGGGGCGGGGGCGGCCGCCAGCGCCGCGGAAGCCTCCCGGACGACGTCGGCACTGCGATCCGTACCGGCGGAGATGGTCAGATGAGGATGCGGGTCGGGGAACTCCCCGCCGTACGGCGGGCACTCCGGGAACGCCGCGAAGACCGCGGAC
Organism: Kribbella turkmenica; assembly: GCF_004348725.1. Taxonomy (GTDB): domain Bacteria; phylum Actinomycetota; class Actinomycetes; order Propionibacteriales; family Kribbellaceae; genus Kribbella; species Kribbella turkmenica. Next base: position 40,339 of record NZ_SMKR01000001.1, read on the forward strand.
AGCAACGACCGCACCTGGCCGAACGGCTCGGGCTTCAGCCAGGCCGTTCCGCCCGGGAACTCACCGGCCGTCGGAAAGCTGAGCTCGAAGGGCTCGAACGTGGACACCGCCTCCTCGAGCCGGCGCACGTCCGCGTCGCCCGGCTCGGCGACCCAGGGAACCAGCACGGTGACGTGCGGTGGGATCAGCTCGGTCAGCGGAACGTGGGGCCGCGCGCTGGACCGGGACACCGACCGCCACCGATCGGTGAACTCCGCCACCTCGGGCACTGTGATCAGAATCGCCGTCAATCCGCTCCGTGCGGCCCATGCGTCGCTCACCAAGGCATGCTCTCATCACTCAGTGCCTCGTCCTCGACGAGGCACTACGCTGAAGATAGATCGTCTGGTACCCCGCGCGGGACTGGAACGAAGAGAGTGAGCATGGAACGGATCGGCTTGATCGGAGCCGGCCGGGCCGGAACCGCCCTGGGAGCAGCCTTGGCGGCTGCCGGGCATCCCCTGGTCGGCGTGACCGCCCGGTCGAGCGCGTCACGTGAACGCGCCGCCCGGTTCCTTCCCCATGTTCCGGTGCTGACGGCCGACGAGGTCGCCGAGCGCGCCGACGTGGTCCTGGTCGCCGTACCGGACGACGTGATCGGCCAGGTCGTCGCCGGTCTCCCGCTCACCGGTGCGCAGTACGTCGTTCATCTGTCCGGAGCGCACGGCCTCGAGCCGCTGGCGGCCTCGGCGGCGACCCCGGTCGCGCTGCATCCCGCGATGACGTTCCCGGGCGGCGCGGTCGGCCTGGACGGCGTGATGTTCACCGCGACCGCGCCGGACGCGGCCACGGAGCTCGTCGACCGACTGGTGAAGGCGCTCGGCGGGCAGGTGCAGTGGGTGGCCGAGGAACACCGGGCGCTCTACCACGCCGGGCTCGTGCACGGCGCGAATCACCTGACAACGTTGCTCTCGCAGGCGTTCGCCGTACTGCGGGAGGCCGGGGTGGCGGATCCGGCGGCGACACTCCGGCCACTGGTGACCGCAACCCTCGACAACACGCTGCGATCCGGTCATCATGCGCTCACCGGGCCGATCGCCCGCGGCGATGTCGACACGGTGGCAGCACATCTGGCCGTCCTGCGGGACCGGGTAGGCACGACGTACGCCGAGCTGGCCCGGGCGACGGTGGAGGCGGCCGCGGCGGGCGGAAGGCTGGACCCGGACACGGAGGCACGGTTCGCGAAGGTGCTGGACGGGCTGGTGCTGGACGGAGTGGCAGGCGAGCGGTATCGGACAGGGGAGGCACCGCGATGAGACTCACCCAGACCAAGGCCGAACTGCGGGCGGCGGCGGCGATCCGGCCCCGGGCGGTCGTGATGACGATGGGCGCCCTGCACGAAGGGCACGCGGCGCTCCTGGCCGAGGCCAGGGAACGGGTCGGGCCGGACGGCAGCGTGGTCCTGACCATCTTCGTGAACCCGCTGCAGTTCGGACCGGCCGAGGACTTCGACCGGTATCCGCGCACGCTGGCCAGCGACCTGGCGATCGCCAAGAACGAGGGCGTCGACCTGGTCTTCAACCCGTCCCGCGACGAGCTCTACCCGAACGAGCCGTCGATCACCGTGCATCCGGGCCCGCTGGCCGACGAGCTGGAGGGAATGGTCCGCCCGGGTCACTTCGCCGGCGTGCTGACCGTGGTCGCGAAGATGCTGCACCTGACCGCGCCGGACCTGGCATTGTTCGGCGAGAAGGACTACCAGCAGCTCACGCTGATCCGCGAGATGGTGTGCGACCTGGACTGGGACGTCGACATCGTGCCGGTGCCGACCGTCCGCGAGGCCGACGGTCTCGCGCTGTCCTCACGCAACCGGTACCTGGACGAGACCGAGCGTGACGAGGCGCTCGTGCTCTACCGGGCGCTCACCGCCGGGGCGAAGGCCGGGATGAACGGGCCGGACGCGGTGATGGCCGCTGCGCAGGCGGAGCTCGAGGCGGTCCCGTCGGTGAAGATCGACTATCTCGCCCTGCGCGCACCGGACCTCGGCCCGGTCATCGGCCCCGGCGAGGCCCGGATGCTGATCGCCGCCCGCATCGGCACCACCCGTCTCATTGACAACATTTCCATCACGCTCAGGTGAAAGCGGTTGATACGGTCACGGGATGACCGTGCAAATGCCACGCCTCCGGCGCGGCGGGACACGGGGCTCTCGCTCCCGGCCTTCCCTCGTCGCCCCAGTCGCTGCGCTCCCTGCGCTTCTCAGTCCAGGCCGGGAGACCCCGTGACCGGACCCGCAGTCCCCCAGCGGCTGGCCGCGCCTGAACCCGGTTGGACCGACACCGTCGACGTGGTGGTGATCGGGTCCGGGATCGCCGGGCTGACCGCCGCGCTGAAGGCCCGTGAGCTCGGCTCCGTGCTGGTGGTGACGAAGGATGTCGTCGCCTCCGGATCGACCCAGTGGGCGCAGGGCGGGATCGCCGCCGCCCTCAGCCCCGAGGACTCGCCCGAGGAGCACCTGCAGGACACGCTGGTCGCGGGCGCCGGCCTCTGCGACCCGGACGCCGTCCGGACGTTGGTCACCGAGGGACCGGAGGCCGTCCGGGACCTGATCGACCTCGGCGCCCGGTTCGACACCGTCGACGGGGATCTGTCGCTGACCCGGGAAGGCGGGCATCACCGCAACCGGATCGCCCACGCCGGCGGCGACGCGACCGGCGCGGAGATCGAGCGAGCGCTGGTCGCCGCGGTGAAGCGGGCTCCGGACATCCGGCTGATCGAGCACGCCCTGGTCATCGACCTGCTGACCGCGGAGGACGGTGCCGTCGCCGGAGTCACGCTGCACGTGATGGGTGAGGGCCAGCTGGACGGCGTCGGGGCGATCCGCAGCCGGGTGGTGATCCTCGCGTCCGGCGGGATCGGCCAGTTGTACGCCGCGACCACCAACCCGAGTGTGTCCACCGGCGACGGGATGGCGCTGGCGTTACGGGCCGGGGCGAAGGTGCGCGACCTGGAGTTCGTGCAGTTCCACCCGACCGTGCTCTGGCTGGGCAAGAGCGCGAGAGGCCAGCAGCCGTTGGTGTCCGAGGCGGTCCGCGGCGAGGGTGCGTTCCTGGTGGACCACGAGGGCGAGCGGTTCATGCAGGGACAGCACGAGCTCGCCGACCTGGCACCGCGAGACATCGTGGCGAAGGCGATCATGCGGCAGATGCTTGCCACCGGCAAGGATCATGTCTTCCTCGACGCCCGGCACTTCGGCGACGAGAAGTGGCGCGTCCGGTTCCCGACGATCCTGGCGTCCTGCCGGTCGCACGGCATCGACCCGGTCCGCGAGCTGATCCCGGTCGCGCCGGCTTGTCACTACTCCTCCGGCGGTGTGTGGACCGACCTGCACGGCCAGACGTCCGTGCCCGGCCTCTACGCCTGCGGCGAGGTCGCGTGCACCGGCGTACACGGCGCCAACCGCCTCGCCTCGAACTCGCTGCTCGAAGGACTCGTCTTCGCCCGCCGGATCGCCGACCACCTCGCCGGCGGCCTGCCCGAGCTGCGTGAACCGATCCACGACACCCGTGTCCGCGGTCTCGTCGACGCGGACGTCGTACCGGAGCTGCAGCGGGTGATGACGGTCGGTGCGGGCGTGATCCGCAGCGCGGCCGGGCTTTCGGAAGCAGGTGCCACGCTCGGCAAGCTGATCGAGCAGCCGGCGGGGGAGCCCGGTACGCCGGGCTGGGAGGCGACGAACCTGGTCACGGTGGCCTCCGCGCTGATCGCGGCCGCCACCGCCCGCGAGGAGAGCCGGGGCTCGCACTGGCGTGAGGACCGCCCCGATCGCGACGACGCGCGGTGGTCGGGCAATCTGGACCTCACGTTGCCCGCCGACGGCGACCGAGCCGTCCCGCGAACGACGTTCGTCGCGCACGAGATCGAGGAGAATGACCGGCATGGATGACACCGTCGACCGGCAATGGGTCGCCGACCTCGTGCGGGCCACGATCGAGGAGGACCTGGCCGGTGGGGTGGACGTCACCACCACCGCCACCATCGACCCCGGCCAGGTCTCGGTCGCCGAGCTGGTGGCCCGGGCCGACGGTGTGGTCGCCGGCCTGGAGATCGCCGAGCTGGTGATCCGGCTGGTCGCCGCGCCGGACGAGGTCGAGCTCGAGTACTCCGTCACCGACGGTGCGACCGTGCGCGAGGGCGATGTTCTGCTGACCGTCCGCGGCAAGACCCGGCAGCTGCTGACCGCCGAGCGGACCACGCTCAACCTGCTCTGCCACCTGTCCGGCGTGGCCACGCTCACGCGGCGCTGGGTGGACGCGGTCGAGGGCACCGGCGCGGTCATCCGCGACACCCGCAAGACGATGCCGCTGCTGCGCTCGCTGGAGAAGTACGCCGTCCGCTGCGGCGGCGGCAGGAACCACCGGATGGGCCTGTCCGACGCGGCCCTGATCAAGGACAACCACGTGCTCGCGGCCGGCGGGGTCGCCGAGGCGTTCCGCCTGGTCCGCAAGGCGTACCCGGATCTCTCGGTCGAGGTCGAGGTGGACTCGGTCGACGACGCGCTGATCGCGGTCGAGTCCGGCGCCGAGCTGGTCCTGCTCGACAACATGGACATCCCGCAGCTGCGCGAGGCGGTCGGGAAGGTGGCCGGGCGGGCGAAGCTGGAGGCCTCCGGCGGGCTGACGCTCGACCAGGCCCGGGCCGTGGCCGAGACCGGGGTCGACTACCTCGCGGTCGGCGCGCTGACCCACTCGGCGCCGGTCCTCGACATCGCCCTGGACCTGCGCGCCGAGCTGGATTCCAGGGACGCCTGATGCTGCTCGCCGTGGCCGTCGAGAACACCAGGACCCTGGTCGGCCTGGTCTTCGAAGGCACGGTCAAGCGGCACTGGTGGGTCGGCACGGACGCCCGGCGGACGGCGGACGAGTGGGCGGTGCTGCTCCAGGGCCTGCTGGCCGGGGAGTCGCCGGTCTCCGGGATCGCGGTGTGTTCCGCCGTACCGCACGTGCTGCACGAACTGCGGGACGTGGTCGCGCGGTACTACCAGGACGTCCCGAGTGTGGTGGTCGAGCCCGGCGTGAAGACCGGACTGCCGGTGCTGGTGGACAACCCCCGGGAGGTCGGCACCGACCGGATCGCCAACGCGCTCGCGGCGGTCCACCTGTACGGCGCTCCGTGCCTCGTCGTCGACGTGGGCACGGCGATCACCATCGACGTGGTCAGCCCGGCCGGCGCCTTCGTCGGCGGAGTGATTGCCCCCGGCATCGAGACCGCGACCGATGCGCTCGGCAACGCGGCCGCCCAGTTGCGCCGCGTGGAGCTGGTCCGGCCGCGTTCGGTGGTCGCGAAGAACACGGTCGAGGCCCTGCAGTCCGGTGCGATCCACGGGTTCGCGGCGCTGGTCGACGGCCTGGTCACGCGTATCCGCGCCGAACAATCTCTGGCCGCCGGCACCGCGGTCGTGCTCACCGGAGCGCTTGCGCCCTTGCTGGCCGAGCAGTTGGCGACGCCGGTCCGCAACGAACCGCTACTGACCCTGCACGGTCTGTTCCGGGCCTTCGCCCGGAACAACTAGACCGCGGAGTGCCAGATATGCCCGGACGGGCGAAAACCCCTTGTGCGCCCCTGTGGTCTGGATCACTATGAGGTGAAACGACTTCCGGGGGTGGGGGAATTGAAGTCTGTTTACCGTGCACTGGCCGGTCTGGTCGCGATCGGTGTCGTGGTCCAGGCGATGACGATCGCGCTCGCGTGGTTCACCGCGATCAAGGACATGGACGACGGCCTGGTCATCGACAAGAACACCGATCTCAACTTCGGCCACGTGGCGCACGGCTGGATCGGGATGATGGCCATTCCGGTGATCGCGCTGCTGCTGCTGATCGTCTCGTTCTTCGCCAAGGTCCAGGGCGGGGTCAGGTGGGCCCTGTACGTGGTCGGGCTGGTGGCGCTGCAGATCGCGCTGGCGTTCGTCTCCTTCGGTACGCCGATCGTCGGCACGCTGCACGGCCTGAACGCGTTCGCGCTGGCCGGGGTCGCGAGCATGGCCGCCCGCAGGGCAGTCGCCACACCGGCGCCGGCCGCGGCCGAGTCGCCGGCCGAGGCGGCCAGATAGATGCTCCTGGCAACTGACGCGCGCGTGGTCGCGGGCTGATGGCCTGGCGGCCGCGGCGCCGCACCGTGATCGCGGTCGCGGCGACGATCGTCGTCCTGGCGCCGATCGCGTGGTTCTGGCAGCGCAGCCTGGTGCCGGGCGACCTGTCCCCGATGGAGATGGGGTACGCCGACTACGGCGGTGGGCCGGCCACGCACGCGCACCACGGCCAGGACGTCAGCACGCTCAAGGGGCCGTCCGGTACGCCGGATGTCGCCGTCGAACTGGTCGCCCGCAAGGAGCGGTTCGAGATCCCCGGCCGCGGCTCGACCGACGGCTACACGCTGAACCACACCTCGCCGGGGCCGGAGATCGTCGCGCGCCAGGGCGATCTGATCCAGGTCACCCTGCACAACGAGTCCGTGCCCGACGGGATCACCGTGCACTGGCACGGCGTCGACGTACCGGCGGCCGAGGACGGCGTCGCCGGGGTGACGCAGGACGCGGTGCTCCGCGGGCAGTCGCACGTGTACCGCTTCGTCGCCGAGGACGTCGGCACGTACTGGTACCACTCCCACCAGGCCTCCCACGACCAGGTGAAGAAGGGCCTGTGGGGCGTACTGATCGTGGAGCCCACCGCCGTGGACGTGGTCGCGGCCGTGCACACCTACGACAAGGTGCGCACGGTCAACGGCGGGTACGGCGAACGCCGGGTGGCCGCACCGGGATCGACCGTCCGGGTCCGGCTGATCAACACCGACAACGGACCGTGGGCCGCCTGGGTCGACGGGGCGCCGTACAAGGTGGTCGCGGTGGACGGGACCGAGATCAACGCGCCGCCTCCCGTCGAGGGCAGGTCCGTGCTCGTCACCGCCGGCGGCCGGGTCGATCTCCAGGTGACGATGCCGCCGGGGTCGGTGATCCGGATCGGTCTCGGCGGTGGCCCGACCTCGCTGGTGATCGGCGACGGCGACGCCCCCGCGGGTGCCGAGCCGCGGGACCGGGTCGACCTGCTGTCCTACGGGCAGCCGGGCGACCTCGGCTTCGACCCGGACCGGGCGACCCGGGTGTTCCGGTACGACATCGGCCGGCGGCCCGGGTTCTTCGACGGCCGGCCGGGGCTGTGGTGGACGATCAACGGGCACCAGTTCCCGGACGTGCCGATGTTCATGGTCAGCGAGGGCGACATCGTCCGGATGACCGTCCGGAACACCTCCGGCCAGGTCCACCCGATGCACCTGCACGGCCATCACGTCGCCGTCCTCAGCCGCGACGGCGTCGCTGCCACCGGCAGTCCGTGGTGGACCGACTCACTGAACGTCGAGAACGACGAGACCTACGAGATCGCCTTCGTCGCCGACAACCCGGGCATCTGGATGGACCACTGCCACAACCTCCCGCACGCCGCCCAGGGCCTGGTCACCCACCTGATGTACACCGGCGTCACCTCGAAGTTCCACCTCGGCGGCCCGGCCGGCAATCAGCCCGAGTGATCCCCGGTCCTTCAGGCTGGGTACCTGGGAATGGGTATGGTTCACCCGGGTCGGTTGTGAGGCAGCTGGAACGAGGTGGTCGGAGTGCGGCGAGTCCTCGCCGTGGGGCTGGCGGTGCTGCTCGGCGCCACCGTTCTGACCGCCTGCCAGTCGGACCCGGTGCCCACCGACGTGGCGGTCGCCTGGGCCGGTGACGGCGGTGGCGGGGTCGAGGTCACCTGGAAGGACGACAACGCTCCCAACCGGATCACCATCGAGGGCGTGCTCAGCAGCAGTCCGTCGTACGTGAAGTATCTCGGTGCCGGTGAGCCGAACACGTGGGAGATCCCGACCTCGGCCTTTCCGCCCGACGGCAACTACCGCGTTGCGGTGGCGACCGGGACGTCACAGGGTGGGGTGACCAGCAAGCTCGCCCACTCCGAGGTGTTCGACACCGACGGGCCGGTTCGCCCCAGCGGAGCCAGTCCGACCCCGATGGGGCGGGGCGTGCTGATGAAGTGGTCGGTGCCGGCGGCGCCGCCGGACTTCACCCCGAACGACCCGCTGGACGTGAAGGGCCCGAAGACCCAGCGCTACGTGCCGATGGTCGGCAGGCCCGGCGGGACGATGCGCGCGATCGGCCCGGCGACGACGTCCACCCGGCAGCTGATCAAGAGCCTCCAGCCGCCGTACCTGTTCCAGCTCCGGGCCCAGAACGAGTGGAGTAGCCGGATCGGCGGCGAGGTGGTCGGCCTGACCAGCTCGGTCAACGGCGCCCTGCCCGCGCTCGCGTTGTACGGCGTGCAGGTGCACGTCCGTGGCCGGGTGCTCGTCCAGGAAGTCGTCTGCGAGGCGGAGACCGCCTGCGTCCAGCGGCGGGCGACTCCGGCCGGTGTGCCGGTGGTGATCCTGACGCAGGTGACCCCGGGCGCCCGGTGGACACCGGTGGCCCGCGGTTCGACGACCGCCGGCGGGCACTACGACATCCCGATGGTCAACGGACCGAGTCGGCCGTACCGGGCCGTCGTCCCGGCGTACACCCGGGTCGGCGTCCTGACCGGTACGTCCACCAGCCGGCCGACGTACACCAAGAGCGTCGTCCGGGTGGCGGGCGCCGGATTCGCCGGCGGTGCGTCGAAGCGACGCGGGGAGAACGTGGTGGTCTCCACGACGGTCACGCCGGCGATGAACACGACCGTGGTCCTGCAGCTGTGGAACCGGCAGACCCGGCGGTGGGTGAACCAGGCGGCGGTGCCGATGCGCAAGGGGCTGGCGTCGCTGCCGTTCAAGGCGTCCCGGGCCGGATCGTTCAGCTACCGGTTCGTGATCCCGAACGCGATGATGTTCGGCCGCCCGCTGGCCGGGACGACCACCCCGCCGTTACCGCTGAGCGTCCGCTGACTCCGGTTGCGGCTCGACTGCCACCGCGCGCAGCCGGCGGCGGATCGTGACGTAGCCGTCGCCGCGGCCGCGATCCCCGCGGTCTCACCAGGTCACGGCACCCCCACGCTCTCGATCCCGATGACCAGCCCGACGACCAGATAGGTCGCGATCGCCATTCCTCCGGTCGGAACGACGATCGCGAGCGCGTGCCCAGGGACCGCCGGGTCTCCATGGTGACATCCGGTGACAACCGTGTTGGTGGCTCAGGGGCATCAGTCCGGGGTGATCTCAGGGGCTTTGCCGTTGGCGGCCTCGGCCGTCCGGCCGGTGGCTGCTTCGGGAGTCTGGCCGTTGGCGAGGTCGGGGGCGAGGCCGTTGAAGGCCTTGGTCACGTTCTGCAGCGCCGTGGTGACCTCGGACGGGATCACCCAGAAGGTGTTGCCGGGGCCCTTGGCCAGCTCGGGCAGCATCTGCAGGTACTGGTAGGCGAGCAGCTTCGGGTCCGGGTCGTTGCGGTGGATGGCGTCGAAGACGGTGTCGATCGCCTTCGCCTGACCTTCGGCCCGCAGGATGGCGGCCTGCCGCTCACCTTCCGCGGTCAGGATCTTGGACTGCCGCTGGCCTTCGGCGGCCAGGATCGCGGCCCGCTTCTCCCGCTCGGCCCGCATCTGCTTCTCCATCGACTCCTTGATCGACGGCGGCGGCTCGATGCCCTTCAGCTCGACCCGGTTGACCCGGATGCCCCACTTGCCGGACGCCTCGTCGAGGACGCCGCGCAGGGTGGAGTTGATGTGCTCGCGCGACGTCAGCACCTTCTCCAGGTCGAGGCTGCCGATCACGTTGCGGAGGGTGGTCACAGTAAGTTGCTCGATCGCCTGGATGTAGTTGGCGATCTCGTACGCCGCCGCCCGCGGATCGGTGACCTGGAAGTACAGCACGGTGTCGATGTGGACGACCAGGTTGTCCTCGGTGATCACCGAGCGCGGCTCGAACGAGACCACCTGCTCGCGCAGGTCGATCAGCTGCCGGGGCCGGTCGATGAACGGGATGACGAGGTTGAGTCCGGGCTCCAGGGTGCGCAGGTAGCGGCCGAGGCGCTCGACGTTGCTGGCCCGCGCCTGTGGCACGATCCGGACCGTCCGGAGCACCAGGACGACGGCGAGCAGGGCGACGATCGCCCCGAAGATCAGTTCGGCCATGGATCCTCCCGGGGATGGACGAGGGCGGTGGCGCCCTCGATGGCGAAGACGTCGACCGTGGTGCCCTCGGGGATGACGAGATCGGGGTCGTAGGACCGCGCGCTCCACTCCTCGCCGTTCAGGCGGACGCGGCCGGCCTCGCGGTTGACCGGGCTCAGGACGACGGCCTCCCGGCCGACCAGCGCAGCCACCCCGGACTGCAGCCGCGGGTACGACGTCAGGTGACGGCGTGCGACCGGGCGGACCAGGGTGAGCATCGCGGCGGCGGTGACGGCGAACGCGAGAAGTTGCAGTCCGAGGCCGAGCCCGAGCCCGGCGACTCCTGCTGCGGCGAGCGCGGCGACGGCCAGCAACAGCAGATCGAGAGTCGCCGTCATCAACTCGGCCGTGCCGAGAACAGCGGCGATGATCAACCACAAATGCCACGACTGCATAGGAACCACCCACGGGGGCGAGAAGTGCCTCTCCTTCGACGGTACCTCGCCGGGACGGTTAGATAGCTAACAGTTCAGCTTTCTTCTGGCGGCTTCCCGATCGGTACGACGGCCAGCAGCGTGCTGACCTGGCGCGTCCCGCCCGGGTGCGAGGCCGCCGTCCGGCCCTTCCGGTAGCGGTCGACCAGGTCGCTGAGCTCCTGGCCGAACCGCCGGGCCTCCTCGTGCGTGAGCCACAACCGGGCCCGGCTCAGCGAGCTGACGTCGTCCCAGGGGTCGTCGCCGGAGATGTCCTCGAACTGCTCGAGCAGCCGGTCCACGGACGTCCGCATGATCGCCTGGCTGGCCAGCCGGCCGGCGCCGGTCGACTGCGAGGCGATCATCAGGCTGGCGGCCACCGCCCGCCACGGCCGCTCCCGGCCGTCGGCCGACTCCTCGGCCCGCTCGACGATGCCCCAGCGCTCCAGCGCGCGCAGGTGGTAGCTCATCGCGGACGGCGTCAGCCCGGCCAGCTCGGCGCACTCGGTCGCGGTCAGCACCTTGCCGGTGTAGAGCTCGTCGATCACCCGCTGCCGGGCTGGGTGGGCCAGGGCGCGGATCGCCCGCGGGTCGGAGATCACCACGCGCTTCTTCTGGGCCACGGCGTCAGCGTAGCGAATCCCTTGACGCCGCGGAACGTGAAGCATTAACTTCAGAATTGTGAAGCAACCACTTCAGACTTCGATCTGGTCGTTCCGGGACGTCCGGCTGGTGCTGCCGGCCCGCGCGCTGTCGTCGGCCGGCGACTCGATCGCCCTGATCGCGCTGATGCTGCGGGTTTCGGAGTACGGCGGTCCCGGCACGATGACCGCGTTGCTGCTGGCCTTCGCCGTACCGACGGTGGTGATGATCCCGTTCGCCGGGCGGATCGTGGACAGCCACGACTCCCGCACGGTCCTGGTCTCGGCGTCGCTGGTGCAGGCGTCGGCCGGGATCGGCCTGGCCTTCGGTGACGGCCTGGCCGAGACGCTGGTGCTCGTCTGCCTGCTCCAGGTGGGTACGGCGGTCTCCGGGCCTGCGTGGGCGGCGTTGATCCCGCGGATCGTCGGCGAGGACCTCGTCGGCCGGACGACGGGGACCAGTCAGGCGCTGGTCGGAGTGGCGACGCTGGCCGGGGCGGCGGTCGGGGGAGTGCTGGTGGCCTGGTCCGGCGACCGCGGCGCGCTGCTCGTGGACGCGACGACGTTCCTCGTCCTGGCGGTGGTGGCCAGGCTGGTGGTCACGCGGCGCCGTCCCGAGCGTGGCGTCGTACCCGAGCCGGGCGCGATGACGGCAGGTCTGCGCGGCATCTTCAGCGACGCGCTGCTGCGGATCCTGGTGCCGTGCCTGTGGATGTTCGTCCTGGCGGGCGAGGCGGTCAACGTGGTCGAGGTCTACCTGATCACCGGCGAGCTGGGGCTGGACGCGGCCGGGTACGGCGGGGTGGTGGCCGTGCAGGGCGCCGGCGCGATCGCCGGAGCATGGCTCACCGGCCGCCTGGTGGGGGCCATCACCCGGTCCCGGGCCGTACTGGCCGGGATGGCGGCGATCGGGGTGGCGTGCGTGCTGATGGGCCTGGCGAACGGCGTGGTCACGCTGCTGATCGGCTCGGTCACGGTCGGGTTCGGCAGCGGCCTGCTCAACGCGGCAGTCGGCACGCTCGTGGTCACCCGCTCGGCGGAGGCTGTCCGGGGGCGGGTGGTCGCCGCGCTCAACGGGACGGCCCGGGCGTGCAGTCTGTTCGCCCTCGTGCTGGGCGGTCTCCTGGGAGCCCTGCTGGGGACGCGGATGACGTTCGTCGCCTGCGGGGCCGCGTGCGGCGTCGCCGCGGCGGCGGCCGCCGTACCGGTGCTCCGTGTCAAGGGCCTGGAGACAAACGATTCGGCTCAGAAGGTGCTCAGTCACTAGCCTTGAGCCATGACTGACGCACACGTGAACCCGGCGAAGCCCGACAGCGGGCAGGACGACCTGCCCGAGCAGATGCGGGTCCGCCGGGAGAAGCGTGACCGCCTGCTGGCGGAGGGAGTGCAGCCGTACCCGATCTCGGTGCCCCGGACACACCTGCTGAAGGACCTCCGGGCGAAGTACGACGGCCAGGAGCTGGCGCCCGACACCCGGACCGGCGAGCAGGTCTCGGTGGCCGGCCGGGTGATCTTCCTGCGCAACACCGGCAAGCTGTGCTTCGTCCGGCTCCGCGAGGGCGACGGGACCGAGCTCCAGGTGATGCTGTCGCTGGCCGACCTCGGTGAGGAGGAGCTGGCCCGGTTCAAGGCGCTGGTGGACATCGGCGACCTGCTGTCCGTCCAGGGCGAGGTGGTCACCAGCCGCCGCGGCGAGCTGTCCGTGCAGGCGACCCGCTGGCAGATGGCCGCGAAGACGCTGCGCCCGCTCCCGAACGAGCACAAGCCGCTGAGCGAGGAGGCTCGGGTCCGGCTCCGGTACGTCGACCTGATCGTCCGGGCCGAGGCCCGCGAGATGGTCCGGACCAAGGCCGCCGTGCTCAAGTCGTTGCGGCAGACGTTCGACTCGCACGACTACATCGAGGTCGAGACGCCCGTGCTGCAGCTGACCAACGGCGGCGCGGCCGCCCGGCCGTTCAGCACCCACCTGAACGCGTTCGACCAGGAGATGAAGCTGCGGATCGCGCTCGAGCTCGACCTGAAGCGGGCCGTGATCGGCGGTGTCGACCGGGTCTACGAGATCGGCAGGACGTTCCGCAACGAGGGTCTGGACTCGACCCACGCCGCGGAATTCTCGATGATCGAGGCCTATCAGGCGTACGGCGATTACGACACGATGGCCGAACTGATCGAGGAGCTGATCCGGAACGCGGCCCGGGCGGTCGGCCGCACGGTGATCACGGCGCGCGACGGTTCGACCATCGACCTGGACCGGCCGTTCCGGCACGCGACCCTTTTCGAACTCGTCTCCGAAGCGGTCGGTACGCCGGTCGACCAGAGCACCGACGTGGCCACGCTGACGAAGCTGGCCGAGCAGCACGACGTCGGCCTGCAGCCGGGCTGGAATGCCGGTGAGATCGCACTGGAGTTGTACGAGAAGCTGGTCGAGCACACCCTGATCCAGCCCACCTATGTCCGTGACTATCCGGAGTCGGTGCGGCCGTTGTCGAAGCCGCACCGGGAAATTCCGGGCCTGGTCGAGGCGTGGGACCTGATCGTCAACGGGGTCGAGCTCGGGGTGGCGTACTCGGAGCTGAACGACCCGGTGATCCAGCGGGAACGCCTGGTGGCACAGTCGATGCTGGCCGCCGCCGGGGACCCGGAGGCGATGGAACTGGACGAGGACTTCCTGCGCGCGATGGAGTTCGGGATGCCCCCGGCCGGTGGTATGGGGATGGGCCTGGACCGGCTGGTGATGCTGTTCACCGGGGCCGGTATCCGGGAGACGATTCTCTTCCCGTTGCTGCGTCCGGAGTGATTTCGCGAATCGGTCGCAGGACCGTTGCATAGCACAACGGACGGTCACTGCAAATGCCGGGGTCCAATATTCCTGATAGCCATGGGATTCTGGCCCGGCCGGTTTCGGATGTGAATACTCCAGGTCACCACGACTGCACAGCGTCGATCAGCGCCACGCCGTACCGGCGGTTTAGTCACATCTTTCCCACTCATTGTGGGATGTGAATGACACGAAGCCGGTTTGTGCGGTACAAATCAGGTGCAAACAAAACGGCAGGGGGATTGCGGCCCGGTGACGGGCGCGGAAAGGACTGTCATCGATGGCTCAAAGGGTGCAGGTGGTTCTCGAGGACGATCTCGACGGCGGTAAGGCCGAAGAGACCGTAACCTTTGGCCTGGACGGAACGACGTACGAGATCGACTTGTCCAAGAAGAACGCTGCCAAACTCCGCGACGCCCTCTCCGGGTATGTCGGGGCGGCACGCCGAGTGTCTGGTCGCCGTGGTGGTGGCCGGGCGCGCGGCCGGGGCCGGTCGGCGTCGGACTCCGCCGACATCCGGGCCTGGGCCAAGGAGAACGGGTACGACGTCAGCGAGCGCGGCCGGATCTCGGCCGAGGTGCGTGCGGCGTACAACGAAGCCAAGTAGTTCCGCAGGGATCGCCGGTCCCGGCCTCCGCGGGGTGCCGGACGTGAGAGGCGAGGCCGTCCGCAGAAAGCGCGGACGGCCTCGCCTCCGCTGTGTCATCAGGCTCCGCTCCGTCGGACCGTCCGCATTCCGGTTGTTTCACAGTGTGGACGCATCCGGTTTCGGGCGTGTCGCGAAGGATCACTGAGGCGGCAGGCAGATCCGGGAATTCGCTGCTGGCGAACAGGCTCGGTGGGTCGGCCCGGGTGGGAACACCCTGGGGATCCGCGGGGTTGTTCCCTTGTGATGCCTGTCCGGCGCCGGCTCGACGATGAGCATTTGTTCGCCCAGAGCGAGCCTGTCGGCACCGGGGACTAGCATGCATGTACGGGGGTCGGCCCACACGGCACGTCCGACTCCTCTGAGGCAAGGAGCGCTTTGGCGATGTTTGAACGATTTACGGACCGCGCCCGTCGGGTAGTCGTCCTGGCTCAGGAAGAGGCCAGGATGCTCAGCCACAACTACATCGGGACCGAGCACATCCTGCTCGGCCTGATCCACGAGGGTGAGGGTGTCGCCGCCAAGGCTCTCGAGAGCCTGGGTATCTCGCTCGAGGCCGTCCGCTCCCAGGTCGAGGAGATCATCGGCCAGGGGCAGCAGGCACCGAGCGGGCACATCCCGTTCACCCCACGCGCCAAGAAGGTGCTGGAGCTCTCCCTGCGCGAGGCCCTGCAGCTGGGCCACAACTACATCGGCACCGAGCACATCCTGCTCGGCCTCATCCGCGAGGGTGAGGGTGTCGCCGCGCAGGTCCTGGTCAAGCTCGGCGCGGACCTGAACAAGGTCCGTCAGCAGGTCATCCAGCTGCTGAGCGGGTACCAGGGCAAGGAGACGGCGTCGGCCGGAGCCGGGGCCACCGAAGGTGCTCCCAGCAGCTCCCTGGTGCTCGACCAGTTCGGCCGGAACTACACCCAGTCCGCCCGCGAATCGAAGCTCGACCCGGTGATCGGGCGCGAGACCGAGATCGAGCGGGTCATGCAGGTGCTGTCCCGGCGGACCAAGAACAACCCCGTCCTGATCGGTGAGCCGGGTGTCGGCAAGACCGCGATCGTGGAGGGTCTGGCCCAGCAGATCGTCCGCGGTGACGTCCCGGAGACGCTCAAGGACAAGCAGATCTACTCCCTCGACCTGGGCGCCCTGGTGGCCGGTTCGCGCTACCGCGGTGACTTCGAGGAACGCCTGAAGAAGGTGCTCAAGGAGATCCGCACCCGCGGTGACATCGTGCTGTTCATCGACGAGATCCACACCCTCGTCGGGGCCGGTGCGGCCGAGGGAGCGATCGACGCCGCGAGCATCCTGAAGCCGATGCTGGCCCGTGGTGAGCTGCAGACCATCGGTGCGACCACCCTGGACGAGTACCGCAAGTACGTGGAGAAGGACGCCGCGCTGGAGCGCCGGTTCCAGCCGATCCAGGTGGCCGAGCCGTCGATCGCGCACACCATCGAGATCCTCAAGGGCCTGCGCGACCGGTACGAGGCGCACCACCGGGTGACCATCACCGACCCGGCGCTGGTGTCGGCCGCCCAGCTCGCCGACCGCTACATCTCCGACCGGTTCCTGCCGGACAAGGCGATCGACCTGATCGACGAGGCCGGCGCCCGGTTGCGGATCCGCCGGATGACGGCTCCGCCGGACCTGCGCGAGTTCGACGAGAAGATCGCGAACGTGCGCCGGGAGAAGGAGTCGGCGATCGACGCGCAGGACTTCGAGCGCGCCGCGAGCCTCCGCGACGACGAGAAGAAGCTCATCAACGCGAAGGGCGAGCGGGAGAAGCAGTGGAAGGCCGGCGACATGGACGTCGTCGCCGAAGTGGACGAGGAGCTGATCGCCGAGGTGCTGAGCACCGCGACCGGCATCCCCGTCTTCAAGCTGACCGAGGAGGAGTCCTCCCGGCTGCTCGACATGGAGAAGGAACTGGCCAAGCGGTACATCGGCCAGGAGGACGCGGTCAAGGCGCTGTCCCGCTCGATCCGGCGTACCCGCGCCGGGCTGAAGGACCCGCGCCGCCCGAGCGGCTCGTTCATCTTCGCCGGTCCGTCCGGTGTCGGTAAGACCGAGCTGTCGAAGGCGCTGACCGAGTTCCTGTTCGGCGACGAGAGTGCGCTGATCAGCCTCGACATGTCGGAGTACTCGGAGAAGCACACCGCGTCCCGGCTGTTCGGTTCGCCGCCTGGTTACGTCGGCTACGAAGAGGGTGGCCAGCTGACCGAGAAGGTGCGCCGCAAGCCGTTCAGCGTGGTGCTGTTCGACGAGGTGGAGAAGGCCCACGCCGACATCTTCAACTCGCTGCTGCAGATCCTGGACGAGGGTCGTCTGACCGACGCCCAGGGCCGCGTGGTCGACTTCAAGAACACCGTGATCATCATGACCACGAACCTGGGTACGCGGGACATCTCGAAGTCGGTCAACCTCGGCTTCAGCCAGTCGAACGACGCCCCCGGGTCGTACGACAAGATGAAGGCGAAGGTGACGGAGGAGCTCAAGCAGCACTTCCGGCCGGAGTTCCTGAACCGCGTCGACGAGATCGTGGTCTTCCACCAGCACGGCAAGGAAGAGATCGTCAAGATCGTCGACCTGATGCTCGCGCAGGTGGAGGGACGGCTGAAGGACAAGGACATGGGCATCGAGCTCACCCCGGCGGCGAAGGCACTGGTCGCCGACCGTGGCTTCGACCCGGTCCTGGGAGCCCGCCCGCTGCGCCGCGCGATCCAGCGCGACGTGGAGGACGTGCTGGCCGAGAAGATCCTGTTCGGGGAACTGCGTTCCGGACAGATCGTCCTGGTCGACGTGGCTCCCGAGGGCACGGTGGGCGAGGACGGCCTGCCGGAGTACTTCACCTTCACGGGTACGCCGAAGTCCACGTCGCCCGAGCTGGAGCTGTCCGACCTGACGGCCGGCGGCACCACGGGCCTGCAGGACTCGTAAGTCGCACGAACCCACAGAGGGCCCCGCGCTTCGTGCGCGGGGCCCTCTGCTGTGTCAGCCCTGACGGCAGCTCGTGCAGGTGCTTCTCCGGCGGTAGTAGTAGGCAGCGGTGGCCAGCCCGACGGCGGCTCCCCAGAGCGGGAAGGGCAGGATCAGCTGGTAGACCAGGTTCTCGGTCAGCGAGGCCTCGTCGGACCAGAGCAGGCCGATCAGCGAGGCACTGCCGACCAGGAGCAGGGTCGCGGCCGCGGCGCCCGGGATCACGGCCGCCTTGATCGGGACCGGCCGCCCGGCGACGATCGGGATCCACCGCGGCCAGATCTCACCCCACGGCCGGATCAGCCCGAGGGTGACGATGCCCGCGCCGAGTGCGATCAGCCCGAGCCCGAGGCCGAATAGCTTGATGCCCGGCTCGGCGTTCAGGTCGTCGGCGTCGAAACCGATCGGGTTCGGCAGCAACCAGGTCATCCGCAGCAGCGCGTACGGCATCGGGCAGAGCACCGCCACGACCGTCGCCCAGAAGCCCCAGCGCCGCGCCGACTCGGGCCGCGTCCAGCGCGCGCCCGGTCGGCCGCACCGGAGGCACTGTCCGCGCGTGCTGCGCAGGCCACGGACGCCCAGGATGGCCCAACCGCACCCGAGCAGGAAGGCCCCGGTGACGAACAACGGCATGGTCCCGACCTTCGCCGGTACGCCGCCGATCCCCACGGCCACCTCCCCGAACGCGGCCCGGTCGAACAGCCCCGTGGTCACCTCGAGCCCCACCAGGACGACCGCCAGGCCACTCAGCAGCACCCGGGTCGCCGGTTGTCTCCAGGCTCCGACGATCAACCACCCGACGCCCGCCGGCAGACCGACCAGCACCAGCAGGTAGCCGGTCATGATCACCACGGTGACACTGGGCGCCAGCAGCCCGAACACCACCGTCTGCAACGCCGTGAACCCGAGCAGGGGCCGGTACACCGACGCACTCCACTCCGTCCTGGTGTGCCCGATCGCCGCCGGCACCCCGAGGATCCCGAGGACGGCGATCAGTCCGGCGCCGACATCGTCCGGAACCCGCGCCAGCAGCGACAGTCGCTCGCCGTCCGGCGGCACCGGCCCGAACGCGTAGTTTCCGGCACCCAGCAACCAGGCCAGCCCCGTGATCCCGTAGACCAACGACAGGGCCGCCACCAGCACCGGTAGCCCGTGCCGGGTTCTCTCCCGGACTCCAACATCGCTCATCGCTTCCTCCAGCCGTCAGTGCTCTCACTGTCCAGCCGGAGCGCACCCGCGGACCTCAGTCGCGAGAGTGTTCCGTCTCCCTCCGGGGAGTGAACTCAACGGGTCCGGCGGAGCCGGGCGATCGCACGGACGACGGCGGCCTCGTCAGGTGCCGCAGGGTTGTTGTTCTGGGCAACGAGTTGGGCGACGGCCGCGAGCAGCCACAGCACCGAGGTGGCGATGGCGAACGACGGCCCCGGGCCCGGCCAGGTGTCCTCCACCGGGTCGAGATTGGTGGCCTGCCAGGCGACGGCCAGACACGAGCCGGCGATGACCGCGGTGACCCCTGCAGTCACTCGAGCGCGGGCGACCGGTTCGAGCGCCAGGGTGGCGACCGTGGTCACGATCCCGGCGAGCCAGGTGAACGCCAGCGCCGGGTGGGTCTCGACGCCCAGCTGCCAGACCGAGAGGCCGTAGCGCCGGGTGTACGTCCAGGGCAGCAGAAGGGTGAAGCCCGTCGCCAAGGCGGTCAGGAGGGTGATGCGAGCGAACCAACGGTGCTCGGACCGCGCCAGCTCCGCTTCGGCTGCGTCCAGCCGGCGAGGCAGTACTTCGTCCGGGAAGTCGGTCATCCCGCGGGCTCCAGTCGGACGAGGTCGTTGCCCAGCCGGAAGTAGAGCGCCTGGCGGATCACGGTGACCTGGTCCGCGGCCTGTGGCACCCCTTGCCGCGGTCCCGCGATCACCGTGATCCGGCCCGGCGCGTCCACGCGCACCAGATGACTTCCGTCGTACCCCCAGAGGGTGCCGTCGGGTCCGGTGAACCAACTGCCGTCGGCGGTTCGCTCCGCTGCCGGTACGCCGGTCGCCGAGATCGGCCAGCCGGACGCCGATCCACCCAGCAGGACCCTGGTCCGCCCGTCGCCGGCGGCTTGGACGAGTCGTTCGCCGATCACCATGGCCGCCTGGCCGGACGGGAGCTGGACCAGCTCACGCAGGTCACCCTTGACGTGCACCCGACGCACCGCGCCGCCCGGCCCGTAGAAGTTGTAGGCACCGGCACCGACCGCAGTCACCAATCGGTCGCCGGCGGCCGCAGCGTGCTCGCCCTCCTGGTTCGGCGGCAGCGGTCGCGGATCCCGTACGACCGTCGTGACACCGGCGGACAGATGCGCGGCGCTCTCGCCCGAACGACCGGCAACCGTCCACCACACCCCACCCTGTCCGTCCGGGGCGAATGCACGAGCTGTCAACGGCACGCGCACTCGGACGAGTTGTCCGGCCGCATCCAGAGCGAGTTGCGTGCTCACACCGGCCGCACCGGGCTTCGGATCGACGACAGGCACAGGCGGCAATACCGAGGTCCGGTACGACGTCAGGCCGTCGGCCGGCCTCCGACGGTCGCAGCGAGGCGTCGGCTCGGGAGCAGCCGGGTACGACGCCGCCGCGGCAGCCGCATCGGGGATTCGCAGGATCTGGTTGCCGCCTCCCGGCGACGTGCCGAGCAGAACCGATCCGTCCGGCCGTGCCTCGATGCTCTTCACGCCGTCGGCCCCACCCGGCAGCTTCCGCAGTACGCCGTCCGGCGTGATCACCGACGTCGGGGCACCACCGCCCAGCCAGACATTGCCGTGGAGGTCGACCGCGAAGGCATCGATGGTCATCGACGAACTCGCGGCGTCGCTGCTCAGGACGCAGCCGGCCGGGGCCACCCCGGCCAGCTGCCGAGGCTCGCCGCCCGGCCGGACCATCGCCACTCCGGTCTCGCTCGTCCGCCAAACCGTCGTCCCGTCCGGACCGGTCGAGACCGCGTTGCCCGGTGCACCCGGTCCGGGATCGACCACGAAGTCCGCGAGGCGCATCCCCTTGCGCAGCTGGTTCGCCGGGATCCGCCAGGTGGTCGTGGATCCCCGGACGACGATCGACCGGTCCGCGTTGCGGTGACCGAGGGCGGTGCCGTGGCCGGTCGCGAGCACGTCGACGCCGGGTGTCACATAGTACGATCCGTCCTGGTTCTCGTGGCTCAGGCTGATGTCGGCACTGACCAGGTCCAGCGGTACGGAGAGGATCGCCCACGGCCGGCCGAGCGCGCCGCCGGCGAGCAGGATCATGCGATCGTCGGTGACTCCCCACAGCGCGGGCGGCGGGGGACCGTGGTTGAGCGTGACCTGCGGGAGTGCGACGCCGTCGTCGTACGCGAAGACGGTCGAACTCTCGGAACCGGTCCGGCCCAGCAGCCACTGCCCGGGCGACCCGTCCAGCATCCCGGCCACCGAGTCCAGCGGGTCCGGCGTACCGATGCCGACCCGCATGCCGAGGCGATCGACCAGTTGTCCGCCGTGCAGATCCAGCAACCGATGCGGCACCCCGGCCTCGACCGGCGGCCGGTAAGGCGCTCCGGTCGCCGAAGGAACGAGCACACCGGCCACTGCGCCCAGCACCGCCGCACCGGTCACCACCGCCCGGCGTGCACCCCACAGACCCGCCACGAGCAGGAGCAGTCCGAGTCCGAGAGCGATCCAGGCGCCGATCGCCGGGCGATACCCGACCCCCGAGGCCAACCTCGGCGGCAGCCACAGCAGATGAGCGAGCAGCCCGGCGATCACCACCGACCCGGTGGCCACGGCGGCCGCTCGTCGGACCAGTCCCGACGAGACGAGCGTCGCCACCGCCGCCCCGCAGACGAGGTACGCCCAGATTCGCGCCGACGGGATCTCCCAGAGCTGCGACCGGGCTAGACCGGCTTCGGACGCGGTCGGCCCGAGCGCGACCGGATCGAGCAGTTCACGCCACGGGAGCGCGGTCGAGAGCGCGAGCAGGACGGCGAGGGCACCCGACGCGAAGGCGAACCCGCGGAAGCGAAATGGCGTCCAGGCGTCGACCTCGTCCCCCAGTTGGACAAAGACTGCCCGCAATTCGGACTGGTTGAGCGGCTCGGCGGACCCGTCGCCCGGGCCGTCCTCGGGCACCGTCCACGGCGCTGTCGAACGCGTCGCCCAGTGCGCGGCGACGCCGGTCGCGAGCGTGCCGAACACGAGCGTGCCGATCACAGTCGGTGAGGTCGCGCAGCTCGGCCGGCCCTGCGCGGCGAACCCGGTCCAGGCCGCCACGGTGGTCAGCGCGACCGCCGCCGTACCAAGGGACCGGACCAGCCGGTGAAGCCGGAATCTGTCGGCGGACAAGCGATCCGCGAGCACGAGCAGCACGATCGCGACCGGTACGGCGAGGGCCGCGCCGCGGCCCGTGATCGGCTGCGTGCTCGCCCGCCACAGGTAACAGCCTGTACCCGGCGACCCCGGCAGGAGAACCGCGAACGCCGTACCGGCGGCGAGACACGCGAGCACGCCACAGTGCCGTCCGGATCGTCGTATCGTCCTGCGATGGGTGATCAGATCGGTACGGAGAAGGGCCGCCGCGGCCTTCGATTCGGTGGGAAGATCGCGCAGCGGCATGAAAAAGAAGTTACCCGCCACCCATGTACCCCGTTGTAACGCTGTGACCACGCTGATGGGACCCGGACTGTCGGAAAGGGGGCCGGGGATGGAATCATCACGTCGCATGGACGCCCCGCGTCTGCCCCTGACCCAGGAACCGGTCGCCGACACCGGTTCCTTCGGCGTGCGGCAAGCCGGTGGGGTCCTCGAGCGGGCCCAGCGGATCGCGGACACGCTGCGGGAGCAGGCCGAGTACGAGAACGACCTCGCCCGCGAGGAGGCGGACCGGGTCCGGGCCGAGAGCGAGCGGCTGAAGACCGAGGCCGAGGCGGCCGCGAAGAAGCTCCGGGCCGACGCGACGTCCGCCGCGCAGCGACTGCTCAACGACGCCGAGCGCGCCGCCGAGCAACTCCGGAGCGAGTCGGAGAACGAGTCCGACCGGGTGCGCACCGAGGCCGAGTCGGCGGCCGAACGGCTCAGGGCCGAGTCCACCGCCGAGGCGGACCGGGTCCGCCGTGATGCCGCCGCCGCCGCGCAGAAGCTCCAGGCGGAGTCGACCGCGCAAGCGGAGCGGGTCCGGGCCGAGGCGGCCGCGATCGCCGAGCGCCTGCGGACCGACTCGGAGTCGGCGGCCGAGCAGCTCCGGGCAGCCGTCGCGGAAGAGGTGGCGAAGCGCCGGGCGGACTCCGAGGCCGCGGCCGAGCAGTTGCGCACCGACAGCCAGGCGGCCGCCGACCGGTTGCGGGCCGAGTCGCAGGCGGCGGCCGACCGCCGGATCGCCGCGGCCGAGACCGAGGCGGCGCGGCTGAAGGAAGAGGCCGACGAACTGCTCGAGGAAGCCCGGATGGCCCGGGAGTCCGCGCAACTGACGATCGACCGGGCCGGCCGCGAGGCGCAGCAACTGGTCAAGGACGCCGGTGAGCAGGCCGCCCTGGTGTCGCAGGCCGCGGTCCGGAACGAGGCCGAGCTGATCGCCCGTGCCGAGACCGAGGCCGCCGAGCTGCGGGCCGCGGTGGAGCGCGAGGTCGAGGCGGCCCGGGAGAAGTCCCGCCTCCAGATCGCCGAGGCGCACGCCGAGATCGAGCGGCTGCGCGGCGAGAACCGGGCCGAGCTGGAACGCCGGACCGCCGAGCTGGAGGAGACCGAGCGGGCCAAGCTGGCGGCGATCTCCCTCGAGATCGACAAGCTGCGGGCCGAGGCGGTCGCGGAGATCGCCGAGCGCAAGGCGGAGGCGGAGGCCGGCAACGAGCGGCTGATGGCCGACGCCCGGGCACAGGCGAAGCTGGTCGTGGACAGCATCGAGGCCGACCGCCGGACGGCGGCCGCCGAGGCCCAGCGGATCGTCGAGGAGGCGAACCAGGCGGCCGAGGCGGCGCTGGCCGAGGCCGAGAAGCAGACCATCTGGAGCAAGAAGACGGTCGACGACCTGATCGGCGCGGCCGAGACCGAGGCACAGTCGATCCGGGAGCAGGCGGCGGCCGACGCGGCCGAGCTCCTGCGGCAGAAGCGGGCGCACCTGCGTCGCGTCGTCGGCCGGACCACCAGCCGGCTGAAGCAGACCAAGGACGCGATCGCCCGCGAGAACGCCGAGCTGACCACGCTGGCGGAGACCACGCTGACGACCGCGACCGAGCAGGCCGAGGCGACCCTGGCAGCGGCCAGGCAGGAGGCCGAGAAGGTCACCGCGCAGGCGCAGTCGCGGGCCGACCGGCTGAAGAGCGCGGCCCAGACCGAGGCCCGCGAGATCGTCGAGCGGGCGAACCGTCGCGAGGCCGAGGCGGAGGCCAGCACCCAGGTGCTGCGCGAGCGCGCCGCCAACGACCTGGCCGACGCCCAGCGGCAGTCGCACGACCTGATCCGCAAGTCCCGCGCCGAGGCGCAGCAGATCGAGGCGCAGGCTCGCGAGCACGCCGACGACCTGCGGGCCCAGGCCCGTAAACTTCTCGCCGACGCCGAGGCGAGGGTCGCGGCGCTGAACCAGCGCCGTGATGAGATCACCAAGGAGCTCACCCAGCTTTCGGGTGTGATCGAGGCACTCGCTGTACCGGGATTCCGTCCAGGTGGTGGAATGTCGTCCAGCGAGGGTTCCACGGGGGAATCAGGATGAGGACGTGACAGTCAGATCCTTGTCAGTGACAATGTGTGATCCACCCACCCACCGAAGTGAGCATCAGAAGACATGAGCAGTGAAAGCCCAACCCCGTTCCGCACCGTTCTGCGTGGCTACGAGCCTGCCCAGGTGGACCAGCACATCCGTGAGCTGACCACCTCGCTGACCGCGCTGCAGCAGCAGTCCGAGCAGTTGCAGCGGCACGTCCAGGAGTTGCAGACCCGCACGGACGCCGCGGAGTCGGCCGTCATCTCGGCCCAGGAGGAGAGCAAGGACCGCACGCCCACCTTCACCGAATTCGGTGAGCGGGTGGCCAAGATCCTGTCGCTGGCCGACGACGAGGCCCGTGACCTGGTCACCCGTGCCCGCACCGACGCCGAGGCGATCGTCGCCGACGCCGAAGCGCACGCGAAGAAGGTCCGCAAGGAGGCCGAGCAGTACTCCCTGGACTGGAAGAGCGAGGTCGACGCCGAGGCCGCCCGCATCCTCGAGGAGGCGCGCACCCAAGCCGACGACATGCGGGACGAGGCCGAGCGCGACGCCACCGCGCGGCGCAGCGAGGCGCAGGCGCTGTACGAGCAGGAGCGGGCCAAGTCGGCCCAGGCCGCGGCCGCCTTCGAGACCACCCTGGCCGAGCGCCGGGGCAAGGTCGAGCAGGAGTTCGCCGCCCGGACCGCCCTGGCCGAGCAGCAGCTGGCCGCCGTCACCGACCGCGCTGCTCAGGTGCAGCGTGAGGCCGACCGCGCTCGGTCCGAGGCCGAGCGGCTCGCCCAGCAGCAGCTGGCCGACGCGAACCGGCAGGCCCAGGAGATCGTCGCCGCCGCGAAGGACAAGGCGGAGCGGATCCGGGCCGAGTCCGAGCGTGAGCTCGCCGCCGCGACGCAGCGTCGTGACAGCATCAACGCGCAGCTGACCAACGTCCGCCAGATGCTGGCGACGCTGTCCGGCAGCCCGGCGATGCCGCTCGACCTGCTGGCCGACGACGACCAGGAAGCGACCAGCAGCAGCAAGAAGAACTGACGGCGCTGAGGCCGGTCCGGAAGACGTCCGGGCCGGCCTCTCAGCCTGGCAGCCGGTAGCGGGCGCGGGAGAGCGGTTCGACCAGCCCGTCGGCGACCAGGCCGTCCAGCGCGCGTTCGCGTTGCGCTGCGTCGTGCCAGCAGGCGTCCAGAGCCTTCTTCGGTACGGCGCCGGCCGCGGCACGCAGGACGGCCAGCAACCGCCCGCGGACCTGACGGTCCGTGCCTTCGTACGTCTGCCCTCGCCGCGGCGGACCGTCGTACGGCGGACTGCCGGCCAGCACCCACGCACACTGGCTGCGGATCGGGCAGTCGTCGCATCGCGGCGCACGTGCCGTGCAGATCAGTGCGCCGAGTTCCATCGACGCCACCGCCCAGCGGGCCGCGGTCGGCTCGTCGGCGGGTAGCGCGCTCATCGCGAGCCGCTGGTCGGCCGCAGTCGGGGAGATGGTCGGCTGGGCCACGCCGGTGAGAGCTCTCGCGAGCACCCGGCGCACGTTGGTGTCCACGACCGCGTGCCGCTGCCCGAACGCGAAGGACGCGATCGCAGCGGCCGTGTACGTGCCCACGCCGGGGAGAGCGAGCAGAGCCTCGTGGTCGTCGGGAACTTCCCCGCTGTGGCGCTCCACGATCGCCTGAGCCGCCGCGTGCAGGCGCAATGCACGCCTGGGGTACCCCAGCCGGTCCCAGGCCCGCACAGCCTCACCTGGCGGCTCCGCGGCCAGATCGATCGGCTTCGGCCACCGCTCGAGCCAGGCCCGGTACGCCGGCAGCACCCGGTTGACCGGTGTCTGCTGCAACATGAACTCGCTGACCATGACCGCCCAGGCACCTGCGTCCGGCTCGCGCCACGGCAGCACCCGAGCGTTGGCGGCGTACCACTCGAGCACGGGGGCGTGCAGTGCGGCTGGTGAGTGCGGCGAGCCTGACATGGTGGGGACAATCCTGACATTAAGGTCAGCCTCATGAGCAGCCTGCTCCGTCCGGTCGGGCATTTGCCCGCCAGCGTGTACTGGTTCCGCCGGGGACTGGTGCTTGCTGTCCTGGCGCTGCTGCTCTTCCTGGTCCTCCGGCTGTTCGGGGGCGGCGGCGAGGATCCGCAGAACACGGCCGCCACCGGCCCGCAACAGGACCCGGTCTCGGCTCCGCCGGTGACACCGACGACGACGCCGTCCGCGACCAGGACGCCTTCGGCGCCGGTCAAGAAGACCACGCCGCCGCGGGACACCAGATGCGAGGGTTCCGACGTCCGCGTCGACGTCCTGCCGGCCGCCCGGAAGGTCGTCTCCGGGTCGGCGCTGAACTTCGTCGTCCGGCTCGAGGCCGTCTCGGACGAGTGCAAGGCGACCGTCGACTCCGGCGCGCTGTCGGTGACGGTGCTGTCCGGCAACGACCTGATCTGGACCACGACCCATTGCGGGCAAGCGATCCAGCGGACCACCCTTGTCGTTGCCAAGGGCAAGCAGTCCGCCACCACGGTGCCGTGGAACGGCCGTCGTTCCGGGCCGGGCTGCCTGCCCGGTCAGCCGGTGGCCAAGCCCGGAACGTACCTCGTCAAGGCCGAGTTCGACGACCGTACGTCAACTGCGCAAGCCTTCCAGGTCGCCTGACTCTTGTGCCGGAGCCGGCCGCAGATGCTGTGGTCCCGGTTCGGGGGCGAACCCCGGGGAGGGCAATGGTCAGACGTAGCGTTCGAGGATGCTCGACTCGGCCAGCCGGGAGAGGCCCTCGCGGACCGTGCGGGCCCGGTTCTCACCGACGCCCTCGACCGTCTGCAGGTCGTCGATGCTTGCCGCGAGCAACTTCTGCAGGTGGCCGAAGTGGTCGATCAGCCGGTCGATCACGGCGCCCGGCAGCCGGGGCACCTTGGCGAGCAGCCGGTACCCGCGCGGGGTCACCGCGGCGTCCAGCTGCTCGGCCCCGCCGAGCTGCAGAGCCCGCGCGACCTGGCCGATGTCCAGCAATTCGGCCGGGCTGACCGCGTCCAGCTCCAGCAGGACGTCGTCGGCCGTCTTCGCCTTCCGGCCGGTGGCCGTCGGCAGGTAGTCGCGGACCACGAGCTCCCGCTCGCCGGCGACCCCGGCGACGAGCTCGTTCAGCTGGAGGGTGAGCAGCCGGCCGTCGGTGCCGAGCTCGACGACGTACCCGTCGATCTCGGTGGCGATCCGCCGGACCATCTCCAGTCGCTGGGCGACCGCGGCCACGTCGCGGACCGTGACCAGGTCCTCGATCTCCAGCGCCGACAGCGTGCCGGACACCTCGTCGAGCCGGAGCTTGTACCGCTCGAGCGTGGCCAGGGCCTGGTTGGCGCGGGACAGGATCGCGCCGGAGTCCTCCAGCACGTAGCGCTGGTCGTCGACGTACAGCGCGATGATGTGCATCGACTGCGAGACCGAGATCACCGGGAAGCCGGTCTGCCGGGCGACCCGGTCGGCGGTGCGGTGCCGGGTGCCGGTCTCGTCGGTGTGGATCGACGGATCCGGCATCAGGTGGACGGCGGCCCGGATCAGCCGGGTGGCGTCGCGGTCGAGGACGATCGCGCCGTCCATCTTGCTCAGCTCACGCAGCCCGGTCGCGGAGAACTCGACGCCGATCTCGAAGCCGCCGGTCGAGATCGAGTCGACCGTCTTGTCGTGGCCCAGGACGAGCAGGGCGCCGGTACGCCCGCGCAGGATCCGTTCCAGGCCTTCGCGCAGTTCGGTGCCGGGTGCCACCGCCGCGAGGGTCGCGCGCATCCGGGCGCCGGTGCTGTTCTTGTCGGAATTGGGGGCCACGGGGACTGAGTCTATGCGGTTGTCCGGACCCGGTGGGTCCTCAGTCCCCGGCTACCGGCCGGTCGGCTGACGTGGACGCGGTCGCGCTTGCACGTGCGCGTGCAAACGCGCGTGCACCCGGCACGTGCAGGTCGTGCTCCCGCGTGGAACCCGTCCGGTCCGGCCGGACGCCTGCGCGATCAGGGACAGCGGATGACCTGGCCGGCGTAGGAAAGACCGCCGCCGAAACCGAACAGCAGCACCGGCGCGCCGCTCGGGATCTCCCGCCGTTCGACCAGCTTCGACAAGGCGATCGGGATGCTCGCGGCCGAGGTGTTGCCGGACTCGACGACGTCCTTGGCGACCACGGCGTTGACCGCGCCGAGTCGCTTGGCCAGCGGCTCGATGATGCGCAGGTTGGCCTGGTGCAGCACGACTCCGCCGAGGTCCTCGGGGGCGATCCCGCTCTTCTCGCAGACCTGTTTGGCGATCGCCGGTAACTGGGTCGTGGTCCAGCGGAACACGCTCTGGCCCTCCTGCGCGAACTTCGCGTCGTGGCCCTCGATCCGGACCGCGTCGGACATCTCCGGCACCGAACCCCAGACCACCGGGCCGATCTCCGGCTCGTCACTGGCGACCACCACGGCCGCGCCGGCGCCGTCCCCGATCAGCACGCAGGTGCTCCGGTCGGTCCAGTCGGTGAAGTCGCTCAGCTTCTCGACGCCGATCACCAGCGCCTTCGAGGCCGCGCCCGCGCGGATCGCGTGGTCCGCGGTGGCCAGCGCGTGCGCGAACCCGGAGCAGGCGGTGTTCACGTCGAGGGCGGCCGGACTGCCCAGACCGAGCCGGTTGGCGACCCGGGCGGCGATGTTCGGGGACCGGTCGATCGCCGTACAGGTGGCGACCACGACGAAGTCGATCTCGGCCTTGTCGATACCGGCGTTCGCGACCGCCTTCTCGGCCGCCCGCCAGGCCATCTCGTCGACCTGCTCGTCCGGTGCCGCGATCCGGCGTTCGCGGATGCCGACCCGGCTCTGGATCCACTCGTCGCTGGTCTCCACCATGGTGGCGAGCTCGTCGTTCGTGAGCACTCGCTCGGGCTGGTAGTGGCCGAGCGCGACAACTCTGGATCCGGTCATCTGAGGCTCCTGCGGTCAACCCGGTCGAGGCCGGTGGCATCCCGGGTTCAACGCTGAACCCGGCGGGGGGCGTCACCAGCGTACGTTCCGGCGTTCGCGACCGGGATCCCGCGTCTCGTGGTGTGGCCCGGGCCACGAACGGTCGCGGGCCGCGCGGCCGGCCTCAGGTGAGCCCGGCGGCGAGCAGGGCGGACGGGAGATCGGGCGCGGCGAAGACCCGCAGGCCGTACTTCGCCTGCATGTCCATCGGCTTCAGCTCCTTGCCGCGGTTCGGCACGTCGGCGGGCACGATCGCCTTGGTGAAGCCGAGCCGGGCGGCCTCGGCCAGCCGCTTCTCCAGCCCGCCGACGCGGCGGACCTCGCCGGCCAGGCCGACCTCGCCGATCGCGATCAGACCGGGGTGGATCGGCCGGTCCATCACCGACGAGGCGACCGCGATCGCGACCGAGAGGTCGGCGACCGGCTCGGCGATCTTCACGCCGCCGACGGTGGCGACGTACACCTCCTGGTCGGTCAGCTTCAGGCCGACCCGGTTGCCCAGGACGGCGAGGACCATCGAGACCCGGGACGACTCCAGCCCGGAGGTGGTCCGGCGCGGCTGTGGCGCCGCGGAGGGCCCGACCAGCGCCTGGACCTCGGCCAGCAACGGCCGCCGGCCTTCCATCATCACCGTCACGCACGTGCCCGCGACCGGCTCCGCGTGCTCGGAGACGAACAGGCCGGTCGGGTCGGTCACCTCGACGATGCCGGTGTCGACCATGTCGAAGCACCCGACCTCGTCGGACGGGCCGAACCGGTTCTTGGTCGCGCGCACCATCCGGAACCCGGAGTGCCGGTCGCCGTCGAAGGCCAGCACGACGTCGACCAGGTGCTCGAGCATCCGGGGGCCGGCGATCGCACCCTCCTTGGTGACGTGCCCGACCAGGACGACGGCGATGTGCCGCTCCTTCGCCAGGCGCACCAGTGCACCGGTGACCTCGCGGACCTGGGTCACGCCCCCCGGCGCACCGTCGACCTCGGGATGCGCCATCGTCTGCACCGAGTCGATCACCAGGAACGACGGCTCGACCGCCTCGACCTGCCCGACGACCGCGGACAGGTCGGTCTCGGCCGCCAGGTACAACCCGTCGACCAGCGCGTCGGTCCGGCCGGCTCGCAACCGCACCTGGGCCGCGGACTCCTCACCCGACACGTACAGCGTGCGCTGACCCCGCCGGGCCGACTGCGCGGCGACCTCTAGCAGCAGCGTCGACTTGCCCACCCCCGGCTCGCCGGCGAGCAGGATCACCGCACCCGGTACGACGCCGCCGCCGAGGACCCGGTCGAGTTCGCCGATCCCGGTCGGACGGGACTCGGCCTCGATCGCGGACACGTCGGCGATCGGCATCGCGGGCGACGACACCGGGCCGGCCGTGATCCGGGCGGCCTTGGGCGCACCGACCTCGGCGACCGTCCCCCAGGCCTGGCACTCGCCGCACCGCCCGATCCACCGCGCCGACGTCCACCCGCACTCGCTGCACGCGAACGCCGGCTTCGCTCGCGCGGAACTCCTCGCCCGCCCCGCCGTCCCGGTCGTGCTCCCCGCTGCCTTCGCCATGCCGACAACCTAGGCGAAGCTGCCGACAAATCCCGAACACTCGTCCACAGGCTCAGCGGAAGTGGTCGCGGAGCCGGGCGAGGCTGCGCTGGAGCCGGCTGACGGCGACACGACCGCGCTCGTCATCGGCGACGACCGGCGGCTCACCGGTCCGGCGCGCGGCCTCGAGGTACTCCGCCAGCAGTGCGCTGTCGGACTGTCGCAGCATCGCGCTCTGCTCGAGCAGCGTCTTGGCGTCGTCGAGCTCACCGGCGACCACGGCCGCGGATCCCAGGTGCTGCAGGCAGCGCGCCCGGCCTTCGCGTTCGTCGATCTCGGCGTACAGGTGCTCGGCGTGCTGCCACCAGGTCCGGGCCTCGACCGGGCTGCGCAGCATCCAGGCGGCGACGCCCTGCAGTTCGAGGGCGTGCGCGTGGCCGCTGATGTCGACGGCGGCGGTGGCCCGGGCTGCCGCCGTCCGGAGGTGGTCGAGGGCGTTCTCGGGTTCCTGCTGGTACAGGTGCACGACCGCGAGGTTGATGGAGATCGCCACGTCGGCCGCCAGGTCCGGACCCGGTCGGTGCAGGCGGGCGTCGTCCAAGCGATCCCGTGCGTAGAGCACTGCCTCGTCCCGGTCGTTGCCGGTCGGTGCCTGCTCGGCCCGTTCCAGGTGCAGCAGGGCACGCTCCACCTGCCGGCGAGTCGTCAGCGCGTCCGCCGTACGGCCGTGGGTCGCGACATGTTCCGAGTTGCCCAGTTCCGTGCCCGCACCGGTCAGGTCGCCCATCAGCCGGTACGCCGTTGCCGCCCGGGCCGCCGCGAGTTCGGCGAGGTCCCGTCGTCCGCTGGCATCCGCGACCGCGGTCAGGAGTTCACTGAGCTCCAGCAGCGCGCCGGGCTCGTACCTGCGCAGGTACCAGACCTCCAAGGCGTCGCAGATACGCGCCAGGTCGTCCGCCGTGTCGGGCCGCGCCTTCTCGACCTCCAGCAACTCGCGCAGCCGTGCCTCGTTCAGTGAGAACCACTCTGCCGCAGCCATCCCGCCCGACGCCGAGCCGAGTCTGACCAACCAGGTCTCCGCTTCCTCGGCCGCGGCCTGGAGCTCCGGAGCCGGTGTGGAGACCGCGCCGCCCCGGCGCCGGCGCCGCACCGCGTGCAGGCCGGTCGGCAGGTAGTAGATCGCGCAGATCAGCGTCAGCGCACCGGTGACGAGGTAGCCCGCGACCTGCACCCAGCCGCCGCTGTTGAGGCTCGCGGACAACTTGTCGCCGACAAGCCCGGACAGCAAGGCCCACGCCAGTGCGGCGACGCCGAAGAAGCCACCCCGTCGGCGGTTCTGCCGGTCCCTGTCCTCGGGCCGGGTGTCTGCCTCTGACTGCGGCTCGGTCATGGTCGGCTCCCTGCGGTCAGCCCGCGCACCACAGTGCGCCAGAACGTCAGCATGAGCACCACCGGCACGACGGACGCGACCACACCGGCGGCGGCGACCGTCCCGGCCGATGCGGAGAACTGCCGGGCTTCACCCCACAGCACCAGCGACAACGGCGTCGTACCGGCGCCACTGATCAGGAAGCCCACGATGAAGTCGTTCCACACGAGTGCGAACTCCAGCACCGCAACGGCAATCAACGCGGGCCGGTACGTCCGCTGCACCGTCGCCAGTACGGCGCTCTGTCGCGCGGGACCCTGCAGTGCCTCGGAAACCAGTGCAGGTGGAGCCGACGCGAACGCAGAACGCAACAGGAGTACGGCGAACGGCAGACCAGCAGCCGCATGCACCAAGGCCAATGCGATCCGAGAGCCCGCCAACCCCGCAGCACCGATCGCATCCCGCAGGGGAGCGGCGTACATCTGCACCGGCGTCACGGCCAGTACGACGAACATGGACATCATCACGCGTCCCAGCCACTGCGGCAGTCCGCCCCACGCAACCAGATAGGCAGTGGGTACGGCGATCACCAGCAGCACGGCCGTCGCCGCGCCCGCGATGAGCACCGTGGACAGCAGCGCCCGGAGAAGTCCGACGTTCGCGGCAGCAGTGAACGACGAGAAGCCGAGTCCGGACGGCGACCACCAGCCCCGCAGCCCGGCCTCGCGTGGCGAGTGCAGAGCGGTGGCAACCAGTACGACAGCGGGCAGGATCCACACCAGGCTGACCGCGAAGCCGGCAGTCCAGCCGATCCGGCGTACCCGCTTGCTGGGCTTCGGCCGGCCCAGTGACGGATCAGGCTGCACGACGGCCACTGGCATCGCCCACCGACGCCGGCGCAGCCCGCGTACGCCGACCACCCCGACAGCAGCCACGATGGCGAACAGCACCACGCCAAGGGCCGCGGTACGACCCGGGTCGGCACCGGTCGTCGTCGCACGCCACCAGTTCAGCCCAAGTACGTCGGCAGACCGCTGCATCGGCCCGGGTACGACGATCAGCACGAGGTCGAAGACCCGGACTGCCGCGATGACGAGCGTCAACGTGACCACACCGGTGATCGGCCGCAGCAGCGGGATCTCCAGCGCACGCAGTCGGCGCCAACCAGTGACCCCCTCGGCCGCGATCGCGCGACTCACGTCGTCCGGTATGGCGTCCAGACCGGCACGAAACAGCGAGACGACGTACCCGAGCCAGGTCCAGCCGAAGGCGGACACCAGGACGAGCCAGACCAGGCCGGGACCCAGCCAGACCGGGCTGGACCCGAACAGTCCGGTCCACACGGCCGTCACGGTGCCGCGCTCGGGGGCGGGGTCGAAGATCAGCCGGAACGTCGCCCCGGACACCAGCACCGACACCGCGAACGGGATGACCAGCGCGGGCTGCAGGAACGACGTCAGCCCTGGCAGCCGGTAGCTCACCAGCGCGAGGAAGAAGCCGACCACGACCAGTCCCAGCGCGACCGCGACCCAGGCCAGACTGTTGCCGACGGCACGTAATGCCTCGGGGTCCGCCATCACCGTGAAGTTGCCGAGGCCGACGCCGCCCGGTGTCCGGAACGCCGCGACCACGGTCACGCCGATCGGGATCAGCAGCAGGCAGATCAGTAGCAGCGCCGGCAGGCCGAGCAGGTACGGCCCCGCCGGACGCCGTGGCTTGCCGGGCACCGGACGGCCGCTCACCTCGCGGCCGACGACCTCGAGCGACAGGCCGTTGCTCTGCAGGCCCATCAGCTCTCCACCGTCCGCAGCTCCGTCATCGCCGCGTCCACAGCTGCCGGTACGACGGTGCCGCCGCGGCCGCCGATGCGGACGAGGAAGTCGGTGAGCACCCGCCAGAGTCCGTTGATGTCACCCAGTCGTCCCAACCGGTCGGACAGGTCGAACTGCAGCAGACCGTCGGTCCCCGACAGCTGCTCGGCCAGCTGGGTGAGTTCAGGTGAGTAGCCGGAAGCCCGTCCGTCGACCAGGAACCCGCCTTCCTTCACCCACGGGTCCACGGCGGCCGGCGCGGCGAGGCGTCGTACCAGGTCGAGGGAGTCGTCCGAGGACGGCTTCGGCAGCACCATCACGTCACCACCGACGACGACCGGCGCGGCCGCGCCCGGTGCGAGCGGCGGGAAGGTGAAGATGCCGACGTCGTCGGGGTCGGCCGCGAACGACCGCACCACCGGCTCGGCGAAGTCCGAGGCCAGAACCATGGCGGCGCGGCGGTGTCCGAACACCTCGACCACCGCGTCCGGGAACTGCTGCACGAGTGACCTCTCCACGCCACCTGCGAGAGTGTCCGGAGCGGACCACATCGTGCCCAGGAGCCGGAGTGCGGCCGCGATCTGCGGCTGGCGGGACGGTTGTGGACTGTCGGCTGTCGCGAGTGCTGCGTAGACGGCGGGCGCTGTGGCGAGCAGTACGTTTTCGAAGAAGTCGGTGAGCACCCAGCCGTCCCCTGCGGCCAGAGAGAGCGGCCGGACGCCGGCACGAGCCAGCGACTGGTTGACGGTCAGCCACTCCGACCAGAGTCGCGGCGGCTCGAGGCCGGCCTCCCGGAACACCGAGGGGCGAAACCAGACCGCGGACTTGTGCGCCGTCTTGAACGGCACCCCGTACGTCATCCCGTCGTGCACCAGCAGCTCGGCCCACAACCGAGCTCGGCCTCGATCGGCGAGGTCGGCCGGGATCGGCTCGAGGTCGTGGAGGTGGCGGGGGACCAGGCCGGGCTGCGGGAGCATCACGAGGTCGGGCCGGCGGGTCGAGCGCGCGCCGAAGGCGGTCGAGATGTCGTCGCCCAACGGCACGACCTCGACCGGATACTCGAGCTCACCGAGGCCGTCGAGGACGTCGTGGAACGCCCGCAACTCCTGTCCGCTCCAGCTCACCGCCACCCGCACGCCGCGACGCAGGCCGAGGACATCGCTCGAACAGCCCGCGGCCGCCAGGGTTGCCGCCGCTCCCAGGACCGCCCGACGACTAGGTCGCATCGGCGAAATCCGTCGTACGCCCGGGATCGGTGGTGATGAGCAGCAGCGCGGCGCGCTTGAGTTCGGGGTTGGGGTGCTGGGCAAGCAGTGATCCCCAGGTGGGCAGGCCGCCCGCGTCCTCCAGGACGATCACTCGCGGCTCCGCGCGGAGTGCCCGGGCCACACCGGCCAGTCGGCGCCGGCCCGGTGTGATCTCGTGCGGGTGGCGATCCAGTACGTCGGCCAGCCCGCACCACTTCGCGGTCTGACTGCTTTGCAGCTCGGCTGCCTGCCGGGTCACGCGATGGGCCACCGTGTGCCCGTGGATGATGTTGCCGAGCACGGTCAGGTGTGGCAGCAGTCCGCCTTCTGCCGGCACCAGCCGGACCGGACCGCCGGTGCTGACCACCGCACCGCGGGGTGGGTCCTCCTCGCCGATCACCAGGTCGGCCAGGCGACGGGCACCTGCGGCGGTGGGCAGCACCAGTGCTCGCTGCTCACCTACCTCGATCAGAACTCTCTCGGGCAGACCGGGTACATGTTCGAGCAGCAGTCCGTCCATCCGTGGCTGGCGCCTCCCCAGTGGCCCCGTCGAGTGGTCCGTCAACCCTATGGGGAGTCCGGGTCCGTCGCAGCCGTCGCCGCGTGCCCTCTTCAGAAATCTTCAGAAGCCGCAGCAGAATCTTCAGAAGACGCGCGCAGGAATCCTCAGACGCTGCCGCGGGTGACGTTCAGAAGGACCGGCTCCACAGGTTGATCGCGTAGTCGACCTCGGTTCCGGAGTGCGACCCGATGATCCGGTCGGCGTCGGCCGGGGTGAACTCGATCCGGACGACCGCCTCGAAGTCGGCCCGGCTCTCGAACCGCCAGCCCATGTCCAGCCGGGTCCGGTGCCAGCCGCGGGCGGTCCAGAACTGCTCGACCACCGGCGCCTCGATCTTCGGGTACGACTCGCTGAACCAGCGTCCGAACGTGGACCGGCTGCCGTCGTTGTCGATCACGAACGCCGTCCCGCCGCGGCGCATCACCCGGTCCAGCTCGGCCAGACCCGGCTCGCACCCCGGTCCGAAGAAGTA
This sequence comes from Kribbella turkmenica, assembly GCF_004348725.1. Lineage (GTDB taxonomy): Bacteria > Actinomycetota > Actinomycetes > Propionibacteriales > Kribbellaceae > Kribbella > Kribbella turkmenica. The sequence goes on from NZ_SMKR01000001.1 coordinate 76,642, forward strand.
CGCCCAGCGCGCGTGCATCACGTCGATCGACGCGTCCGGCACCGGAAGGCGCTGCGCCGTACCCTGCCGGACCTCGACATTCGTCAGCGCCCGGGTACGGCGGCGTGCCGTCTCGGCCAGGCCGCCGTGCGGTTCGACGCCGATCACCCGGCTCGCGGTCGCGGCGAACCTCGGCAGGTGGAACCCGGTGCCGCAGCCGACGTCGAGCACGGTCGCCCCGGCCCAGTCCCGGATCGAGCGCATGGCGGGCTCGATCACCCCGTCCGGGTCGACCGCCCGGTTCTCGATCTCGTACACCTTCGGGTGGTGCCAGATGTTGGGACTCGGGATCCCGCCGTCCGCGACGCTCACACCGCTAGACACTAACCGCCGGCTGTTTCGTGGTGGCGGCCAGGAGCGCCACCGGGATCAGCAGCAGGCCGCAGATCACCGCCAGCCACTGGAACCCCAGGTAGGCGAGGATCGGGCCGGACGCGGTGCCGGCGATCGACGCGAGGATGCCCATGGTCAGGTCGGACAGCCCCTGCGCCGAGGTGCGGATGTCCTCGGAAACCGAGCGGGACAGCAGGGTCGAGCCTGCCACCAGACAGCCGGACCAGCCGAGACCCAGCAGGAACAGCGCCACTCCGGTCAGGGCATGCGCGTCGTCCGGGGCCAGGGCGGCCAGTGTCATCGCGATCGCCAGCACGCCCAGCCCGAGCCCGATCGTCGGGATGCGGCCGAGCCGGTCGGCCAGCCAGCCGGTGAGCGGGGACAGTGCGAACATGCCCGCGACGTGACCGCTCAGGACGAAGCCGACGATCGTCAGCGAGGCGCCGTGGTGGGTCAGGTGCACCGACGTCATCGACATCACGCCGACCATGACCGCGTGCGCGGTGGCGATGGCCAGCAGCCCCAGGCGGGCGTGCGGGACGGCCACCACCTGACGGAACGTCGACACGAGTGGCTGGCGCTCCATCTTCACCTTCGGAGTGGTCTGCCGCAGGCGGCGCATACCGAGCCAGACGATGGCCGCGCTCGCACCGAACGCGACCACGGAGAACAGGTACGGTCCGGCGAGCGGGATCAGGCCGGCCGCCGAACCGACCGAGCCGCCGACGCCGGTCAGGTTCGGGCCGACGACCACACCGATCGTGGTCGCCCAGACGACCACGGCCAGCGAGCGCGCGATGTGATCCGGGTCGGCCGCGTCCGTGGCGGCGTACCGGGACTGGAGGTTGGACGCCGACCCGCTGCCGAACATGCATCCGGCGGCCAGCAGCAGCGCGAGCGAGCCCACCTGGGCGGCGACGATCGTGATCAGTGCGCCGGCCAAGGCGATCAGATAGCCGGTGGTCAGCGACATCCGCCGCCCGTGCGACCGCGCCAGCCGCGCCAGCGGTACGGCGAGCAGCGCCGCACCCAGTGTGGTCGAGGTGGCGACCAGGCCGGCCATCGAGGTCGAGCCCGAGACGTTCTCGGCCAGCAGGCCGGCGACCGCGAACCCGCTCGCGGTGGCCACACCGCCCAGCGCGTTGCTGGTGACGAGGGCCTTCAAGGTGGTGCGCTGGACGTCGGCAGGCCTCTGATCAGTCGTCACCGGATCACTTTCTCATCAACCTGACTGAGAAGGCACCTCGATTCCCGCTGCTCGGCAACGTTCTGCCCTCTGCAGTTGTAAGCAGTTTTGTGCATGGACGTGCGCCGATTGCCGCTTATAGGATCGACCTGACGTAATTCGACCCTCTCCTTGGAGTCCCGATGCCCGACATCGCGATCGTCCCCGCACCCCGCGAGCTCACCGTCACCGACGGCCGGTGGCTTGCCGACGATCCGGCCGCGGAGGCGGTCCGGACGGTGGTGGAGAACCTCGGCGAGTCCGAGTACCGCATCGACGTCACCCCGGCGGGCGCCCGGCTCTCGGCCGGCTCCGACGACGCGCTCCGGCACGCGGAGACGACGTACGGGCAGTTGCTGGACGCCGCCGTACCGGCCGAGGACGGCAAGGTCGCGGTGCCGGCCGTGCGGATCGCGGACGCGCCCCGGTTCGGCTGGCGCGGGATGATGCTCGACGTCGCCCGGCACTTCATGCCGAAGGACTTCGTGCTCAAGATCATCGACGTGCTCGCGCTGCACCGGCTGAACGTGCTGCACCTGCACCTCACCGACGACCAGGGCTGGCGGGTCCAGATCGACGCCTACCCCAGGCTCACCGAGATCGGCGCCTGGCGGGACCGGTCGATGGTCGGGAGGATGACCCACGACCAGACCGAGTTCACCTACGACGGTGTCCGGCACGGCGGCTTCTACACCAAGGACGAGCTCCGCGAGATCGTCGCGTACGCCGGTGAGCGCGGTATCACCGTCGTTCCGGAGATCGACCTGCCGGGTCACATGCAGGCCGCGATCGCGGCGTACCCGGAGCTCGGCAACTTCCCGGACCGGCAGCTCGGCGTCCGGCAGATCTGGGGCATCAGCGACGACGTCCTGAACGTCAACGACGAGACGGTCGAGTTCGTCCGGACGGTGCTGCGGGAGGTGCTCGAGATCTTCCCCAGCCCGTACATCCACCTCGGCGGCGACGAGTGCCCGGCGGTCCAGTGGGCCGAGGCCGACGCGGCGCGGAAGCGGCAGGCCGAGCTCGGCCTGTCCGAGCCGAGCCAGCTGCAGGGCTGGTTCACCGCCCAGGTCGCCGAGGTGCTCGCCGAGGAGGGGCGCCGGCTCGTGGGCTGGGACGAGATGGTCGAGACCGACTGCCCGCAGGACGCGGTCATCATGGCGTGGCGGAGCGCCCACCGCGGCGAGGTCGCGGTGAAGGCCGGCCACGAGACCGTGATGGCGCCGTGCGAGTCGGTGTACTTCGACTACTACCAGGGCGACCCGGCGACCGAGCCGCTCGCGATCGGCGGCTTCATCCCGCTGGAGAAGGTCTACGACTTCGAGGTGATCCCGCCCGGCCTGTCCGCCGAGGAGGAGGCCCGGATCGTCGGCACCCAATGCCAGATCTGGACCGAGTACATGGAGGGCCCGGAGCAGGTCGGCTACATGCTGCTGCCCCGGCTGTGCGCGTTCGCCGAACGGGCCTGGGGTTCGCCGCGGACGTCGTACGACGAGTTCCTCACCCGCCTGCGCCCGCACCTGACCCGGATCGAACGCCTCGTCGACCACCGCCCGCTCGACTAGTACCTGCTGTTTCAGTAGCTGCGGGGATAACAAAATCTTCGTCAGCGCTGTTAACAGGGGTAGACGGCCTGGGTTCGGGTGGCGACGATGAGTCGGCAGGAACCCAGGCCGGGAGCGGAGGGCCATGACCGTACCGATGCCACGCCTCTGGCGCGGCGGCTCATGGGGCTTCGGCGCCCGGCCTTCCCTCGCTCCAGTCGCTTCGCTCCCTCCGCTGCTCGGTCCGGGCTGGGAGGTCGCATGACCGTCGCGGGGCCGCTGGATGCGATGTTCCTGCTCGGGGAGAGCCGGGAGCAGCCCATGCACGTCGGCGGGTTGATGCTGTTCGAGTTGCCCGAGGGCGCCGGGCGGGATCACGTGTTCCCCGAACGGTCCCGGGACTACGTGCCGCGGCTGTACCAGGAGATGGTCGCGGCGCCGGCGGTCGATCCGTTGTTCGCGCAACGGGTGCGGAACCGGCCGCTCGACCTCGGCTACTGGTCGTGGGAGCCGGACCGCGAGATCGACCTCGAGTACCACGTGCGGCTGTCGGCGCTGCCGCGGCCGGGGCGGTACCGGGAGTTGTTCGAGCTGACCAGCCGGTTGCACGGCACACTGCTGGACCGGCACCGGCCGTTGTGGGAGATGCATCTGATCGAGGGTGTCGAGGGCCGCCGGTTCGCGCTCTACAGCAAGATCCACCACTCGATGATCGACGGTGTGACCGCGCTCCGCCGGCTGCAGGACACGCTGACCACGGACCCCGGCCGGTCGGGCATGCCGGCGACGTACGCCTTGCCCGGTGTCGGTGACGCCGCGACGGCCGGGAAGTCCGGGGTGCCCGCCGGTCTCCCGGCACGAGCGCTCGGGGTGGCCGCCCAGACGGTCGGCGGCGCCGGCCGCCTGGTCGCCGATCTCGCCGGGCTGACCCCGGTCGCCCTGAAGAGCCTGCTGCATTCCACGGTGCCGTTCCAGGCGCCGCGGACGATCCTCAACCGGTCGATCACCGGTGCTCGCCGGTTCGCCGCGCAGTCCTGGCCGATCGAGCGGCTGGAGAAGGTCCGCGCGATCACCGGCGCCACCCTGAACGACGTCATGCTGGCGATGTGTTCAGGTGCCCTGCGCAACTATCTCCTGGAGCTGAACGCCCTGCCGGACAAGGCGATGACGGCGATGGTCCCGGTGTCGCTGCGCGGCAACACTGCCGCCCCCGGCGGCGGGAACTCGCTCAGCACGATGATCGCCGACCTGGCCACCGACGAGGCGGACCCGGAGTCCCGGATCCGCCGCATCATGGCGTCGACCAGCTACGGCAAGGGCGTGCTCTCCTCGCTCAGTCCGCTGCAGAACCTGATGATCGGTGCCCTGGGCTTCGGTGTCGCCGGTCCCGCGGCGGTGCTGCCAGGGGTGGCCGGTCGGACGATGCCGCCGTACAACGTGGTCATCTCGAACGTGCCCGGGCCGGCCGAGAGCCCGCTGTACTGGAACCGGTCGCGGCTGCTCGGCATGTATCCGGCCTCGATCGTGCTGAACGGTCAGGCGCTGAACATCAGCGTGACCAGCTACGACCACCACCTGCACTTCGGCCTGGTCGGCTGCCGCCGGACGGTCCCGCATCTGCAACGGCTGCTCGTCCACCTCGAAACCTCACTCGCCGACCTGGAGAACATCCACTAGGCGAGCAGCGCCTGGATCTGGCCGACCGACTGCTCCAGACCCTCGGCCATGCCCAGGATGAGCTGGTCCATCCGCTCACGCGAGTCGAACACCGACCGCAGTTCCAGCCGGGTGCCGCCGGCGTACGGCGACCTACAGCCGGACGGAGCCGGCCGGGGTCCCGAAGACGGCGGAGACCAGACCGGGCTGGCCGTTCGGCCGCCAGTCGACCTCGAGGTCGTCGAGCAGGTGGTCGGCCGGGTGCCCGATCCAGTCCGTCACCCTGGCCGGGTCGCCGGCGATCTCCAGGGCGGTCAGCTTGATGCCCTTGCCGCCGACCGACGGGTGCTGGGTCAGGTCGTCCCAGTGCACGAAGAACGGCAGTTGCGGGTCGGCGATCAGGCCCTTCACGCCGATCTGACGCCAGGTCAGGTTCACCCCGTCCGGCCGGTGCCGGTTGCCGGGCACCGCCTCCCGGCCGAGGCGCTGCTCCATCCGCTCCATGTCGCGGACGGCCACCACCCAGCCGAGCCAGCCGCCACCGAGCGCCTTGCGGGCACGCACCGCCTGGCCGAACGGCGCCTTGTCCGACGCCGGGTGGTCGAGTACGTCGACCACCTCGATGTAGCGGTCGTTCTCCAGCGGGAGGACGTGGTTCACGGTGCCGAAGCGCGGGTGCACCCCGCCGTCGACGAACTCGGCGCCGAGGAGTGCGGACAGCCGTTCGAGCGTCGCCTCACACCCGTCGGGCCCGCAGGCGTACGAAAGATGATCAAGACGCATGCCAGTCATTCTGGCCCCGATCACCGACCGTCGCCGATCCGGGGGTGTCGCCGGGCCCGGACTACGCTGGGGAACCATGCGCACTGTCGTCATCGGTGGCACCGGTCACATCGGCACGTACCTGGTTCCCGAACTGGTCCGGCTCCGGCACGAGGTCGTCGTCCTCAGTCGCGGCGAGCGGTCGCCGTACCGGTCGGACGGGGCCTGGTCCCGGGTACGGATGATCCCGGTCGACCGGGACGCCGAAGACGCCGCGGGCACCTTCGGCGGACGGGTCGCGGACCTGGAGCCGGATGTCGTCGTCGACCTGATCTCCTTCACCGAGGACAGCACGCGTCAGCTCGCCGAGGCGGTGCAGGGAAGGATCCAGCACCTGCTGCACTGCGGCACCATCTGGATCCACGGTCCGAGTGGGCGGGTGCCGACCCGTGAGGACACGCCGCGCCGGCCGTTCGGCGACTACGGCATCCAGAAGGCCGCGATCGAGACCTACCTGCTCGACCGCGCCCGGCGCGACGGCCTGCCGGTCACGCTCATCCACCCCGGGCACATCAGCGGTCCCGGCTGGACCCCGATCAACCCGGCCGGCAACCTCGACCTCGGGGTGTTCGAGAAGCTTGCCCGGGGCGACGAACTGGTGCTGCCGAACTTCGGGCTCGAGACCGTTCAGCACGTGCACGCCGCGGACGTCGCCGGCATGTTCCTCGCCGCGCTGCGGAACCACTCGGTCGCGACCGGCGAGAGCTTCCACGCCGTCGCCGAGGGGGCGATGACCCTGCGTGGGTACGCCGAGGGCGTGGCGGGCTGGTTCGGCAAGGACGCGCGGCTCGGCTTCCTGCCGTGGGACGAGTGGCGCAGGACCGTGCCGGAACGCGACGCGGCCGCCACCTACGACCACATCGCCCACAGCCCGCACTGCTCGATGGAGAAGGCCGCGCGCCTGCTCGGATTCCGGCCGCGCTACTCCGCGCTCGACGCCGCGCTGGACGGCGTCAGCTGGCTGGTCGACAACGGCAAGATCACTTAGAGGCGGGATGCGGCAGCAGCCGCCCGGCCTCGAGGTACTCCCGGCAGTACGACGCCAGCACGTCGTACGCCTTCAGGCCCATCAGCGTCTGCAACTCGACCTTGCTGGACTCGAAGACGGCCTCGACGCCGATGTGGGCCTCGGTGTTGCCGGTGCAGTACCAGTCCAGGTCGTGCCCACCCGGACCCCAGCCGCGCCGGTCGTACTCGCCGATCCCGACCTCGGTGTACGTCGTACCGTCGGGGCGCTCGACCTCGCGGAAGGTCCGGCGGATCGGCAGCTGCCAGCAGACGTCCGGCTTAGTCTCGACGAAGTGCACACCCTTCTTCAGGGCCAGCCCGTGCAGCGCGCAGCCGCCGCCACCGGGGAAGTCCGGGCGGTTCAGGAAGATGCAGGCGCCGCCCCAGACCCGGGTCTTGCGGTCACCGTCGTCGTCGGTCTCGACCCAGCCGTTCTTCCGGCCCTCCTTGCGGAACTGCCAGTCCTCCTTGGTGAGTTCCTTGACGTACGCCTTCACCCGCTTCTCGTCGTCCTCGTCGGAGAAGTGCGCGCCGAGGGTGCAGCAGCCGTCGTTCGGCCGGCCCTTGTAGATGCCCCGGCAACCACCACCGAAGATGCAGGTCCAGTTGGACGTCAGCCAGGTCAGGTCGCAGCGGAACACCTGGTCGGGGTCTTCCGGATCGATGAACTCGACCCAGGCACGGGGAAAATCGAGAGAAACCTCAGGCACCTGGAAAGCGTACGCGCGATCCTGCCGCAACCGTGAACGAAGACTCCGGAACGCGCCCAGGTTCCGGCGGTCCAGTAGCGTGAGGGTATGCGGCTCGGCGTACTCGACGTGGGATCCAACACCGTCCACCTGCTCGTGGTGGACGCGCACCGCGGTGCCGCGCCGCTGCCGGCGTACTCGCACAAGACCGAGTTGCGGTTGGCCGAGCACCTCGACAAGGACGGCAAGATCGCACAGTCCGGCTCCGACGGACTGGTGTCGTTCGTCAAGGAGGCGGCCGAGCTGGCCGAGGACAAGGGCTGCGAGTCGGTGCTCGCGTTCGCCACCTCGGCGCTGCGGGAGGCGCCGAACGGCGAGAAGGTGCTCGACCGGGTGCGCAAGGAGACCGAGGTCGACCTGCAGGTGCTGACCGGTGAGGACGAGGCCCGGCTGACGTTCCTCGCCGTCCGGCGCTGGTTCGGCTGGTCGTCGGGACGGCTGGCGGTCTTCGACATAGGAGGCGGCTCGCTGGAGATCGCCGCCGGGTCCGACGAGGAGCCGACGGTCGCGGTGTCGGTTCCGCTCGGCGCCGGCCGGCTGACCCGCGAGGGGCTGACCACGGACCCGCCGGACAAGGACGAGGTCCGGGCGCTGCGGAAGCGGATCCGGATGGAGATGGCTGCCGTCGCGGGCGACGTACTGCGGGCGGGCCGGCCGCAGCGGTCGGTCGCCACCAGCAAGACGTTCCGCTCGCTGGCCAGGATCTGCGGGGCCGCGCCCTCGGACGAGGGGCCGTACGTGCCGCGCGGACTGGACCGCGACGACCTGGCCGAGTGGATGCCGAAGCTGACCAAGATGTCCGCGTCCGAGCGGGCCGAGCTGCCCGGGGTGTCGGCCGGCCGGTCCCTCCAGCTGCTGGCCGGCGCGCTGGTCGCGGACGCGGTGATGGACCTGTTCGACCTGCCGTCGCTCGAGGTCTGTCCGTGGGCGCTGCGGGAGGGTGTCATCCTGTCCCGGCTCGACCAGTTGCAACCCCGATGAAGCACCACCCCTGACGAACCACCGCGAAGGCAGCAGATGAGCACCAGCAAGACCGCCCGGATCGGCCTGTCGACCGCTTCTGTCTACCCCGAGTCGACGGCGAGCGGGTTCGAACTGGCGGCCCGGCTCGGGTACGACGGGGTCGAGGTGATGGTCGGCATCGACCCGCTGAGCACCCAGGTCGGCGCGGTCCAGCGCCTGGTCGACTACCACCACCTGCCGGTGCTGGCGATCCACGCACCGTGTCTGCTGATCACCCAGCGGGTCTGGGGAACGGACCCGTGGGAGAAGCTGGAGCGCAGCGCCGAGGCCGCCAGGGTGCTCGGCGCCGACGTGGTCGTCGTCCACCCGCCGTTCCGCTGGCAGCGGGACTACGCGCGCGGGTTCGTCGAGGGGATCGCGCGGCTGGAGGACGAGACCGGTGTGATCTTCGCGGTCGAGAACATGTACCCGTGGCGGGCTCCGGGCCGCGGCCTGCAGGCGTACGCGCCGAGCTGGGATCCGACCGAGCAGGACTACGCCCACACCACCCTCGACCTGTCGCACTCGTCGACCGCCGAGCAGGACTGTGTCGAGCTCGCCGAGACGATGGGCCGGAGCCTCACCCACATCCACCTGACCGACGGCACCGGTTCGGCGAAGGACGAGCACCTGGTGCCGGGACGTGGCACCCAGCGGGCCGCGGACCTGCTGAACAACCTGGCGAACCAGGACTTCCGCGGTCACATCATCATCGAGATCAACACCCGCCGGGCGACCAGCCGGTCCGAACGCGAGGTCGACCTGGTCGAGTCGCTGGAGTTCACCCGCAAGCACTTCGTCCGCACCTCCACCCGCCGGTCGTCGTTCGCCGTCACCCCGGAGGGGGAGATCTCGGAGCTGACGCCATGACCACCCGCGCGGCACGGCCCGGGCGGCGGCCGGGTGGGCCGGACACGCGCGGCGAGATCCTGCGGGCGGCCCGGGAATCCTTTGCGGACAAGGGTTTCAGTGCCACCTCGCTCCGCGGTATCGCCCGCGAGGCCGGTGTGGACGCGGCTCTGGTGCACCACTACTTCGACAGCAAGGACGAGCTGTTCATCGAGTCGATGGCACTGCCGGTCGACCCCCGCCAGATCGCCGCCCGCATCATGGACGGCCCGCCGGAGGAGCTCGGCCGCCGGATCGCCACCGTCTTCCTCGGGGTCTGGGAGTCGCCTGACGGCCAGCAGCGGATGAAAGCGATCTTCCGCAGCGTGGTGAGCAGCGACGCGGTGGCCCGGATCATGCGCGAGGGCGTCGGCCAGATGATCATCCAGCCGGTGTCCCGCTCCCTCGACGCGCCCGACGCCCACCTGCGCGTCAGCCTGGCCGCGACCCAGCTCATCGGCGTCGCCATGGCCCGCTACCTGGTCGAGCTCGAACCGGTCGCGTCCACCGACCTAACCACCCTGATCGACCGGCTGGCCCCGGTGCTGCAACTCCACCTCACCGGCTGATGCAGCTCCCGACGGACCGCGAGATCCGTGCCCTGCATCGCGATCACGCACCCACGCGCGCGGCCTTCGAGTCAGTGTACGTGCACTGCGAACTCGTCTCACGGATCGCCGAGCAGTTCCTTTCCGGGCTGGACGTCGACGGAGACCTCGTCCGGGCGGGCTGCCTGCTGCACGACCTGGGCGTCTACCGCCTCTACGGTCCGTCCGGAGAGCTCGACACGGCCGGCTACATCCGGCACGGCGTACTCGGGCACGAACTGCTGCACGATCTCGGCTTCCCGGAGGAGCTCGCCCGGTTCTGCTCCCGGCACACCGGGGTCGGCCTCGCGCGGGACGACGTACGCCGGCAGGCGTTGCCGATCCCGGTCGACGACTACGTCCCCGGGACGCCCGAGGAGGAACTCGTCCTGTACGCCGACAAGTTCCACAGCAAGCGCACGCCGCCGGTCTTCGTGTCCGGTGACTCGTACGCCGCTCAGGTCGCCCGGTGGGGAGCTGACAAGGCGACGGCGTTCGGCCGGCTGCGGGAGCGGTACGGCGAACCGGACCTGGAGTCCCTGAGTGCGCGGGCCGGTCACCGTGTGAGCTGAAACCTCTTGCCAAGTCGACCACGCCCGCTCTAAATTCATCACATGATGAAAAATGCGGTGAGCTGCCGGGAGGTCGTGGTGGTCCGCGGCGACCGGGAAGTCCTGCACGGGGTCGGGTTCGACCTCCGGGCCGGGACCGTGACCGGGCTGCTCGGTCCGTCCGGTTGCGGCAAGACGACGCTGATCCGGGCGATCGTCGGCCTCCAGGCCAAGGTGACCGGCGACGTCGCCGTCCTCGGGCTGCCCGCGGGCGCACCCAAGCTGCGCGGCCGGATCGGGTACGTCACCCAGGAGCCGAGCGTGTACGGCGATCTGAGTGTGTCCGAGAATCTGCGCTTCTTCGCCGCCGTCCTCGGTGTGCCGGCCGACGACGTCGATCGGGTCATTGACGCGGTCGAGCTGCGCTCGCATGCCGACGTACGCGTCGATCGTCTCTCCGGCGGCCAGCGGTCCCGGGCCTCGCTCGCCGCTGCGCTGCTCGGCGACCCGGAGCTGCTTGTTCTCGACGAGCCGACCGTCGGCCTCGACCCGGTACTGCGGCGCGACCTGTGGAACCTCTTCCACTCGCTGGCCGACGCCGGCGCGACCTTGCTCGTCTCCAGTCACGTCATGGACGAGGCGTCCCGCTGCGACCGGCTTCTGCTCATGCGCGACGGTGACCTGCTCGCCGACGACACCCCGCAAGCCCTGCTCGACTCGGTCGGAACCGACGACATCGAGCAAGTCTTCCTCACCCTCATCGACCGGAAGGCAGGTGCGCGATGACACCCCGGGTCACCTTCGCCGTCGCTGCGCGCGTCCTCGCCCAGCTGCGCCGCGACCACCGCACCGTCGCCATGCTGATTGTGCTGCCGGCGTTGCTGGTCAGCCTGATGTGGTGGATGTTCACCGGCAATCCAGCCACCTTCGACCGCGTCGGCGGGCCGCTGCTGGCGGTCTTCCCGTCGATCATCATGTTCGTCGTCACGTCGGTCGCGACCCTGCGCGAGCGGTCCACCGGGACGCTGTCGCGGCTCTTCACGATGCCGATGGGGAAGCTGGACTTCCTGTTGGGATACGCACTGGCGTTCGCGTTGATCGCCGTGGTGCAGGCGTTGGTCGTGGTGTCGATCGCTCTGTACGCCTTGGATCTGGACATCCGGGGTGCCGCGTGGCAGCTGGGGGTGGTCGCCGTACTCGACGGTGTCCTCGGGACGGCGCTCGGGCTGTTCGCCAGCGCCTTCGCCGCGACCGAGTTCCAGGCGGTGCAGATGATGCCGGCGGTGATGATCCCGCAGATCCTGCTGTGCGGACTCCTCGTTCCCCGGGACCAGCTGCCGGGTGTCCTGCACGCGGTCAGCGACGTCCTGCCGCTGTCGTACGCCGTCGACGCGGTCTCAAGCGTTGCCCAAGGCAACGGGTTCACCTCCGGTGCCGGGGTCGATGCGCTGGTGGTGATCGCGTTCATCCTCGCCGCCCTGGGCCTAGGCGCCGCCACCCTCCGCCGACGCACCGCTTGATTTCCCCATGCTCCCACCTACCCCGCACGCGGCTTGCTGCAATTGAGGCCGCATCGCCCCAAACCCGCGTGCGTTGAGGGAACTGTCCCACCTATCGTGGCTCGGCATGGAGGTGCATTCGCCTGGTCGGGCGCAGTCGTGGGGGGATTGCGATCCGGACGTGGAGGCCTACGTCCGGGACGCCTTGGACGCGATCGGGCTTCGGACCGTCGGGGTGTACGTGCACGGGTCCCTCGCGATGGACTGTTTCTACCGGGCGAAGAGCGACGTGGATGTCCTGGTGGTCGTGCCGGAAACCCTCACCGGCGCCGAGCGCGAGCACGTCGCCCGAACGCTCGCCGAACGGTCGGAACATCGCCCGATGCCGGGGGATCTCGAGTTGTCGGTCCTCACCGTCGAGCAGGCCGCGAATCACCAGCACCCGCGCCCCTTCGAGGTGCACTACTCAGCCGCCTGGACCGGCAGCATTCTCGACGGCCGCGTGGACTACGCGGGCACCCACCGCGACCCGGACCTCGCCGCACACATCACCGTCACCCGCGAGCGAGGCGCGACCGTCAGCGGACCATCCCCGCGTGACCTCTTCGCCCCGGTCCCACACGACGACTACCTCGTGGCGATCACCGCCGACCTCCACGACATCCTCTCCGGCGAAGAACTCCTCTCAGCGCCGTACTACGGCGTACTCAACGCCTGCCGGGTCCTGGCAACCATCAAGCTCGGCCCAGGAACCGTGCTCAGCAAGGAAGAAGGCGTCCCCTGCGCCCGCGACAACCTCCCGTCGCAGCACCACGCACTCATCGAGCAGGCCCTCACCTGCTACCGCAGCTCCGAACCCGTGGCACCCGAGCAACGAGCCACCGACGGCCACGACTGGGATCGCGCCGCTTTGCTGGCGTTCCGGGACGCGATCCGCGCGCGGATCTGACACCGCACCGCCTAGTGCGGGATCCGCCCGTACCGAGCAAGACAATGCCAGACCTGCTTGATCGCCTGCGCCGGGTGCACGCCCGCACGGGCGGCGGCGCCGATGACAGCCGGGGTCAGCTCAGTGACCGGGCCAGCTCCACGATGTCGGGCCCGCGGTAGCCATCATCGAACACGTCCGGCGACGCGCGAAATCCCGGGTGGAACTCGATCGCGCATCCAAGCCGCCGAGCCGTCGCCTCGACCTCGGTGCCGGCGAAACAGGGATCGAGTACGAGCGCTTCCACGTCGGTGTCGAACCGCACCGGGCCGTGCACCTGCGCTTCGACACACTCGTCCAGATCGTCGTACCCCGACTCGTCGGCCATCCGGCACAGGTGCGGCAGCAGCGCCGCGTCGCCCAGATCTACCGGCTCCCGGTACGAGTCCGGGAAGCAGAACGTCGTCCGCTCGACCACTTTTGGACGCAGCCGAACGTACGACGACCCGAACCGGATCGCCCCGCCGTACGGATCGGCGCGCCGTTTCCACGCCCCGTACACCGGACGATCCGCGGCCGGGCGATCGTCGTACCGCCCGGCGAACAGCCGACTCTCCCACCGCCACCGACCCCACCGGGAAACGCGGTCAAGCCCCCGTTGGAGATTCCGGTGGCGAACTGGGACCGGTAGAAACCGTCACCAGCCATCGACTCGATGACCATGCCACCCCGGCACGGCCAATCAGGATGAAACTGCAGCGTGACAGCCACCCGGTCGACCGCCGACAGCTCCTCCATGCAGCGATCCTACGAATCACCGCGGTGGCAAATGAGCGGTGGCGGGGGTGGGGATCATCCCGAGAGGTGCGAGACGTTGGTCCAGGCTGGGTCTGGGGTGACGGCGACGGTGACCTTGCCATGGGGCCAGCCGGTGGTGGCGGCTCGGAGTTGTCCGCCGGCGGGAGTTGTGCCGTCGACGTAGTAGTGGAGCGTGCGGATGCCGCTCGAGGTCTCGTGGGCGAGCAGGCTGCCGGAGCCGCCGAGGCGGTCGGTGAGGTGGTCTTCGAACTGACGGAGCTCGTCCAGCATCTCCGCCTCGGGCAGGCCGTCCTCGCGCTGGACCGGGTAGACGATGGAGACGGCCGCGTGGGTGTCCAACTGCGGCCGGCGGATCGAGCGGAGCGGGTACTCGGCGGTGGCGATGACGCGCCGGCCGTCGCGCGTGCCCTCGAGCATCTTCCAGGCGGGACTGCCGTCCGCCAGCGTGTGCTCGCCCGCGAACGCCGCGACCGACGGCAGCAGCGACGAGATCGGCGTCCCGTCCAGGGGTGCGTCGGTGAGGGTGTCGATGGCGCCGACCCAGGTCTCGACCAGTTCCTCGCCGAGGACGAGGTCGAGCATCAGGAACGTCACCCGCCGCTGCGTGTCGACCGGCAACGACGCGAAGGCGGGATGGTGGACGCCGACATGGATCGCGCCCGCGTCCGGGTCCGTCGTCACCACGGCCTCGTCGATCGCGATCGGCGGCAGTCCGTCGAACCGGATGGCGAACGCGGGCCCGGGCCGGCGCAGGTCGGCGTACTCCCAGGTCTGGTCGGCCGGCGGTGCGGCCCGCAACCAGCGGCGGGCGGTGGCCCGGAGGCCGGGGTCGCCGGCGGCGGTGACGATCAGCACGTTCTCGGCGTGCAGGCCGGGTCCGAGCTCCCACTCCAGGTCGGGGTGGATCCGGCCGAGGTGCTCGGCCAGTACGGCGCTCGTCCCGGCCGCCTGCTGTCGGGCGGTGGCGCCGGCGACCAGCGCGGCTCCGGATCCGGTCCACCAGGACCAGAACGCGCCGATCGGGTCGGCCTCCCCGGTACCGCGCTTGCGACGCTTGAAGATGGGCATACCACATCCTCCCCCGACCGGGGTGCGGGCACGCGCTGTGACCGAACCAGTGGACCTGGTGGTGTGGTCCGGGACACACGATTGGCGAGCGCTCGGTTCACGCGCGTAACCTGCTGACACCACTGGCAATCGGGGCCTGGTGGGTGATGAGGAGGAACACAGAGTGCTTCGGCGAGTCCTGCTGGGCATGTCCCGCAGCCCCCAGATCAAGAAGGCTGTTTCGTCGCTCCCGGTGTCCAGTGGCATCGTCGCGCGGTTCGTGGCCGGCGAGACCGCTCCGGAGGCCGTGCTGGCCACCGAGAAGCTGGTCAGCAACGGCCTGCACGTCACCCTCGACCACCTCGGTGAGGACGTCACCGACCTGGCCGCCGCGACCGCCACCGCGGACGCGTACCTCGAGCTGCTCCGGCAGCTGTCCGAGGCGGGCCTGACCAAGAACGCCGAGGTCTCGGTGAAGCTGTCCGCGGTCGGCCAGGCGCTGCCGGGCGACGGCGAGAAGATCGCGCTGGAGCACGCGCGGACCATCTGCCACGCGGCCCGCAACGCCGGGACGACGGTCACCCTCGACATGGAGGACCACACCACCACGGACTCCACGCTGGGCATCCTGCGCGAGCTGCGCCAAGACTTCCCGGAGACCGGCGCGGTCCTGCAGGCGTACCTGCGCCGGACCGAGGCGGACTGCCGCGAGCTTGCGTACGCGGGCTCCCGGGTCCGGCTGTGCAAGGGCGCGTACAAGGAGCCGGAGTCGGTCGCGTTCCAGGAGAAGCGGGCCGTCGACAAGGCGTACGTCCGGGCGATGAAGATCCTGATGAACGGCGCCGGCTACCCGATGATCGCCTCGCACGACCCCCGGCTGATCGCGATCGCCGGCTCGCTCGCCGACCGCGCCAGCCGCCGCCCGGGCAGCTACGAGTACCAGATGCTCTTCGGCATCCGCCCGGAGGAGCAGCTCCGGCTGGCCGCGCAGGGCCACACCGTGCGGGTCTACATCCCGTACGGCGAGGACTGGTACGGCTACCTGGTCCGCCGCCTCGCCGAGCGTCCCGCCAACCTGCAGTTCTTCGCCCGCTCCCTGATCAGCAAGAAGTAGACCGCCTGGTGGGCGCCCCGGCGTCCGGGCGACCGCCATCAGTAACCTGAGGGCATGACTAGTCAGGTGGCCATTCTCGGGGCCGGTGTGATGGGGGAGACGTTGCTGTCCGGGCTGATTCGGGCCGGACGGCGACCGGAGGAGCTCCTGATCACCGAGCGCCGGGAGGAGCGTGCCGCCGAGCTGCGTGAGCGGTACGGCGTCGACGTCGTGTCCAACGTGGACGCGGCCGCGAAGGCGGAGACCCTGGTCCTGGTGGTGAAGCCGCAGGACATGCCGGATTTGCTCAGCGAGATCGCCCCGGCGGTCAGGGCGTCCCAGACGGTGGTGTCGATGGCGGCCGGCGTGACCACCGGCTTCATCGAGTCCAGGCTGCCGGAGGGTGTCGCGGTGGTCCGGGTGATGCCGAACACCCCTGCCCTGGTGGACGAGGGGATGGCGGCGATCTCCCGCGGCGCACACTGCGACGAGAGCCACCTCGAACTCGCCGAGAGCCTGCTCGCGGCGACCGGCCGGGTCATCCGGGTGCCGGAGAAGCAGCAGGACGCGGTGACCGCGATCTCCGGGTCCGGTCCGGCGTACCTGTTCTTCGTGGTCGAGGCGATGATCGAGGCCGGCGTGCACATGGGCCTGCCGCGCGGCACCGCGACCGAGCTCGTCGTCCAGACCGTCGTCGGCTCCGCGAAGCTGCTGCGGGAGACCGGTGAGCACCCGACCGTACTGCGGGAGCGCGTGACGTCCCCGGGCGGTACGACGGCGGCCGCCGTCCGGGAGCTCGAGGACCACAAGGTCCGGGCCGCGTTCCTGTCCGCGATCGAGGCGGCCCGGAACCGGTCGCGCGCGCTCGCGGCCGAGTAACACCTTGGCCGCGGTCGTCGTTATCCTTGCGCCGCAGGTTCCTGCCGTGTTCAAGGGATGAGTCGACTATGGTCCCGCCCATGCGTAATCGTTCGGAGCAGGAGAGCCCCGAGCAAGTCCGCCCTGCCCCGGTGCCCGCCGCCGCGCAGGTGCCCGAGCTGCCGTGGCGGGTCCCGCTGGACCCGGCGCCGTGGTGGGCGTGGGCCCTGTTCGTCACCCCGTTCATCGCCGTACCGGCGCTGAACTCGTGGCTCTGGATGGGCGCCCGGGACATGCTCGCCGTCGGCCTGCTGATCATCATCGGCGCCTCGGTCGTCCGGGTGGCCGGCGGTGTCGTGCTCTATCGGGTCGTGCTGACGCCGACGGCGCTGAGGGCGCGGACCAGCATGCTGATCCGCAGCCTCGCCTGGCAGGACGTCGACCGGATCGAGGCCGGCGACGACAACGTCGTGCTGACCCGCGGCCAGGACGAGAACGAGATCAACGGCATCCCCAGGGACCGCGTCGCCGAGGTGGCGGCCGTGATGGAGGCCCTCCGGCAGCAGGCCGCGGACCGGCCGGTTCGCCGGCACCGGCACCGGCCGGGGTTCGGCACCCTCTTCGTGCTCGCCTACCTGGTCCTCTCGGTCGGCGCGTTCCTGATGCGCTGGCACATCGTCTGAGCCGCGGGAAAGCGTTGGCCGGGAGAACGTAGGGTCGGGCCATGGACTTTTCCTTGTGGCCCGCCGCCTCCCGGCCCTGGCCCGAAGTGCTCGAGGGTGCCGAGTACGCCGAACGCACCGGATGGCACGGCGTCTGGATCGCCGACCACTTCCTGCAGAACGGCGACGACCTGTCGGTCCCGGTCAACGAGTGCATGGCCCTGCTCGCCGGCATCGCGGCCCGGACCGAACGCGTGCGGCTCGGCTCGATGGTGCTCGGGAACACCTACCGCCATCCCGCCGTGGTCGCCAACCAGGCGGCGACCCTCGACCAGATGAGCAACGGCCGGTTCGTCCTCGGCATCGGGGCCGGCTGGCAGGTCAACGAGCACGAGGCGTACGGGATCGAGCTGCCGCCGGTGCGGGAGCGGCTGGCCCGGTTCGAGGAGGCCTGCCAGGTGATCAAGGGCCTGCTCACCGAGGAGCGGACGACCTTCGACGGCACCTACTACCGGCTCGCGAACGCGCCGCTGGAGCCGAAGCCGGCCAACCTCCCGGTCATGATCGGCGCCGCCGGCGAAAAGGTTGCCCTGGGCATCGTTGCGAGGTACGCCGACGAGTGGAACCACTGGGGTACCCCCGAGCTGGCCGCGCACAAGGGTGAGGTGTTCGCCCGGCACTGCGAGACGATCGGCCGGGACCCGAGGACGGTCCGGCGGTCCGCGCAGACGATGCTGGAGGTCGTCGTCCCGGGTGACACCGAGGCGATCGAGCGCAAGGAGCGACTCGAGAGCCGTGGCCGGCACGTGATCATGGGGTCGGCGCAGGAGGTGCTCGACAAGGTCGCGCAGTACCCGGCGGCCGGGATCGACGAGGTGCTCGTGCCGGACGCCTCGCTCGGCACCGGCAACCGCCGCCTCGACGCTCTCGAGCGGCTCCGGGAAGAAGTCCTAGTCAAGCTCTAGGGTCGCGACCACCGGCCAGTGGTCGCTCGGCAGCCGGCCTCCCGGGCGGAGGTGCGACACGGCCGCGTCGGCCACCCGCCATCCTCCGGTCACCAGGATGTGGTCGATGCGGTCGTCGTCCTCGGCGCCGGTGAAGTCGTGCCAGCTGCCGCCGGCCTCGACCGGTACGACGTTGCGCAGGCCGGCGGCCGTCAGCGCCTTCAACGGCGCCGAGTCCGGGGTCGCGTTCAGGTCGCCCAGCACGATCCAGGGCAGTGCGCCGGCGATCCAGCGGGCGATCAGCCGCGACGACTGCAACTGTGCGACCTCGCCGGCGTGGTCGTAGTGGGTGTTCGCGACGCCGACCGTCGTGCCGTTGCGGTGCCGCAACCAGACCAGGGTGGCGATCCGGGGCAGGTCCGCGTCCCAGCCGACCGAGCCCGGGGTCCCCGGATCGTCGGACAGCCAGCGGGTCTCGTGCTTCTCGACCTTCCAGTCGCCCGGCCGGACCAGGACGACGGAGTGCTCACCGGCGCTCATCCCGTCGTCCCGGCCCACGCCGACGATTTCGTACCGCGGGAACCGCCAGCGCAGGTACTCGAGCTGGTCGGGCAGCACTTCCTGCAGCCCGACCACGTCCGCGTCGAGATGTTCGATCGCCGCCACCGCCGCGTCCCGTCGGACCGGCCAGGCGTTGTCGCCGTCCGGCGCGGACGAGTTGCGGATGTTGAACGTGGCGGCGCGGATCCTCATGGCGCCGATCCTGCCAAACCCATCGCCCGGACCGCCGCTCGGAGCCGGGGTGTGCTCGCCTCGATGGCCCGGTCCCGGCCCTGGGCGAGCAGGTCGTCGATCGTCCCCGGGTCCGTCGCCAGCCGCGCGTACTCCTTCTGCAGCGGCTCGATGACGGCCAGCACGGCGTCCGCGACGTCCTGCTTGAGGGCGCCGTACGACGAGTAGGACTCCGCCAGCCGGACCGGGTCGCCGTCGGTGCAGGCGGCCAGGATCTCCAGCAGGTTGGTCACGCCCGGCTTGTTCTCCTCGTCGTGCCGGACCTCGTTCCCGGAGTCGGTGACCGCGCGCATGACCTGCCGGCGGATCACGTCCGGCGGGTCGAGCAGCCGGATCGTCCCGATCGCGTCGTCGGAGTCGGACTTGCTCATCTTCGTGGCCGGGTTGGCCAGGTCCTTGATCCGCGTCGCCAGGGCCGCCTTCGCCAGCCGCGGTACGACGAACGTCTCGCCGTACTCGCGGTTGAACCGGATCGCGACGTCCCGGGCGAGTTCGACGTGCTGGTCCTGGTCACCGCCGACCGGGACCTGCTCCGCGCCGTACAGCAGGATGTCGGCGGCCATCAGGCACGGATAGGTGAACAGCGAGGCCCGGGTCATCGGCCGGCCCTTGCCCTTCTCCTTGTACTGGATCATCCGGGACAGCTCGCCGACGTAGGACGTGCACTCCAGCAGGTAGGCGAGCTGGGCGTGCGCGGGGACGTCGGACTGGACGAAGACGGTCCCCTCGGGCACCCCGGCGGCGAGCATCAGGGTCGCGAACTCCCGGGTCAGCGCGGAGAGTCTTCGGGGATCGTGTTTCGTCGTCATCGCGTGCAGGTTCGCGACGAAGTAGAACCCGTCGGGGTCGGTGAACCGGCGGAGTGCGCCGAGGTGGTTGCCGAGCGTCAGCCGGCCGGACGGGGTGATGCCGGAAAGCGAGGTCATGACAGTGTCCTTCGGTGTGTAAGCCCCACCGAGGACATGAAGAAGGCCGCCTCGGCGAGGCGGCCTCGTGGATGCGTGCGAACACGCGGGGGACCGCCCTAGGCGGCCCACCACAGCTGCGAGTTCGTGTTCACCCGACCAGGGTATCCGGAGCGCGGGAGCCGGCGCCACCCTGGCCTCGCCCGGACGTGACCGCGCGCAGGCTACAGGACTAGACCACGATCCGTAACCCTCCGCAGTCGAAGCGGGGTGTTGATGGGGCGGTTTCACGATTCCTGTAACGCCCTGCAGTCTTCCCGCGATAGACCGTCTGCAGGGCCACTTGTGACTCCCAGTAGCCATTCGATCGACCTGGTCGACCCCGGCAGGGGGAACTGTGCGCGGCCAGGACAGCTGTCGGCTGGATCCGATCCCTGCGGAAGCGGCCGGCGCGGCCCAGGAGGGGTGCCGCGCCGCCCGCCTCCACTCCTGTCGCTCGGGCGTACGACGCGGCCCGGGAGCCCACCCGGCGAACGTGCCGAACGGTGCCCGGCGGGCGAGGGGGCTAGGGTCGGGGCATGAGTGGTGAGGCGATGCTGGTCTTCGACGAGGGGCTGACGGCGTACGACTTCGGGCATGGGCACCCGATGAGTCCGATCCGGGTGGATCTGACCGTACGGCTCGCCCGGGCGCTCGGCGTACTCGATCACCTGAAGGTCGTCCCGGCCCCGGTCGCCGACGATGCGCTGCTCGGGACCGTGCACACGCCCGAGTACATCGCGGCGGTCAAACGGGCGGGTGACGACCCCGACCGGCCGGACCCGGAGCACGGGCTCGGCACCGAGGACACCTACTGCTTCCAGAACATGCACGAAGCGTCCGCTCACGTGGTCGGCGCCTCGGTCGAGGCGGCCCGCGCGGTCTGGGAGGGCGACGCACTGCACGCGGCCAACATCACCGGCGGCCTGCACCACGCGATGCCGTCCGCGGCCAGCGGGTTCTGCGTCTACAACGACCCCGCGATCGCGATCCGGTGGCTGCTCGACCACGGCGCCGAGCGGGTCGCGTACGTCGACGTCGACGTCCACCACGGAGACGGCGTCCAGGCGGTGT
Source organism: Kribbella turkmenica (assembly GCF_004348725.1). Lineage (GTDB taxonomy): Bacteria > Actinomycetota > Actinomycetes > Propionibacteriales > Kribbellaceae > Kribbella > Kribbella turkmenica. The sequence continues at coordinate 97,706 of NZ_SMKR01000001.1, forward strand.
TCTACGACGACCCGCGGGTGCTGACCGTGAGCCTGCACGAGTCGCCCACGACGCTGTTCCCGGGCACGGGCAGCGCGGGGGAGACCGGTGGTCCGGGCGCGGAGGGTACGGCGGTCAACATCCCGCTCCCGCCGGGGACGGGTGACGCCGGCTGGCTGCGGGCGTTCCACGCGATCGTGCCGGACGTGGTGCGGGCGTTTCGGCCATCGGTCCTGGTCACCCAGCACGGGTGCGACTCGCACGTCGAGGACCCGCTGGCGCACCTGACGAAGACGGTCGACGGGCAGCGGGCGGCGTACCTCGCGCTGCACGATCTCGCGCACGAGGTCGCGGGCGGCAGGTGGGTCGCCACCGGCGGCGGCGGGTACGCGATCATCGACGTCGTCCCGCGCGCCTGGAGCCATCTGCTGGCGATCGTCGCGGGCAACCCGATCGACCCGCAGACGCCGGTGCCCGCGTCGTGGCGCGAGGACGTCCGGATCCGGTACGCACGGACCGCGCCGCTGCGGATGACGGACGGCGTGGACGCGTCGTACGCCGCCTGGTCCACCGGCTACAACCCGGACACCTGGCTGGACCGCTCGATCAAGGCCACCCGCGACATCAGCTTCCCGCTGCTGGGTCTCGACCCGTCGTATTGAGTCACACGAGACACCCTCTTTCCCATTCGTACCAACAGCCACTAGGCTCGTCGCATGCGCGGACGGAGGTGCCGGAGGGGAAGCCGGCGCACGATCCGTGCTGGAAGTGCGGTGCGCAATGGCATCAAAGAAGTCCGGTGGTGAGCAGCCGCTCGCCGAGGTGAAGTTCCTGACCGTGGCGGAGGTCGCCACGGCCATGCGCGTGTCCAAGATGACCGTGTACCGGTTGGTGCACTCCGGAGAGCTGCCCGCGGTGCGGGTGGGTCGGTCGTTCCGGGTCTCCGAGGACGCCGTGCACGACTACCTCAAAGGCGCCTACTTTCAAGCCGGATAACCACGAGAGACGAGGCGGCCGGATCCTTCGGGACCGGCCGCCTCGCCACGTCTACTCCGTGCCTGCGGTCAGCAGCTCCCTGATCGCAGCGGTGACCTCCGCGGGGGATTCCTCGGCCATGAAGTGACCGGCGGACGTCGTCCGGTGACGAAGATCCCTCGACCAGGCACCCCACAGTGCCGCGGCGTCGAAGCCGAGGGCCGCGCCCCAGTCCTGCTGGATCACGCTCACCGGCATCGCCAGTCTGTTGCCCGCGGCAAGATCCTCCCGGTCGTGCGCGACGTCGGTCGTCGCCGAGGCGCGGTAGTCCGCGACGATCGACGGCACGGCCTCCCGGCACGCGTCCAGGTACGCCGCCCGGACGTCGGCCGGGATCGCCCGGTCGTCGTTCGCCCATTGGCTGAGGAAGTGGCCGAAGAAGGTGTCCGCGCTGGCGGCGATCATCGTCTCGGCGAGTCCGGGTGGCTGCGCCATCAGGTACAGGTGGAAGCCGACGGCCGCGGTGGTCCCGTGCAGCACGTCCCACATGTCCAGTGTCGGCAGGACGTCCAGGCACATCAGGTGCGTGATCACGTCCGGGTGGTCGAGGCCGGCGCGGAAGCCGACCAGTGCGCCGCGATCGTGACCGGCGAGCGCGAAGGCCGAGTGGCCCAGCTCCCGGGCGACCGCGACGATGTCGGCGGCCATCGTCCGCTTCGCGTAGTCGTCGGCCGGCTTGTCGCTGGCGCCGTACCCGCGGAGGTCGGGGCAGATGACAGTGTGGTCGACCGCCAGGTCGGTGGCCACGTGGCGCCACATCAGGTGCGTCTGCGGGAACCCGTGCAGCAGCGCGATCGGCGGACCGGAGCCGCCGACGGCGACGTTCAGGCAGACACCGTTCACGCCGGGGACGCGGCGGTAGTCGAATCCGTTGATCCTCATGGAGATCAGCCTTGCGCGTCCGGATGAGCACTGGATGAGTACCGTGGACGGGTGGAATTCGGGGTGCTCGGGCCGGTGGTGGCCTGGGACGACGCCGGGCGGCCGGTCGCCTTGAAGGGACCGCGGCATCGGGCGGTCCTGGCCCGGCTGATCGTGGCGCGGGGTCGAGTCGTGCCGGCGACCCGGCTGGTCGACGATCTGTGGATCGACCCGCCTGATGGTGCGCTGAGCGCCGTACGGACGTTCGTGGCGTCGCTGCGGCGTGCGCTGGAACCGGATCGGGCGCCGCGGACTCCGGCCCGGTTGCTGGTGACCGAGGGACCCGGCTACGCGTTGCGGACCGATGCGGTGGACGCCTGGCGGTTCGAGAAGACGGTGGCCGCTGGCGGATTGCCGGAGCTGTCGAAGGGGTTGGCGTTGTGGCGCGGTCCGGCGTACGCCGACTTCGCCGATGAGGGCTGGGCGCAGTCGGAGCGAGCCCGGCTGACCGAGTTACGGCTACGAGCGGTGGAGCGGCAGGCAGAGGCCCAACTCGCGCTGGGGCTTGCGGCCGAGGCGGTGCCCGAGTTGGACGCTCATGTGACCGAGCACCCGTGGCGGGAAGAGGCATGGCGGCTGCTGGCGCTCGCGCTCTACCGGTCCGGTCGTCAGGGCGATGCCCTGGCAGTGCTGCGACGTGCTCGCTCGATGCTGATCGATCAGCTCGGTGTGAATCCAGGTACTGCGTTGAGTCGGCTGGAGACCGACATCCTCAACCAGGCCGAGCACCTGGAACCCGTGTCGGCGGGACGCGTCTGGGAGGAGGCGGCCGCGGAGTACGACCGGACTGTCAGGGTTGGCGCACGGGCGCGGCTGGAGTCGACGGTCGGGTTGCTGCGCAGTCTGGCGGTGACGGGAGGCGGTGGGCTGGAGGCCGCGCGGCGACACCGCCTGGCGGCCGTCACCGCGGCCGAGGAGCTCGGTGACGCCGATCTGACCGCCCGCGTGATCGGCGCGTACGACGTACCGGCGATCTGGACCCGGTCGGACGACGAGGCACTGGCCGCTGCGATCGTCGCGGCGGCGGAGCGAGCCCTGCGGCCGCAGCATCACCCGGCCAACCGGGCTCGCCTGCTCGCCACCGTCGCGTTGGAGTCGCGCGGCTCGACGGCTCCTCGGGCGATGGAGGCAGGGCGGGAGGCGGAGCAGATCGCCCGCGGGCTGGACGATCCGGGACTGCTGGCGTTCGCACTCAACGGGGTGTTCATGCAGTCCTGTCAGCGTGCAGGGTTTGCCTCACAGCGGGATGCTCTCGGCGCCGAGCTGGTCGAGCTGTCGCAGCGGCATGGGCTGGTCACGTATGAAGTGCTCGGCCATCTGATCCGTCTGCAGGCCTGTAGTGCGTTGGGCGAGTTCGCGACTGCTGGTCAGCACGCCGGCGCCGCCGATGCTCTCGCCGCTCAACACGAGCTCCCACTCGTAGGGGTCTTCACCACTTGGTACCGCGCCATGCGTTCGGACACCTTGAACGCCTACCGCGACGCCGCCGCGCTACTCGACGGTGCCGGCATGCCTGGGTTGCAGGAGGGACTGCTTCCGCTGGCCGTCGCCGCTCACCGGTTGCGGCACGGGCAGCCGATTCCGGACGCCGACTACGGCCCGTACGAGCCCTGGATGCGCCCGCTGGTTCTGCTGTCCCAGGGCCGTCCTGCCGAACCTCCTGTCGCGGACCCGCCGCCGGGGCTGCTGCTCGAGGCGCTGTGGTGCGTGACGGCGCACGCGGCTCGCGAGTTCGGCGACGACGTGCTGCTCGCCCGAGCCCGCCGGGCGCTGGCCCCGGCCGCCGACGAGCTGGCCGCCGGCTCCGGCATGCTGACCCTCGGACCGGTGAGCAACTACCTCTAAATCGTCTGAGTCCGGCGTGCGCGGACCGCGAGGGCGTGTGGGACTTCGAAACCGCCTGGTTCGACGAAGTGTTCGAGGGTGAGGCCGGTGCTGAGGAAAGCGTTCAGATACTCGGCGAGAGGCACGTGACGCATGCCGACGCGGCGGCGGATGCCGTCCTCGGCCCACCAGGGAGAGGCCTGGTGCCAGCCGGGTGTCCGGTAGCTCGGGTGGATCAGCCGGCTGCCGTCGTCGGAGTTGTAGACGACGTGCGGGCCGTTGAAACACGGGTGCACGCCGTACGCGACCAGCACACCGCCCGGACGCAGCACCCGCGTGGCCTCCCGCAGTACGGCGCCGAAGTCGTCGACGTCGGTCGAGATCCACAGCACCGTCGCGGTGCCGAACGACGCGTCCGCGAACGGCAGTACGGCGGCATCGGCGACCATCAGCGGACCGTCGGTGCGGGTACGGGCCACCCGGAGTTGGTCGGCCGAGTAGTCCACTCCGACCACGCTGCGGCCGCTCGCGCGGATGGTCTCGAAGTTGCGCCCGGTGCCGCAGCCGACGTCCAGGCACGGGCCGGATCCGGTGCCGAGCAGGTCGAGCAGACCTGGCTGGTGAGTCTCCGCGCCGGCCACGAACCGCGCCTCGTACCAGTCGGCCAGACCGTCGTACCGAGCCCTCATCGCAGCCTCCCCAGGTCGAGCTTCCACCCTACCCAGCCGCCCGCTTTAGGTTGACGCGGACGCCAGCGGGTAAGCTTTGCCGACGTTCTCTTTAGGTTTGGAAGGTCCAACGTGGGTTCCGTAATCAAGAAGCGCCGTAAGCGTATGGCGAAGAAGAAGCACCGCAAGCTGCTGAAGAAGACGCGGGTGCAGCGCCGCAAGCTCGGCAAGTAAGCAGGTCCCACCGCGCTGCATGAGATCGACCACGGCAGCGCGGTGTTCGGTGGGGTTGCTGTCTGGCTGGGGGTCTCTCGTGGCACAGGTGGTGATGGTGACCGGCGTCTCCCGGGACGCCGGTGCTCGCTGTGCGCGCAGGCTGGCCGACGACCCGTCGATCGGCACGGTGCTCGGCGTCGACGTGGTTCCACCACGGGCCGAGCTGGGCCGGGTCCGGTTCGTCCGGGCCGACATCCGCAACCCCGTGATCGCCAAGGTGATCGCCGCCGAGGACGTCGACACGGTCGTCCACACCGGCGTCGTGGCCACGCCGGGCAGTGCCGGCGGCCGGTCGTCGATGAAGGAGATCAACGTCATCGGCACCATGCAGTTGCTGGCCGCCTGTCAGAAGGCGCCCGGTGTGGCCAAGCTGGTGGTGAAGTCGTCGACCACCGTGTACGGCGCGGGTCCGCGCGACCCGGCCATGTTCACCGAGGAGATGGCGCCGCGGGCGATCCACCAGACCGGGTTGAGCAAGGACGCGGTCGAGGTCGAGGGATACGTGCGCGGGTTCGCGCGGCGCCGCCCCGACGTCTGCGTCTCCACACTCCGGATGGCGAACTGGATCGGCCCCCGGACCGACTCCCCGATCACCCGGTACTTCTCGATGCCGGTCATCCCCACGGTCTTCGGGTACGACGCCAGACTCCAGTTCCTGCATGAGGACGACGGCGTCGAGGCGATCCGCCACGCCACCGTCAACGACCTGCCCGGGACCTTCAACCTGGCCGGCGACGGCATCCTCGCGCTGTCCCAGGCGATCCGCCGGCTCGGCCGGCCGGCCCTGCGGCTGCCCCCGTTCACCGCGTCCAGCACGGCGGCCGCCGTACGCCGGGCCCGGCTCGCGGACTTCTCGCCGGACCAGATCACCTTCCTGACCTACGGGCGCGCGGTGGACACCACCCGGATGCGGACCGAGTTCGGCTTCGAGCCGGCGTACACGACCGCGTCAGCCTTCGACGACTTCCGCGCGTCAATCGGCCCGGGAGCCGTCAGTCACGCGTCCGCCCTGCTCAGCGCCGGGCTGGGAGCACTGCGTGGCTGACGCCGACGTGATCCCGATCGGTTCCGGCGGACGCCCGGGTCGTGGCAGCGGCCGTCGTACGACGCCCTCCGCGGCCGCGCGTGCCCTCGCCGGGCCGGGGGTGAACCGGAGAAACGGCCGGCCGTCGAACCAGCGACCGGAGAGCGCCGCCGACGTACCGGCCGAGCCGATCGACGCCGAGGACGTCCCGCTGGTCGAGGGACCACCACCGTTCGACTTCGCCGGGCTCGAGCGGGTCGTCCGCGACCTGTTCGGCGAGGACGGCGAGCGCCGGGTCGCGGAGTGGCTCGCGTTCCTGCGCCGGCGGCTGAGCGGCGACTACGAGATCGACGAGTTCGGGTACGACGCCGACCTGACCGATCAGGTGCTGCTGCCGATCCTGCGGCCGTTGGCGGAGAAGTGGTTCCGGGTCGAGGTCCGCGGGGTCGAGAACATCCCGGCCGACGGCGGGGCGCTGATCGTGGCGAACCATTCCGGGACGATGCCGCTGGACGGGCTGGTCACCCAGTTGATCGTCGCCGACCACACGCACCGGCCGTTGCGGACGCTCGCGGCCGACCTGGTGTTCCGGACGCCGTTCGTCGGTGAGTGGGCCCGGAAGGGCGGCGCGACGCTGGCGAGCAACGACGACGCCGAGCGGCTGCTCGGCAGGGGTGACCTGGTCGGCGTCTGGCCGGAAGGGTTCAAGGGGATCGGGAAGCCGTTCAGCGAGCGGTACAAGTTGCAGCGGTTCGGCCGGGGCGGATTCGTCAGTGCGGCGATGCGGACCGGCGTGCCGATCGTGCCGTGCTCGATCGTCGGCGCCGAGGAGATTTATCCGCTGGTCGGCAACATCGCCTCGCTCGCCCGGTTGCTCGGCGTCCCGTACATCCCGATCACGCCGTTCTTCCCGCTGCTCGGGCCGCTCGGCCTGATCCCGCTGCCGTCCAAGTGGCTGATCGAGTTCGGCGAACCGATTCGCACCGACGACTTCCCCGACGGCGCCGCCGACGACCCGATGCTCGTCTTCAATGTCACCGACCAGGTCCGCGAGACCATCCAGCAGACCCTCTACACCCTGCTGGTCCAGCGCCGCAGCGTCTTCTTCTGACCTGAGCACCGACACCTGAGCTCCCGCACCTGAGCACCCGACACCTGAGCATCCGACGAAGAAGAAGCCCGGCGCTGATGCGCCGGGCTTCCTGTCAGTCTGTCTGGATCTACTTCCAGGGTGGAAGGAGAGTCTCGATGACGCCGGGGATGTTGATGATCGGCGTCGTCGGGAGCGACAGGGTCGGGAACGGCCAAGGCCAGGACGGCTGACCTGGTGTCGGCAGGGTCGGGACGACCGTCGGCGACGCCAACGGTGTGCCGGATGCCGACGGCTTCGGCGGCGTCTTCAGCGTCGGCGGCGGAGTGTTCGACTCCTCCACGATCGTCGTGTCCACCGGCTTCGTCGGCGTCACGCTCGGCGCCGTGCTCGGCTCCGCCGTCGGCTTGCCGGACGGGCCCGTGCTCGGCTCGCTCACCGGGCCACTCGGCTCGGTGGTGTTGTTCGGCGCGGCCGGCTGGCTGCCGCCCTTGACCGGCTTCGGCTGCTCGCACTTCGGGCAGGCGGCCGTGGTGTGACCGGCCAGCTGCTCGATGGTGGCGAGCGCCTCGACGGCGGACTTCAACGACTCCGGCGGCAGTTTCGGCGCGAGCTCACCAAGAGCCTGGCGGGCACTGGTGATGAACTGCGTGACCGCCGTGATCGAGCTTGCGTCGCCGTCCTGCTGGTACGACGCGACCAGCCGGGACACGCCCTTGCGGGCCTGCGCGGAGAAGTCTTCGAGAGTGGCGTTGATGGTGCCCACGTCGCCGCCGGACTCGGCCAGCGCCTGGACTTCGGACAGTCGGGTCATCGCATGCGCGAGATCGCGCCGGCCCCGGGAGTCGTCCCCGACGCTGACGTTGGTGGAGACGTTCTCGATGCTGCGCTTCATCCCGTACAAGGTGTCGCCGGGCATCGCCTGCTGAGCGGCAGCGGCAGAACCGATGCCACCTCCGAGCAGGACCAGCGCGGCGGTACTGGCCACGAGCCGGATGCGCCGGCCGTGACGATGGCGGATATCTGTCACGGACGCGTCGACGTCCTCGCGGGTCGGCGGATCGTCCGAGTCGTCCGGAGTGCTGCGCACCATCGTCGGAGTCGTCGTGGCCGCTCGCGCCGCCGCCTGCTCCATCAGGCGGTGCCGCAACTCGGCACTGAACTCCGGTCGCGGTGCCACTGCGCCGGCGGTCCTCAGCCGTCCGACGAGTTCCACAGCTTCCATCAGCTCGGGGTCATCGCTCAGTCGCGAAGAGTGACGGGGCCCGTGATCGACCGCGTGCGCGAAGGCCTCCGCGCGCGCTCGAGCCCTGTGTAGGTCACTCATGAGTTCCTCGTTCTCCTCAATGGCCAGTCGGGGTCACCGACAGGTCCTCACCACGCCAAACGAGGGAACTGCCTGACGGGTTACGAAAGACATTCGTTGTCATCCGCGTCACCTCAAGTCCTTGGGGATAACCTTCGCCAAGTGCCGGACGGCCCTCAGTTGCAGCTGCTTGACGGCGCCCTCGGACTTCTCCATCGCCTTGGCCGTCTCGGCGATCGAGAGGCCGGCGAAGAATCGCATCGTCAGGCAGTCGCGTTGTTCGTCGGGCAGGGCCGCGACGGCGTCCCGCAGGACCTCGGCGGTGGCGGCGGCCAGGACGTCGATCTCCGGCCCCTCGGTCTGCCGGTCGTGCGTCTCGATCTCGTCCGTGACCACCTCGAGCCGGACCCGGCCGGACTTGTAGTGGTCGGTGATGAGGTTCCGGGCGATCGTCACCAGCCAGGCGCCGAAGTCCCGGCCCTGCCAGCGGAACGAGTCCAGCGCGCGCAGCGCCCGGACGAACGTCTCGCTGGTCAGGTCCTCGGCGAGCGCCGAGGACGACACCCGCGCGTAGATGTAGCGATAGACGGTGAGCGAGTACTCGTCGTACAGCTCACCGAAGGCACCGACGTCCCCGGCCTGGGCGCGATCGACGAGCTCCGCACGTCTCATCCCGTCCGGGCTTGGCTCCGGCGTCGTCAAGATTTCTCCCCGTTCAACTGACACGTCTTCTGACACATCCGCGAATGGCCACAGCGGCTGAGACAGCACCGAGCGTTACGCCTGAAGCACCCGCTGTCAACAGTCCGAGGCGTGCCGCCTTCCGTCCAGTCCGATAGTCACGAATGCGCCAGCCGGCTACTTCCGCGTGGCGGCGCAGCCTGCTGTCGGGGTTGATCGCGCATGGATTCCCCACCAACTCGAGCATCGGCAGGTCGTTCACCGAGTCCGAGTACGCCGCACAGGAGGCCAGGTTCAGCCCCTCGTGCGCCGCAAGCGCGCGGACGGCCTCCGCCTTGGCCGGGCCATGCAGGATGTCGCCCACGAGTTCACCTGTATATATCCCGTCACGCTCTGCTGCAACCGTTCCGAGCGCGCCGGTCAGTCCCAGCCGCCTGGCGAGCAGTCGCGCGACCTCCACCGGAGCGGCCGTGACCAGCCAGACCCGCTCGCCGGTGTCGAGATGCTGCTGGGCCAGCGCCCGGGTTCCCGGCCAGATCCGGTCGGCCATGATCTCGTCGAAGATCTCCTCGACCAGGATCTGCACCTCGGACACCCGGTGGCCGGCGATGAACGTCAGCGCCGCGGCCCGGGCGTTCGCGACCGAGTCCGGGGTCTCACCCTGGAGCCGGAACCTCAACTGCGCAAAGGCTTTCTGCGCGATCTCGCCGGTCGTGAAGAACTTCCGCCGGTAGAGCCCGCGGGCCAGGTGGAACATCGAGGCGCCCTGCAGCATCGTGTTGTCGACGTCGAAGAACGCGGCCGCGTCCGGCACCGGACGTGTCCGCAGCGCGGTCTCGACCTCGGCGGCCGCGGCGCTGGCCTCCCCGGCCAGCACCGACCTCGCACGCAGGTCGCGCGACGAACCCCAACCCATGTGTGAGGACCTTAGGGCACGGCACCCCGCTCTGTCGCCTACTGCGCGTCACCGTCTCACACCGGCGGCAGGCCGGGGCGCCGTGACCACCGCCACGTGACAGACTCGTCGGGTGAACTTCAACTTCGCGGACATTCTTCGTGACACAGCGCAACGTCACGGCGAACGTCTCGCGCTGGTCGACGGCGACCGCCGGCTGACCTGGAGCGAGCTCGACGTGGCCGTCGACAGGGCTGCCCAGGGGTTCTCGGCGGCCGGTCTGGTGCCCGGGTACCGGGTCATCCTGCTGATGGCCAACAGCGTCGACTTCGTCACGTCCTACCTGGGGATTCTCCGCGCCGGCCTGGTCGCCGTACCGCTGAACACCGGGCTGACGGCGCGCGAGATCAGCGGTGTCGTCGAGCATTCCGGCGCCCGGCTGGCGGTCGCCGACGGCGACCTGGCGAGCAAGATCCAGGGCCTCCGGACGGTCCGGGCCGGCGAGCTCGAAGGTGACGCTCCGTTACTTCCGCAGCTCGACCCGGAGACCCTCGCAGTGCTGCTCTACACCTCCGGAACCAGCGGCGACCCGCGCGCGGCGATGCTTTCGCACCGGGCCCTGGCCGCGAACGTGAAGAATCTCTCCGGCCTCGGCCAGGACCGGATGGGCCCGGACGACATCGTGCTCGGCGTCCTGCCGATGTTCCACGCCTTCGGGCTGAACGCCGTTCTCGGCTGGGCGGTCGCGACCGGCGCCGCCGTCGTGATCGAGCCGCGGTTCGACTCCAGCCACACCGTCGATCTGATCAGCAGCTACGGCGTGACCCGCCTGCCGCTGGCTCCGCCGGCGCTGAACGCCCTGCTCGCGCGCTCCGACCTGCGGGACGCGCTGAGGACGGTGAAGGTCGTGCTCACGGGTGCGTCGACCCTCGACCGCGCGGTGGCCGACCGATTCGAGCAGGAGACCGAAAAGTACGTCCACCAGGGCTACGGACTGACCGAGGCGTCCCCGGGCGTCACCACCACCCTCGGCGAGGAGAACCCGAAACCGGGCTCGGTCGGCCGCCCGTTGCCGAACGTCGAAGTGCGGATCGCCGACGAGCAGGGCGAGGACGTCGAGGGTGACGATCCCGGTGAGATCCTGATCCGCGGCGCCAACCTGTTCTCCGGCTACTGGCCGGACGGCGTCGACGGCCCGGACGAGGACGGCTGGTACCGCACCGGCGACGTCGGCTTCCTGGACGCCGACGGCGACCTGTTCCTGGTGGACCGGTTGCGCGAACTGATCATCGTGTCCGGCTTCAACGTCTTCCCGAGCGAGGTCGAGGAGGTCCTGGTCGGCGCTCCGGGCGTCCGCGAGGCCGCGGTCATCGGCGTACCGTCCGACGAGACCGGCGAGGCGGTGAAGGCGTTCGTCGTACCGCAGACCGGTGCGGCGGTCGACCCGGCCGAGGTGCTGGCGTACGCCGGGACCCGGTTGGCCCGGTTCAAGTGCCCGGTGGAGATCGAGGTGGTCGACCACCTGCCGCACTCGGTCACCGGCAAGGTCGCCAAGGGGCAGCTACGGAAATGACACGCGTCACGCTCTACGGGAAACCCGGCTGCCACCTGTGCGACGACGCCCGGGCGATCGTCCAGCAGGTCTGCGCCGAGCTCGGCGTCGACTGGTCCGAGGTCGACATCACGCAGGATGACCGGTTGTTCACCGAGTACGGCGAGCAGATCCCGGTGACCTTCGTGGACGGCAAGCAGCACGACTTCTGGCGGGTCGACCCGGCTCGGCTCCGGAAGGCGCTCACCTCTTAGTGCTGTCGGTCACCTCGGCGTCCGCCGATTTTGTTCTCACGTTCACAAGCTCCTAGAGTAAGAAGAGCCCCGGCCGTCAAGACCGTGGCCGTGGAGAACCGTTCCCAGGAGAATTGTGACGCGTGCCAGCAGCCGTCGCCCCGGCCCGCCGACGAGAACCGAACGCGGCATCCCCGAGGCGACTGTCGCGCGCTTGCCGGTGTACCTGCGGGCCCTGACCGGGCTGTCCGACAGCGGGATCGCGACCGCGTCGAGCGAGGACCTGGCGACCGCGGCCGGGGTGAACTCGGCTAAGCTCCGCAAGGACCTCTCCTACCTCGGTTCCTACGGCACCCGCGGTGTCGGGTACGACGTCGAGTACCTGCGCTACCAGATCGCCCGCGAGATCGGCGTCACCCAGGACTGGGCCGTCGTCATCGTCGGGATCGGAAACCTGGGACACGCGCTGGCGAACTACTCCGGTTTCGGCACCCGCGGTTTCCGGATCGTGGCGCTGCTGGACGCCGACCCGAACCTGATCGGCGAGCGGATCGGCGACATGGAGGTCCGCGACTTCGCCGAGCTGGAGGACATCGTCAAGGCCGACCGGGTCTCGATCGGTGTCATCACCACCCCTGCCGGTCCGGCCCAGGAGGTGTGCGACCGGCTGGTCGCCGCCGGGGTGACCAGCATCCTGAACTTCGCGCCGGTGGTGCTGTCCGTGCCCGACGGCGTCGACATCCGCAAGGTGGACCTCTCGATCGAGTTGCAGATCCTGGCGTACCACGAACAACGAAAGTCCGGAGAGGCGGGGCTCCCCGAGGTGCCCGAACTACCAGCGATGAACGGTCTCACCGATCTGCCGAGCGTCGGGGGAGGTGTCGGAGCGTGAGCTACCTGGTCGTCGGGATCAGCCACCGCTCAGCTGACATCAACGTCCTCGAGCGGGTGGCGCTCGACGCGGACGCGGCGACCAAGCTGGCCCTTGCGGTCAAGCACACCCCGGCCGTCTCGGAGTCCGCGGTGCTGGCCACCTGCAACCGGACCGAGGTGTACGCGACCGTCGACCGGTTCCACGCCGGCATGGACGAGGTCACCGCGATCCTGTCCGACGTCACCGGCGTACCGCTGCTGGACCTGGCCGAGCACCTCTACGTGCACTTCGAGGAAGGCGCGGTCGCGCACCTGTTCCAGGTGTCGGTCGGGCTGGACTCGATGGTCGTCGGCGAAAGCCAGATCCTCGGTCAGGTGAAGGAGTCGCTGCGCGTCGGCCAGGACCTGGAGACCATCGGTACCGGCCTGAACGCCGTGTTCCAGCACGCCTTGCGGGTCGGCAAGCGGGCCCGCGCGGAGACCGGGATCGACTCGGCCGGACGCTCGGTCGTGTCGGCCGGGCTGGACGCGGTCGGCGGCTTCGAAGGCCGCCGCGCCCTGATCATCGGCGCCGGCTCGATGGCCTCGCTGGCCGCGCAGACCCTGCTCAACGGCGGCGCGCAGAGCGTGACGATCGCCAATCGCAACTACGACCGCGCGGTCGCGCTGGCCGAGCGGGTCGGCGGTACGGCGATCCAGCTGGCAGCCGTGCCGGACGCGCTCGCCGAGGCGGACCTGGTGGTCTCGTGCACCGGCGCGCGGGGCGTCGTACTGACCGAGGAGATGATCCGGAACGCGTCCGACGGACGCCCGCTCGGCGTCCTCGACGTCGCCCTGCCGCGGGACGTCGCGCCCGAGGCCGCGCGCATCCCGGGGGTCACCCTGGTCACGCTGGCCGACCTCGCCGGAACGGCGGGCGGCAGCGAGGACGACATCGACGAGGTACGCCGGATCGTCTCGGAGGAGACGGCCTCGTTCGAGGCCATCCGGCGGGCCGCGTCGGTCGCGCCGACCGTGGTCGCGCTGCGGACGATGGCGACCGAGCTGGTCGAGGCCGAGCTGGCCAGGCTGGACCGGAAGCTGCCGGGGCTGGACGACATCCAGCGGCACGAGGTGGCCCGGACCATTCGTCGCGTCGTCGACAAGGTCCTGCACACCCCGACCGTGCGGGTGAAGGAGTTGGCCGCCGATCCGGGCGGCCCGACGTACGCCGACGCCCTGCGCGAGCTGTTCGCGCTGGATCCGGCCACCGTCGACGCGGTCACGACCGCGAAGACCCCGGAGGAGACCAGCAACACCCGCGCCGACGCGACCGGAGGTGACCGCGCATGATCAGGCTTGGTACGCGGCGGTCCGCCCTGGCGACCGCGCAGGCGACCTGGGTGGCCGACCGGTTGCGGGCCCTGGGTCACGACGTCGAGCTCGTCCCGATCGTCACCACCGGCGACGTGAACCGGGCACCGCTGGAGCAGATCGGCGGCACCGGCGTCTTCGTCAGCGCGCTGCGCGACGCCTTGCTGGCCAAGGAGATCGACATCGCGGTGCACTCGCTCAAGGACCTGCCGACGGCGCCGGTCGAGGCCCTCGCCATCGGCGCCTTGCCGGTGCGGGAAGACCCGCGCGACGTGCTCGTCGCCCGGGACGGGCTGACCCTCGGAGAGCTGCCGCGCGGCGCTCTCGTCGGCACCGGCTCACCTCGCCGGGTCGCCCAGCTGGACGCGCTCGGCCTCGGTCTGGAGTGCACCGGGATCCGCGGCAACGTGGACACCCGGATCGGCATGGTGGCCGAGGGCAAATTGGACGCGGTGGTACTGGCAAGGGCAGGGTTGTCCCGGTTGGGACGGCTCGCCGAGGTGACCGAGACGCTGGATCCGATCCAGGTCCTGCCGGCTCCCGGACAAGGTGCCCTGGGCATCGAGTGCCGGGCGGACGACACCGCGGTGCTGACCGCGCTGGCCCCGCTGGAGGACCCGGCCACCCGGGCAGCGGTGACGGCGGAGCGGCAGCTGCTCGCCACTCTCGAGGCGGGATGCACGGCTCCGGTCGGTGCGCTCGCCGAGGTGGTCGAAGGTGAGGACGGTCCGGAGCTGTGGCTACGGGGAGCGCTCGGCCAGGACGACGGCGTACGACGGCTGTCGGCCAACGGGCCGGTGGACGACCCGGTGGCTCTCGGCAAGGCGCTGGCAAACGAGTTGCTGGAGCAGACATGACACCGGCACAGGGCACGACGGCCAAGAAGACGAGCAGGACGAGGACGAGGGCGAAGGCAGACGTGAGCAGCGCGAAGACAGCGGCCACCGCGGCATCCAGGACACCTCAGAAAGTGCCGGCCAAGGCGGCCGCCACCGGCACGGTCAAGCAGACCAGACCACTCGGCCACGTCACGTTCGTCGGTGTCGGTCCGGGCGATCCGTCCCTGCTGACCCTGGCCGGCCGCGACGTCCTGGCGAACGCCGACGCCGTCGTGGTCGAGGGCCCCGAGCACGACCCCTTCCTGGTGTACTGCAAGCCGGGCGTCGAGGTGGTCGACGGCAGCGGCGCCGAGGGCAGCCGGGCGCTACGGGTCGCCGCCCGGGCCCGGCTGGTCGTGAAGACGGCCAAGTCCGCGGCGAACGTCGTCCGCCTGCTGACCGGTGACCCGTTCACCTTCTCCAGTGGCGCCGAGGAGGCGGCCGCGTGCCGCAAGGCCGGCATCAGCTTCAACATCATCCCCGGTGTCAGCGAGGTCAGCGCGGTTCCGGCGTACGCGGGGATCCCGCTGACGATGAAGGGCGACCGCGAGGTCACCGTCCTCGATCTGGCCGAGGCGAAGCTGGACCTGACCCGGCTGCACCCCAAGCAGACGCTGGTGCTGCTGAACGCTGTCGAGGTCCTGAAGGAGACCGCCGCGGCTCTGGTCGAGGCCGGCTTCGACGCCGGCACGCCGGTCGCGGTTACGGTCGGCGGGACGACGACCTCGCAGACCAGCGTGGTCGGCACCCTGGAGACGATCGTCGCCGACCTGCGCGCGGCCAAGGTGACCGGCGAGGCCGTCGTCGTGGTCGGCGCCGTGGTCGAGCAGCGCGAGGCGCTGTCCTGGTTCGAGACCAAGCCGCTGTTCGGCTGGCGGATCCTGGTGCCGCGCACCAAGGACCAGGCCGGCCCGCTGATGGACCGGCTCCGCCGGTACGGCGCGATGCCGGAAGAGGTCCCGACCATCTCGGTCGAGCCGCCGCGCAACCCGCAGCAGATGGACAAGGCCATCCGCGGCCTGGTCGAGGGCCGCTACGAGTGGGTCGCGTTCACCTCGGTCAACGCGGTCAAGGCGGTCCGGGAGAAGTTCGACGAGTACGGCCTGGACGCACGCGCGTTCTCCGGGCTGAAGATCGCCGCGGTCGGCGACAAGACCGCCGAGGCGATCGGTGCCTGGGGCATCCGTCCCGACCTGGTCCCGTCCGGTGAACAGTCCGCCGCCGGCCTGGTGGAGGACTGGCCGCCGTTCGACGAGGTGCTGGACCCGATCAACCGGGTCTTCCTGCCGCGCGCCGACATCGCCACCGAGACGCTCGTCGCCGGTCTCACCGATCTCGGCTGGGAGGTCGACGATGTGACGGCGTACCGGACCGTCCGGGCCGCCCCGCCGCCCGCGCCGACCCGCGAGGCGATCAAGTCCGGCAAGTTCGACGCGGTCGTGTTCACTTCGTCCTCGACCGTGCGCAACCTGGTCGGCATCGCCGGCAAGCCGCACGCGTCGACGGTGATCGCGGTCATCGGCCCGGCCACCCTGAAGACCGCCGAGGAGCACGGCCTGCGGGTCGACGCGATGGCCGAGACGCCGTCCGCCGAGGAGCTCGCCGACGCCCTCGCCCGGTTCGGCGCCGACCGGCGTGACACCATGATCGAGGCCGGTGAACCGGTCACCCGTCCGTCCGAGCGCCGCTCGGGCTCCCGTCGGAAGAGCTGATAGACGTGCCTGGATTCCCGGAGATCAGGCCGCGGCGGCTTCGGTCGTCGGCGGCGCTACGCAGGCTGGTCGCGGAGACCACGCTGGAACCGCGGCAGCTGATCCTGCCGATGTTCATCCGGGAGGACGCCCGCGAGCCGATCGCGATCAGGTCGATGCCGGGCGTCTACCAGCACACCCGCGACACCGCGCGGAAGGCGGTCGCCGAGGCCGCCCAGCTCGGACTCGGTGGCGTCATGCTGTTCGGCGTCCCGTCCTCCAAGGACGAGACCGGCTCGGGCGGGATCGACCCGGACGGCATCCTGAACGTCGCGATCCGGGACGCGGTCTCCGAGGCCGGTGACTCGCTGCTGGTGATGGCGGACCTCTGCCTGGACGAGTTCACCTCGCACGGGCACTGCGGCGTACTCGACTCCGCCGGCCGCGTGGACAACGACGCGACCCTGAAGCTCTACGCCGAGATGGGCGTCGCCCAGGCCTCCGCCGGCGCACACGTCGTCGGTCCGTCCGGCATGATGGACGGCCAGGTCGGAGCCGTCCGGACGGCGCTCGACGCGGCCGGATTCGTGGACACGGTGATCCTCGCGTACGCCGTGAAGTACGCGTCGGCCTTCTTCGGCCCGTTCCGCGAGGCCGTCGACTCGTCGCTGCAAGGTGACCGCAAGACCTACCAGCAGGATCCCGCCAACGCGCGCGAGGCGCTGCGCGAGGTCGATCTGGACGTGGCCGAAGGCGCCGACATCGTAATGGTGAAGCCGGCGCTGGCCTACCTGGACATCATCCGGCAGGTGCGGGACCACGTGGACGTGCCGGTGGCGGCGTACAACATCTCCGGCGAGTACGCGATGGTCGAAGCAGCCGCCGCCAACGGCTGGATCGACCGCGACCGCGCCATCCTGGAAACCCTCACCAGCATCCGCCGCGCCGGCGCCGAAACGATCCTCACCTACTGGGCAGCCGAGGCCGTCCACCTGCTCCGGTAGTCCACCCAGGTCCACCACCCAGGTCGACCCCGCGTGCTGCGCATGGGTGGACCTGCCGTGTGCGCTGTCGTTCCTTGGTGCTCGATCGGTCGGTGCTGGCCCTGTCGTCCAGCTCGCCGGCGGCCGAAGCGCTCAGATTCCTATGCTCTGCAGGTCTTCGGCGGACCTGATTCTGATCGCGTTCTCGTCGGGGTGTGGGGGCTCGAAGGTGGTGAGGTGCTGGTTGAGTACGGCGTCGGTGACGTCACGGCGGCGGGGATTCCGTTGGTTGGCCGCGCGGCGGCGGTGGATCGTGGCGTGGGCTACGTCGATGTACACGAGGGTGAATCGGGCGCCGGCGGCTGTGGCGAGTGCGCGCCAGTTGTCGCGTAGGGAGCGTGGGGAGCTGGTGTCGTCGACGATGGCAGACGTACCTGCGGCGAGCAGGTCACGGACCTCGTCGGTGGCGAGTTCGTGGGTGTGGATCCATTCCTCCACCGGGATGCCGTCGCCGCCCCACAAGCCTCGGCGTTCGTTGATTTCGTCGAGGCTCACGACGTGTGCTGACAGCCTTGGTGCCAGCGATCGGGCCACCGTGCTCTTGCCGGAGAATGCTGTTCCACACAGGAGAACGAGCCTGGTGTGCGATCCCATGTGGGGCATACAACCGAACGATCGGGGTGGGAGCAACCGAGTGAGCAGGCCTGCGGCAAGCAGAACGTCGGGGTGAACTTCGCTGCCGGAGGGCACCGGCGCGCAAGGGCCGAAGGTGCCTGCTTGCACAGCGGAACACCCGAACGACTCGCGCGCGTACTTCGACGAGGTCAACTCCTCGGGTCTCCGGTACCGGCGAGTGATGGTGGAGCGAAGGCGGGTCAGGCCGGTGTGGCCGCGGGCGGGTGATCGGCCCATGGGTCGAACGGGATGGTGCCGGCTGAGGGGCGCCGGGATCGGCCGTCGGGGGAGTGGCCCGTTGTAGCGGTTGAGGCGTAACCCCGGAGGGCGGGCGGCAGCGCTTGCCTCGCGCGAGGTCGAGGCGAGGTGGTTGTCGCATCGGCATCGCCCCAGGGGTCGAAGTGGGGCGCTGAGTTCGTGGTGGGTTGGG